>JBBRXY010000050.1:0-23468 GCA_038238185.1 Acidimicrobiales bacterium
GACTGGTCGAAGCCGTGCCATGCGACGGGGTCGGCCCACCGGTCGTCGATCTGGTCGGGACCTTGACCTCCGAAGGCGCTGGATGACGTTTCCAGGACCTGCTCCCATCGCCCGGGCCGGGGGAGCCCGATGCGGTAGCCCCCGAGCGGTGACGCCGAGAAATTGGCGATGCACAGCAGCGTCTGGGACCCGTCGGCGGAGAAGCGGGCGAAGGCCAGCACGTTGTGGTCGGCGTCGCTGGCGTCGATCCAGCGGAACCCCTCGGGGTCGTATTCGACCTCGTAGATCGCCGGCAGCGACGTGGCCAGGCGGTTGAGGCGACGGACGAGCTCCTGCACGCCGGCGTGGCCGGGAGCATCGATCAGATGCCAGTCGAGACTGCGGTCGTGCGACCATTCCCGCTCCTGGGCCAGCTCGCCGCCCATGAAGAGCAGGCGGCTGCCGGGATGGGCCCACATCCAGCCCAGCATGGCCCGGAGGTTGGCCAGCTTGGACCAGCCGTCGCCTGGCATCTTGGCCACGAGCGAGCCTTTGCCGTGCACAACCTCGTCGTGGGACAGGGGCAGGACGAAGTTCTCGGAGAACGCGTAGAGCAGGCCGAACGTGAGGTCGGAGTGGTGGTGGCGGCGGTGGACCGGATCCTTGGAGAAGTACTGGAGCGTGTCGTGCATCCAGCCCATGTTCCACTTGAACCCGAACCCGAGCCCACCCCCGTAGACGGGCTTGGACACACCGGGCCACGCGGTCGACTCCTCGGCCACCATCATCACGCCCGGGTGCTCCGCGTAGACGACGGTGTTGACCTGCTTCAGGAACTCGACGGCTTCGATGTTCTCGCGGCCGCCGAACTGGTTCGGCACCCACTCGCCCTCCTTGCGGGAGTAGTCGAGGTAGAGCATCGACGCCACCGCGTCGACCCGGAGCCCGTCGATGTGGTACTCCTCGATCCAGAACAGGGCGTTGGCCAGCAGGAAGTTGACCACCTCGTGTCGCCCGAAGTTGAACACCAGGGTGCCCCAGTCGGGATGCTCGCCCTGACGAGGATCGGCATGCTCGTAGAGCGCGGTCCCGTCGAAGTTGGCCAGGGCGAACTCGTCCTTGGGGAAGTGGGCCGGGACCCAGTCGATGAGCACGCCGATTCTTCGGGCGTGGAAGGCGTCGACCAGGGCCCGGAAGTCGTCGGGCGTTCCGAAGCGAGCCGTGGGGGCGTAGTAGGCGCTCACCTGATAGCCCCACGAGCCGGTGAACGGATGCTCGGCCACGGGCATGAACTGGACATGGGTGAAGGCCATGTCGGCCACGTAGGCCGGGAGTTGCTCGGCCATCTCCTTGTAGGTGAGCGGGCGATCGCCCTCCTCGGGTACCCGTCGCCACGAGCCCAGGTGGACCTCGTACACCGACATGGGCCGCGAGCGGGGGTCGGTGCTCGCCCGGTTGGCGACCCACTCGTCGTCGGCCCACTGGTGGATCGGGCTGGCGATCACGCTGGCGGTCTGTGGTGGGGCTTCGGTGGCGAAGGCAAAGGGATCAGCCTTGAGCGTGAGAGCCCCGGCGGCGGTGAGGATCTCGTACTTATAGTGCTGGCCGACGCCGACGTCGGGCACGAACAGCTCCCACACGCCCGAACTGCCCAGGGCGCGCATGGGACAGAGTCGACCGTCCCAGGAGTTGAAGTCGCCGACGACCCGCACGCTGCGGGCGCTCGGCGCCCACACCGCAAAGGCGGTGCCGTCGGCGCCCTGATGCCGGCGGGGATGGGCGCCCAGGTGCTTCCACAACGCCTGGTGACGGCCCTCGCCGAAGAGGTGGAGGTCGAGATCGCCGAGCGTGGGCCAGAACCGGTAGGGGTCGTCGACCACGAACGACTCACCGCCGGTGTACGCCACCTCGAAGCGGTAGGTCGCCTCGGCCGCGTCCAAGAGAGCAGGAGCGAGACCTTCGGCCACCTCGGCGGCGAACAGGCCGGCGTCGTGGACGCGTGTCATCGGCTGGCTCGACCCGTCGTCGAGGCGCAGCGTGACGGTTTCGGCATCGGGCTTCCAGGCCCGCACGACCGTGGCCTTCCCCTGGGAATGGGGCCCGAGGACACGATGCGGGTCGCCGAGAACCCCAGCGACCAGGGCCGCCGTCTCCCCGGCGAGGGGATCAGTGGCTCGAGGTTCGGCAGCGGCCTTGTCGGCGGCGGGAGGAGGCGACCCGGGAGGCCCTGACTCCGAGGTGGCGGGCTTGCCTGACGCTGGGGACCTCGGGTTCATGGGCCGGTCCTTTTCGTGAGCGTTTCGTCGTTGGAGGCACCGTCGCCCTGGCGCTTCTGGTTGAGACGGCGAAGGGCAGCCCGGGGAATGCCGATCCAGTTCGGCCGGTAGGCCTTCTCGTAGCCCAGCTCGTACACGGCCTTCTCAAACTCGAACGCGGACAGTACGGCGTCGACCGATCCCTCGTCGGTCGGGAGGATGTCGCCCTTGCTCGCCTCGGTGAGGTACCCATCGAGGAAGGCCCCCCGGTTGCGGTCCTCCCAGGCCTGGGCCACCTCGATCTCACTGCGATCGGCCAACCCGGACATGGAGGCGTAGTGGAACGAGCGCAGCATGCCGGCCACGTCGCGCAGGGGCGACGTGGGGCGGCGGCGCGCTTCGAGCGAACGGATGGGCTCGCCCTCGAAATCGAGCACGAACCAGCCGGCATCGGTGCGCATGACCTGGCCCAGGTGGTAGTCGCCGTGCACCCGGATCGACCAACCCGGATCAGTGACGTCGCGCAGGGCCTGGAGGACCCCACGAGGGAGCTCGGGGTCGAGGTCACGGTCACTCAGGGTCGCCGCTTGGGCGCCGATCGAGTCGGCCCAGGCCGGCGCGTCACCCCGGTTCTTGCCGAACGCCTCGGCCAGGGCCAGGTGGAGCTCGGCGGTCACCACGCCCAGCCGTTCAGCCTCGCCCGAGAAGTCGCCGCCTGCCTCGGCCGGATCGGCCACGATCGGCGGGGCGCCCGGCGTGATCACGGGGAGCGGCTGGGTGTCGTGCACCCCGAACAGGTCGCGTAGCGACGTGAGGGCCATGGCCCAACCCTCGGTGGCACCGAGCAGGTACTGCTGGACGACGGCGAGGTGGACGTCGTCGTAGGTAATCGAGGCGACGGGTGTGGCCACGTGCTCGAAGCCCAACGCCGCCAGCCTTTCGGTGACCTCGACCTCGGGATTGGGACCGGGCTGGAGCCGGCGGAAGACCTTCATGATCAGGCGATCGTCGTAGACCAACGAGGTGTTCGACTGCTCGACGCCGATCGGGCGCACCCGCTCCGCCGACTCCCGTCCGCCGGTGACGTGCTCCAGCAGGAGGAGCCCGAGGTCGGGATCGACGGTGGCCTCGTAAGCCATGGCCGGCCCCGACGTGGTCCGCACCTCCCCGAGGATGGCATCATCGTTTCCCCGGAAGAAATCGGCATGTTCGTCGATCGGGCGCAGGCCTACCAGCACCTGGTACAGGGCGGAGTCAGCCTTGACGACGAGCCCGATCAGGGCCGGCCAGTCGTCACGGACGACCTCGGTCCTGACCACCTCGATGGTCGCGGGGGCCTCGGTACTGCTGTACCAGCGCTGGCGGGGTAGAAGGGCGACAAGCCCGGGCAGAAGAGCCTCAGGGTCGATCATCCTCGTTCGTCCAGGTCGGCGCTGACCAGGTCGGCGTTGACCTTGTCGAAGTCGATCAGGTCGAACCAGTAGAAGCCATGGCTCCCCAGCGTGAGCAGGAAGGGCAGGTCGCCGATACGCGGGAACTGGACCCGGCCGGCGAGCTCCACCGGTGTGCGGCCCTCGAAGCGGGCCAGGTTGAGCTCGACCGGTTGGGCGAAGCGACTCAGATTGCTGACGCAGAGGATGGCGTCGTCGCCGACCTGGCGGATGAAAGCGAGCACCGACGGGTTGTCGGCCGGCAGCACCTCGAGGCTGCCCGTGCCGAAGATCTCTTTGCGGCTGCGGCGCACGGCGAGCATGCGCTGCGTCCAGTGCAGGAACGAGCCGGGGTTGCGAAGCTGGGCCTCCACGTTGACGGCCTGGTAGCCGTACACGGGGTCCATGAGCGGGGGGAGGTAGAGCTGAGCGAAATCGGCCTTGCTGAACCCGGCATTGCGGTCGGGGGTCCACTGCATCGGCGTCCGCACACCGTCGCGGTCGCCGAGGTAGATGTTGTCACCCATGCCGATCTCGTCGCCGTAGTAGAGGATGGGGCTGCCGGGAAGGCTGAACAGGAGCCCGTGGAGCAGCTCGGCGACGTCGCGGTCGTTGTCGACCAGCGACGCCAGGCGACGACCGATACCGATGTTGCGTTTCATGCGCGGGTCTTTGGCGTATTCGGTGAACATGTAGTCCCGCTCCTCGTCGGTGACCATCTCGAGCGTGAGCTCGTCGTGGTTCCGTAGGAATATCCCCCATTGTGCCCCTTCGGGAATCTCGGGGGTGCGGGCGAGGATCTCGGTGATGGGGTGGCGCTCCTCCCGCCGTATGGCCATGAACATGCGGGGCATGAGGGGGAAATGGAAGCACATGTGGCACTCGTCGCCGTCGCCGAAGTAGTCGACAACGTCGGCCGGCCACTGGTTGGCCTCGGCTAGCAGGACGGCGCCGGGGTGGGTGGAGTCGATCTCCTTGCGCACGCGCTTCAGGTACTCGTGCGTCTCTGGCAGGTTCTCGCCGTCGGTGCCGTCGCGCTCGTACAGGTAGGGAACGGCGTCGAGGCGGAACCCGTCGAGGCCGATGTCGAGCCAGAAGCGGATAGCGTCGATCATCGCCTGCTGGACCTCGGGGTTGTCGAAGTTGAGGTCGGGCTGGTGGGAGAAGAAGCGGTGCCAGTAGTGCTGCTGGCGCTGGGGGTCCCACGACCAGTTGGACCGCTCCGTGTCGACGAAAATGATGCGGGCCTCGGACCACCGCTGATCGTCGTCGGTCCATACGTACCAATCGGCCTTGGGATTGGTTCGATCCTGGCGCGACTCCTGGAACCACGGGTGCTGGTCGCTGGTGTGGTTCATCACGAAGTCGGCGATGATCCGGATGCCCCGCCGATGGGCCTGCTCGACCAGCTCGGCGGCATCGGCCAGGTCGCCGTACTCGGGCAGGATCGTGAAGTAGTCGCTGATGTCGTAGCCACCGTCGCGCCCGGGCGACTGGTAGAAGGGCAGGAGCCACAAGCAGTCGACCCCCAGCCACTGGAGATAGTCGAGCTTCTCGATGAGGCCGGCCAGGTCGCCGGTGCCGTCGTGGTTGGCGTCATTGAAGCCCCGCACCGAAACTTCGTAGAACACCGCCCGCTGGTACCACCCGGGGTCGAGCTCGGTCACCGACGCATCACCGTGGGCGAACGCAGTGAGAGCACGTGGGCGGGTTGCACGGCCGGGTCGAGGCGGACGTAGGGATTGGGCCCGTGCCAGGTGTAGGTGGTGCCGGTGAGCTCGTCGTGAGCCTCGTAGGGCAGGTCCCGCCGCAGGCCGAGCACCCCGAGGTCGATGGAGAGGGTGTCGTCGTGCGGCGCGTAGGGATCGAGGTTGACGACCACGACGACCACGTCGGACAGGTCGTCGGTCCAGCGCGACCACGCCAGGAGGTCGGGGCCGTTGGTGGGATGGACGGCCACGTTTGGCAGTTGGCCCAGGGCGGGGTGGGCGCGGCGGATCTCGTTGAGCCGGGTCACGAGCGGGGCGAGTGAGTCGGTGGTCTCCCAGTCGCGTTGCTTCAGCTCGTACTTCTCCGAGAACAGGTACTCCTCGTTGGCGACCGATGCCGGATCGTTCTCGCACAACTCGTACCCGCTGTAGATGCCGTATGAGGGCACCATGGTGGCGGCGAGGACGAGTCGGAGCCGGAACGCGGCGGGAGGTCCGTTGCGCAGGGGGGTGGCCAGGATGTCGGGCGTGTTAGGCCAGAAGTTCGGGCGCATGTAGTCGGCCTGCGGCCCGCGGGAAACCTCGACGAGGTACTCGGCCAGCTCGTCCTTGACCGTCCGCCACGTGAAGTAGGTATAGCTCTGGCTGAAGCCGACCTCGGCCAGCTTGGCCATGACTTTCGGGCGGGTGAAGGCCTCGGCCAGGAACACCACCTCGGGGTGAGCGTCGCGGACCCTGGGGATGAGCCACTCCCAAAACGCCACCGGCTTGGTGTGGGGGTTGTCGACCCGGAAGATGGCCACGCCGTGGCCGATCCAGAACTCGACGATCCCGAGGCATGCCTTCCACAGCTCTTCGCGGGCCGGGTTTCCATCGGGCCAAAAGTTGATCGGGTAGATGTCCTGGTACTTCTTGGGTGGATTCTCGGCGTACTGGATGGAGCCGTCGGGCCGTTGATGGAACCACTCCGGATGCGCGGCCACCCAGGGATGGTCGGGCGAGCACTGGAGGGCGTAGTCGAGAGCCACCTCCATGCCGAGGTCGCGGGCCCGTTTCACGAAGTGGTCGAAGTCGTCGAGGGTGCCCAGCTCGGGCGCCACTGCAGTGTGACCGCCGTCGGCCGAGCCGATGGCCCAGGGACTGCCGGGATAGTCGGGGCCTGCGGTGAGGGTGTTGTTGGGACCCTTGCGATGGGCCGTGCCGATCGGGTGGACCGGCGGGAGGTAGACCACGTCGAAGCCCATGGCCGCCACAGCTTCCAGGCGGTCGTCCGCAGCCGCACGCAGGCCGCCCTCGGAGCGCGGGAACAGCTCGTACCAGGCCCCCACCAGCGCCCGCTCCCGATCGACCCAGAGTTCACGCGTCGGGCTGGTCGTGAGGTCGGCCGGGTCGGGCACGCTCGCCAGGGTGGCGGC
This sequence comes from Acidimicrobiales bacterium, assembly GCA_038238185.1. GTDB lineage: Bacteria > Actinomycetota > Acidimicrobiia > Acidimicrobiales > AC-14 > DATAQC01. The sequence continues at coordinate 6,789 of JBBRXY010000050.1, forward strand.
GACCGCGGGGTTGAGGGCGTCGGCCAACCTTTCGGCCACCGGGCGGGTGACATCCCGTAGGGCGGCGGCAGTGGCACCTAGCAGCTTGCGATCGCCGGAAGCGACGTCACCCGCCCGGGCGCCGAGGATGTGGGCGCCCTCCTCCAGCTCGAGACCGATGTCCTGGCCGGCGTCGTGTTTGAGGGTGACGTCGCGACACCAGCTGGCGAAGAGGTCGGTCCAGGCCTCCACCGCGAAGTTGTGCCGGCCGAGGGTGGAGGGCTCGATCACCGCCTCCCACCGGTCGTTGCCCAGATCGCCCATGGGAGCGTCGAGCCACTTGGGGTCGCCCGCCGGCCGCCAGCGGACGCGGGCCGCCAGGACGGCGTGGCCGTCGCGGAAAATGTCAGCCGACACCCTCACCGCCGCTCCGACGGTCGCCTTCGCCGGGTGGTCGCTGCTGGGGGTCCGAGGCCGCAGATCGTCGATTACGATCCGACCGGTCATCTCGACTGATGGTAGCGGGCACCACCACGAACCCGGCAATCCGATGCCGGCGCCGCCGATATGTGCCTCTCTGAGGATCAGATCCTGACACCGCTCCCGGGGCCGAAACCGGGGTGGGATAGCGTCTGCGACTTGATGAAGGCCCTGCGCAGCTTCACCGTGCAACCCCGGATCCCCGACGCCCTGGCGCCACTCCACGACCTGGCGCTGAACCTGCGCTGGACGTGGGAGGAACGTGCCCAGGCCGTGTTCCGCGCCGTCGATGCCGTGGCGTGGGAGGCCGGCAACCACGACCCCATGGCCCTGCTCCGGATGGTCGGACAGGACCGCATCGACGCCCTGGCCGCCGATGCCGAGTTCATCGCCCTCCTCGCCGCAGCCCACGACGACCTGCGGCAACCACCTCGAGGCCGGGCTGTGGTTCCAACACGGCGACCACGCTCTGACGGGAGTGGCCTACTTCTCTCCCGAGTTCGGCATCGCCGAGGCCCTGCCCCAGTATTCGGGCGGGCTCGGCGTGCTCGCTGGCGATCATCTCAAGGCGGCCAGCGGCCTCGGCGTCCCCCTTGTCGGGGTCGGCCTGCTCTACCGCCAGGGATACTTCCGCCAGGAACTGGCACCCGACGGCTGGCAGGAACAGCGCTACGTAACCCAGGACCCCCATGCCCTGGCCCTCACACCGTGCGACGTGGACACCGTCAGCGTCGACCAGGCCGGGCGACCGTTGCTGGCCCGCATCTGGCGGGCCCAGGTGGGTCGCATCCCGCTGTTCCTTCTCGACACCCACACCGATGGCAACGACGGCGAGTCGGCCGACGTCACCGACCGCCTCTACGGCGGCGACACCGAGCACCGACTGCGCCAGGAGATCCTGCTCGGCATCGGCGGAGTGCGCGCCCTACGGCTCGTGGGAGTCAACCCCCAGATTTTTCACACGAACGAAGGTCACGCCGGGTTCCTCGGCCTCGAGCGCATCCGCCGCCACGTCTCCGACGACGGGCTTACCTTCGCCGAAGCCATCGAGGCGGTAAGGGCGGGCACCGTCTTCACCACCCACACACCGGTCCCCGCCGGGATCGACCGCTTCAGCCGCGAGTTGATGGAGCGCTACTTCGGTTCGTGGACCGACGAGCTGGGCGTCTCGTTCGACACCCTGATGGCCCTCGGCCACGAGCCCGGACAACCCCACGACGCCCCGTTCAACATGGCCGTCATGGGACTGCGGCTCGCCGGCTTCTCCAACGGTGTCTCCGCACTTCACGGCCGGGTGAGCCGGCACGTCTTCTCCGGTCTGTGGCCAGGGGTCCCTGAGGACGACGTGCCCATCGGCTCCATCACCAACGGGGTGCACGCCCGCAGCTGGGTGTCGACGGAGATGGGCGACCTGTTCGAGCGTCACGTGGGCACCGGTTGGGCCGAAGGCGAGGGCAAGGCGTGGTCCGCCGTGGGCGGCGTCGACAATGCCGAGCTCTGGACGGCTCTCGGCCACGGTCGCCGGCGGCTCGTGGAGCTGTCCCGCCGACGCCTGCGATCGGCCTTGGAGGCCCACCGGGCTCCCCAGGCGGAGCTGGTGTGGGCCGAGGGCATCCTCGACCCCGACGCTCTCACCATCGGTTTCGCCCGGCGCTTCGCCACTTACAAGCGGGCCACGTTGCTGCTGTCCCAACCCGAACGCCTGTCGGCCCTGTTGCTCGCCGCCGATCGGCCCGTACAGCTGGTGTTCGCGGGCAAGGCTCATCCCGCCGACGACCTGGGGAAGGACATGATCCGCCAGGTCGTCCAGTTCTCCCGCCAGCCACACGTTCGCCACCGGGTGGTGTTCCTCGACGATTACGACATCGCCGTGGCTCGCGTCCTCTACCAGGGGAGCGACCTTTGGCTCAACACCCCCCGCCGTCCGCTGGAGGCCTGCGGCACCAGTGGGGAGAAGGCCGCCCTCAACGGCGCCCTGAACTGTTCCGTGAGCGACGGGTGGTGGGACGAGTGCTACGACAGCCACAACGGCTGGGCCATCACCTCCGCCGACCACGACGACGACCTCGAGCGGCGTGACCGGGCCGAAGCGGCCAGCTTGTTCGACCTGCTCGAACGCCACATAGTGCCCACCTTCTACGAGCGGGGTGCCGACGGGCTCCCCCACGGTTGGCTCGCCATGGTGCGGTCGTCGTTGTCCTCACTGGGGCCGTTCGTCGTCGCCAGCCGAATGGTGCGCGATTACGTCAGCCACATGTACGAGCCCGCAGCCGCTCGCCGCCTCGCCATCGACGCCGACAAGCACGCACGGGCCCGGCGCCTGTCGGACTGGAAAGCCAGAGTCCGAGCCCAATGGGACCGGGTGGCCGTCGAAGGAATCGACGGCGACGGTCGGCCCGCCGAGGTGGACGAGGCTCGGACCGTGGCCGCGACAGTGGTCCTGGGGGACCTCTCGGTCACTGATGTGGACGTGCAACTCGTCCACGGACCGGTCGGCCCGTCAGCCGACATCGCCGAGGCCACTACGACGCCGATGAGCACCGCCGGCCAGAGCGACTGCGGGCGCTACCGGTTCGAGGCCTCTTTCACATGTACGAAGGCCAGCCGCTACGGCTGGTCTGTTCGGGTCGTGCCCACCCACCCCGACCTGCTCACCTACACCGAGGTTGGCGCCATCGTCACGCCCTAGCGCGACCGACCTCGTCCTTGTCGCCCTGATCACCCATGGCGTCGTCGAGCGCGCCGAGAAAGGCCCTGCGACCGGCCTGCCACCGGCGTTCCGCCGCTAACCGGGCGCGACGGCGGGCATCCCCGCGACCCTGGTCGGCCAACCACTGCTGATGGTCGTCGACGGCGGCCCACAGTTCGTTCACACCAATGCCACCCAGACACGAGGTGACCACCACGGGCGGACGCCAACCCGAGGCAGGGGGAACCAGGTCGAGCATTCCGGCGAGCACGGAGCCGGCCTCGTCGGCGCCAGGCCGGTCACCCTTGTTGACGACCAGGATGTCGGCGATCTCGAGCAGGCCGGCCTTCTCGGCCTGGACGCCGTCGCCCCAACCGGGATTCACCACCACCACGATCGTGTCGGCAACCAGGCCGACGTCGACATCGGCCTGGCCCACCCCGACGGTCTCCACCAGCACCCAGGGCCAGCCGGCGGCGTCGAGCACACGCACCGCGTCAGGCGCGGCCAGCGCCAACCCACCGGGGATACCGCGACTGGCCATCGACCGGACGAACACGCCGTCGTCGAGGGTGTGGGCCTGCATCCGGACGCGGTCGCCCAGCACTGCTCCCCCCGACAGTGGCGACGACGGGTCCACGGCCAGCACCGCCACCCGCTCACCCCGAGCTCGGAGGTGGCCGGTGAGGGCGGCGATCAGGCTGGACTTGCCGGCACCCGGCGCGCCGGTGATGCCGACGACCCGCGCCTGACCGGCATGGGCCGACGCCGCGGCCGCCGCCTCGCGGGCGTCGTCGCCGACGCGTTCGACCACCGACAATAAGCGGCCGAGTGCCCGCCGGTCACCGGTCCGGGCGCGCGCCAACAGCGCTTCGGGGTCCCGCCTGCCATGACCCTCAGAAGGCGCCTAGAACTCCGGGTCCTGGCCGACGGCGTTGACGGCGGTGATTCCCTCGACCCTGTCCTTCAGGATCCGCTCGATGCCGGCCTTCAGGGTCATGGTGGACGCCGGACAGCTGCCGCACGCCCCAACCAGCTCGAGGTCGACCACGCCGGTTTCCTCGTTGAGGCCTACGACGTTGACATCGCCGCCGTCGGCCTGCAGGGCCGGGCGAATCGCTTCGATGGCCTCCATCAGCTCCGTTTGCATTCCACTCCCTGTTCCGCGCTCGGCTACCAACACTACCGGGTCGTCTACATCTGGAGAACACCTCGAATCACCCTTCCCTTCCCCCGGTCCCGCTGCCGTTGGGGTCGCAGGCGCCGTCGGTAGGCTCCGACAATGAGGATCGGCGAGCCGTGGGCCGCCTCGTAACCCGTCGACGGGTCGACGCCGACGGCCTGGAAGCGATCATGGTGCCCCGCACCGACCTGTTGCTGGAGCGGGAGTGCGGCGCAGGCCACTTCGAGGCGATCGAAGGCCCGGTGCGGGACTACCGGCGGACAGTCGTCGTCATGCCGGCCGCAGAAGACGGCCACGAAGTCGTCCAGACGGTGGAGTTCGCCCTCACCGTGCCCTACTTCTGGTGGCTCTTCTATTTCCCGTTCCGGCGGGCCCTGGCCCGACCCGGCCGAACCGTTGCCCCCTGGTGGGCTCCACCGACCCGCCTCGACGCCCAGGCCGCGTCGGTGCTCGGCAGCCTCGGGCTACTGGCCATCGTGGCGGGATACCTCAATACCTTGTTCACCCAGACCATCGCCTTCGCCGGCCAGGAGTTCGGGGCCGGCGACACCGCTCAGGGAGTGGCCGGAGCGGTCGTACGCGTGGGCGGTCTGGTGGCCCTGGTCGTGGCGTCGGTGGCCGACCGCCGCGGCCGTCGGATCGTGCTGCTCTGGTCGGCCGGGGCCGGGTGCGTGCTCGCCCTCACCGGCGGTCTCGCTCCGTCGCTGGGGTGGCTCACGGCCAGCCAGGCCCTGGCCCGGGCTTTCGCCACCGCTCTCGCCCTGGTCATCGCCATCATGGCCGCCGAGGAGATGCCGGCCGGCGCCCGGGCCTACTCGGTGAGCCTGCTGGCCATGGCCGGCGGCTTCGGCGCAGGCCTCTGCCTGATGGGCCTGCGCCTGGCCGACCTCGGACCCCGAGGCTGGCGGCTCCTGTACGTGCTCCCGGTGGTGGCCGTCCCCGTGCTCATCACCGTCGGCCGGCATCTCCCCGAGAGCCGGCGCTTCGCCCGCCGGGTCCGGAAACGAATGCCGCTTGCGGGGCATTGGGGCCGGCTGTGCCTGCTCGCAGGGGCTGGGCTCCTGACCAACCTGTTCTTTGCGCCACAGTCGCAGTTCTCCAACCGCTTCCTGCTCGTGGAGCGGGGATTCAGCGGAGCCATGATCGGCCTGTTCTCCATCGTCACCTCGACGCCGGCGGTCATCGGGATCATGGCCGGCGGACGGCTGGCCGACACCCATGGCCGGCGCCGGGTCGGAGCTTTCTGCATCGGCGCAGGAACCCTGCTCACCGTGCTGTTCTTCTTCTCCACGGGATGGGCGACGTGGGTGTGGGCCATGGCGGCCATGACCGTGTCCAATGCGTCGATCCCCGCTCTCGCCGTGTATGGCCCGGAGCTGTTCCCCACGTCACTGCGGGGCCGGGCCAACGGCATCGTGGCCGTGTGCGCCCTGTCGGGCAGCGCCATGGGCCTGGTGGCCGCCGGCGTGCTGAGCGACGCCTTCGCCAGCATCGGCCCGGCCATGGCCTGCCTCGCCGTGGGACCGGTGCTCGTCGCCGTACTGGTCCTTACCCGGTACCCGGAGACGGCCCGCCTGGAGCTGGAGGATCTGAACCCCGAGGACCGCCGCCCTCCCGAGCCCTGACGCCCCGCTCGCTCAGGGCAGGCGCAGGACCCAGTCGCGCACGATCTCGGCCACCTCGGCGTCGCGCCGGCGTAGGCCGTGGTCTCCTCCGTCGATCCACACGTGGGTGACCGGACCGGGGATCGCCGCAGTGGCCTCGGTGAGCTCGTCCGGCCTGCCGAAAGCGTCCCGGGTGCCGCTGAGGAACAGGCAGGGCAGGTCGAGTTGGCCGAAGTGCTCGGTACGGAGACGGTCGGGTCGTCCGGGCGGGTGAAGGGGATAGCTGACGAGGGCCAGACCCAGCGCGTCGAGGCCCTCGGCCACCGCCATCGAGCAGATGCGCCCGCCCATAGACCGCCCACCCAGCACCAGTCGCGCCGGTGCCAGGCCCGTGCGCTCGGTCAGGCCGGCCGCGCCCTCGCGCACCGCGGCAACCAGCACCTCGGCCCGGTCGGGACTCTTCCGGCCGGCCCTGCGATAGGGAAAGTCCATCCGCTCGACCACGACGGGGCTGAGGGCGTGTTCCACCGCGACCAGGCTGGGCTGGTCGCGGCCCGCCCCCGCCCCCGGCGTGATGAGCACGGCCCGGTCGGCCATCCGGTCGACCATCATCAGGCCATGAGGATGCGTCGGGCTTCGGTGAGCTCGAGGATGCGCTGACCCGCCCCTTCATGGCGGGCTCCATGGTCGGGGTGCGACTCGCGGATCAGGTTACGGAACCGGCGCATCACCTCGCCCCGCTCGGGAGTGGTCTCGGGGTCGAAGCCCAGGACCTGGAGGGCCCAACGCTCGTCGGTGGGGAACAGCCTCCACGAGCGAGGAGACGCGCTCGTGGGATCGGCCAGGTGCTCGATCAACGACGGCCCCGCCGAGCCCTTCCAGCGAACGGCCTTCCGAATGGCGTGGAACACCGCCGGGCGCGTGGCGGAGTGGACCTGGCCGGCGGCGTACACGGCCCCGAGGAGCTGCGGCACGGCCAGACCGTGCCCGTCGAGCTCGTAGTGCATGGCCTCGCCGACGCCGACGAGCTTGTGGCGACTGCGATCGAGTCCGACCACGTCGACCTGGAAGCGGTGACGGAGCCGAGGCTGCGGAATGCGGCGATCGTTCTCCAGATCGTCGATCAGGTCGACAAGCTCGGCGCGCTCGTCGGGGTCGAGGCTGTCGATGTAAGTGGCAACGAGGCCGCCGAGGAGGATACCTCCGTAGCCGGGGGCCGGATCGGTGGGCAACCACTGACTCCCGAGCGCGATCCGGCGCGTGGGGGCCACGGCGCGGGTGTGTCGGATCTCCAGCTCGGCGAGGAGCATCGTCGAACGGTATACGTCGTTGTTGGCGGCGGGCACCCGGGCCCTACGGGCCACGCCCGCCGCTGCCGATGGGGGCCCCTGGCCCATCGGCCCTTAGCCGATCGGTGCGTTGACGCTTTACCAGCCGTCAGACATACGGACGGAGGACCTCTCTGAGGGTTCGGGCATCGGCGGACACGACTTCGGGAGCGGCATCGGCGTCGAGATGGCTGCACACGACGGCCGACAGTTCCCGCACCTTGCCCCAGAGCTGGGCCTCGATGCCGAACGGGGCGGGGCTCTCGCCCACGATGTCGGCGGCTACTCCGAGCTCGGCGGCCACGACCTCGTCCCCGGGCTCGTGCATCAGCCGGTCGGCGGCCACGAACAGGTCGGCCATGGCCGCCTGGGCCACCGGCTCACCGTCGTCGGCTGTGCCGCCGTCGGTTTCGTCGCCTTCATCGTCACCCTCGTCGTCGGCGGCGGCTTCCTCCAACTCGTCGAGGGCCGCCTCGGCCGCGTCGTCGTCGACGTCGCGCACGGCGAGGGTCAACCCGGGCTCCCACCGCGACGGGATCCCCCGATCGGCCAGGGTGGCAGTGAGCTGCACCCGGGTGACCACCGGCCAGTCGTCGAGCTCGTAGAGCACCTCCTCGACCGCCTCGTCGGCCACGAGCGTGGGCGTGGAGTCCTCGGCCAGGGCCACCTTGCACTCCCAGCAGCGGGCTTCGGTGAGGGCGTACTCGGCCCCGCAGAAGGGGCAGCAACCGGTCATCGGCGATTCATCCTCTCAGTGGGCTCTTTGGCCCTCACAGCACCGGATCCTCGGTCCAACGGCCGAAAACGCCTGCGAGGGCGTCGACGACCTCGCCAACGGTTGCATACGCCCGCACCGCGTCGAGAATTGCCGGCATCAGGTTGACCTCGGGCATGCGTGCATCGTTGCTCACCCGGGCCAAGGCGGCGCGCACGGTCCCTTCGGTGCGATTGGACTTGGCCTCGGCCAGGCGCCTGATCTGGCGTGACTCCACGTCGGCGGCATGGGTGTGGATCTCGATGGTCCCGCCGTCGTCGCTCTCGGTGAACCGGTTGACGCCCACGACGACACGGTCGCCGGCCACCACGTCCGCCTCGAAGGCATAGGCGGACTCGGCGATTCGGGACTGGAACCACCCGGCCTCGATACCGGCATGGGCTCCTTCGAGCATGGATCCCCCGCCCAGCGCGGCGATCTCGTCGAGCAGGGCGGCGGCGCCGCGCTCCACCTCGTCGGTGAGCGACTCGACCAACCACGAGCCGCCGAGGGGATCGGCGACGAGGGGGACACCGGTCTCGTGGGCGATCACCTGCTGGGTACGCAAGGCCAGTCGCGACGCCCGGTCGGTGGGCAGCGAGTACACCTCGTCGAGGCCGTTGGTGTGCAGGCTCTGCGCTCCACCCAGCACTGCGGCCAGCGCCTCGATCGCCGTGCGCACGAGATTGAGCTCCGGTTGCTGGGCGGTGAGGGAGGCACCTGCGGTCTGCACGTGGAACCGGCACTGCAGCGAACGGGGATGGCGGGCGCCATAGCGGTCGTGCATGCGCACCGCCCACAGGCGACGGGCCGCCCGGAACTTGGCCACCTCCGTGAACAGGTCGAGCTGGGCGTTGAAGAAGAAGCTGAGCCGGGGAGCCACCTCGTCGACACTCATGCCGGCGGCGACTGCGGCCTCGACGTAGGCAAAGCCGTTGCCGAGGGTGAACGCCAACTCCTGCACGGCGGTGGCCCCCGCCTCCCTGATGTGGTATCCGGACACCGAGATCGGGTACCAGCGGGGCATCTCCGCGGCGCAGAACCGCACCACGTCGGTGACCAGTCGCATCGACGCCCGGGGCGGGAACAGGTACTCCTTCTGCGCCTGGTACTCCTTGAGGATGTCGTTCTGGATCGTGCCCCCCAGGCGAGCTCGAGCCACCCCCGAGCCCTCGGCCGCGACCACGTACATGGCCAGCAGCACGGCAGCCGGGGCGTTGACGGTCATCGACGTGGTGACCGTGGCCAGATCGATACCGGCGTAGAGATCCACCACATCGGCCAGCGTGTCGACGGCGACGCCGCCCCTCCCCACTTCCCCCTCGGCTCGCGGGTCGTCGGAGTCGCAGCCCATCAGTGTCGGCAGGTCGAAAGCGGTCGACAGTCCCTGGCTGCCCTGGGCCAGCAACTGGCGGAACCGGGCATTGGTATCGGTGGCAGTACCGAAGCCGGCGAACATCCGCATGGTCCAGAGCTTGCCCCGGTACATCGACGCGTACGGTCCCCTCGTGTAGGGGAAGGACCCCGGGGCCTCCCCGTCGACCGGCCCGTAGACGGCGTCGAGGGGGATCCCCGCCGTCGTCGTGACCGCGGGCCCGGCGTTCACGTCAGGCGGCCGCCGGGGACACCGAAGTGGGCCGGGGCCGTTGGGCCGAGGCCAGGAGGGTGCTGGCGTCGACCACGCGGTAGCCGCGTGCCTGGAGGCCCGTCAGGAGCATGGACAGCGCCTGCATGGTCCGGGTCCGATCGGGAATCCCGCCGTCGTGGGCGAGGATGATCGACCCCGGCCGCACCTGGCCCAGCACGGCCTCGACCCCTTCGACAACCCCCAGCCCGTGGTTGACATAGCGCTCGAGACACAGGTTCCACCGCACCGTGCGGTACCCCCCGGTCGCGGCGGCCACCGCCACGGCATCGTCGGTCGACCCGTAGGGCGGGCGGAACAACAGGGGCACGGGGGCCCCGGCTGCGTGGATGGCCTCGGCGCCCTTGACCAGCTCGGACTTCATCGCCGACGGCGAGAGGAGTCGGAGGTCGGGGTGGGACCAGGTGTGGTCGCCGATCTCGTGGCCGCCGGCGATCTCCGCAGCGATGAGGTCGGGATGAGCCAGCGCGTTGATACCCGTGTCGAAGAACGTGGCCTGGGCGCCGTGCTGGTGCAACACGTCGAGCACCTGCGGTGTCCAGCGCGGATCGGGTCCGTCGTCGAAGGTCAGGGACACGAGCCGCTGGGTGGTGTGGACCTGGAAGATGGCGACGCTCTTGACGGGCCGATGCTCGGATGACGCCTCTTCCGCCGACCACACCCGGCTCACACCGGTGATGCCGAACCCCAGCGCCAGGGACACAGCGCCTGCCACCACGACACGAGCGCGGATCACGGCCGAGATGGTAGCGCCGCCCCGCCGCCCCGCTCAGGGCCTCGGCTCGACGAACAGCTCGCCGGCCTTCACCGTGTACTTCTCACCGTTCACCCACACCATGAACCGGAGCCAGACGGCGTCGTGGCGAAGCACGACCGGGTCACTCATCACGCCGGTGTAGTCGCTGCCGGTGATAGAGGCGGACACGGCATCGGTTCGTAGCCAACCGCCGGCGGCGTCGAGTTGTCCGACCACGAACTGCACGCGTCCGGTATGGCCGTCGAGCGACGCGGCCTTCCCACCGAAGACGTAGGAGCTCATCGACGGCGCCGAGCCGTGGCCCAGCCTCATGTCCTGGAAGATGGCCTTGCTCGGCCCGCAGGTCGGCGGCGACCCGTCGCAGTTGAAGGCCAGATATCCCTTGCCGTCCGGCGCCTGGTAGGCGTCGCGCCGGGCAGCCAGCGCCGACGGGCCCGTGGCCTCGGTGCCCGCCGGGATGACCCGCCACATAGCCGGCACCCCGCTCGGAGGACCGCTCGGGCCCGGCATCCCGGCCGGGCCTTGGATCCCGTCGCCGGGTCGCGCCGGGTGGAGCAGGTTCCATCGAAGGGTGTACACGTACAGACCGCTGCGCGTGGGATCGGGGGGCGCGTCCGGGCCTCCCGGCATCCTGATGACTCTGCTGTAGACGAGATTGGTCTCACCCGTGGCCGGGTCCACGAGGATGCGGGGATAGGACGGGTCGCAACTCGAGGGCGACGGTGACCCGGCCACGGCGTCGTCGGAAACTGCGATCGGGTTCTCGTGGGGTGATGCCGGGGCGCTCCAGACCCGGGCTCGGACGTCGGCGGTCCGGTAGATGCCGAGATCCCAAGTGGCGCCGGGCATCCCGCAGAGCGGCCGGTCGGACGCCTCGGCGACCAGGTAGTACCACGGTCCCTCGCTGACGACATGGCCGCCGCCGCCGCCGATGACTGCGTCGTTCGAGTTGGGAGCGAGCCAGTGGGGCTCCCGCCAGGCCGCCGTGCCGCCGTGGCCGTCGGCCGGCGGAAGACCCTTCGGGAAGCGGTTGTCGAAGATGTCGTCGGTGGGCAGATGGTCGGGGTCGTCGGGGCCGACGACCCAGTTGACGAAATCGGCCGTCTTGGCCAGGCCGGTGTACTGGTGGCTGTTGGTGGCGGCGCCGTGGAACCGCACGTAATGGAAGCCAGGATCGGTGGGGACGTCGAAGATCGTGAAGGTGCCGGCATCGCTCACCGTCGCCCGGTTGTCCTTCTGGGAGTCCTGAAAACAGTTGGTCGACGGTTGGCAGATGCGTTGCCAGAGGTTGGTGGCCGAGCCCGGAGCGGTGGACACCACCGGGTTGGCCGGATCCGCCTGCCAGTCACCCATAGGGTCGGTGCCGGCCCGCGTCCAGTGGCAGCCGTTCCAGAGGTTGTCGCGCCCCCGGCATTGGGCCAGGTAGTGCCAAGTCCCGCTGTTGCCGTCGAAGTAGGCGTCGCCGTCACCGGCGAAACATGCCCATGGCGTCCCTTCGGTGGGCGCGGCAAGGGTGGCGGGCTGGGACCAGGTGACGCCATGGTCGGTCGACTTCCAGATGTCGATCCCGTACGCAATGGGCATGGCATCGCATGCCGGGGTCGGCTGCACCCGCCCGGATCGGCGGCCGAACACGTACCAGGTTGCCGGGTCGTCGGGGGCGGCCGTGAGATGGGTGCCGCTCCCGAACTGAAAGTCGGCCGACGGCATGTCGGCCGCCGTCAGGCGGGTCTTGAACCGGAAGTCGGCGCTGGCGCCGGAGAACCAGTCGCCGAGCCGAGGCACCCGGATCGGTGCGGGCGGGGGTAGCGGCGGTCCGGAGACGGCATCGGCCAGGCGGCTGGTGCCCGCCATGCCTGCCACGACAGCCGCCAGCGTCAACGCAAGTGTCCCGGCGTGCCGCATGGATCGCCTCATGGCGCCCGCCTGCACATCTTCACTATGGTCCCATCCTATGAGCGCAGCCGAACGTCAGGCCCCCGACCGCAACCTGGCCATGGAATTCGTCCGGGTCACCGAGGTGGCGGCGTTGGCCGCCGCCCGCTGGATGGGGAGGGGCGAGAAGGAAAAGGCCGACGGCGCCGCCACCGAGGCCATGCGCGTCCACCTCAAGTCGGTGGCCTGCGACGGCATCATCGTCATCGGCGAGGGCGAAAAGGACGAAGCCCCCATGTTGTACAACGGCGAACAGGTGGGCGACGGCAGCCCCCCCGAGATCGACATCGCCGTCGACCCCCTCGAGGGCACCACATTGTGCGCTCTCGGACGGCCCAACGCCTTGGCCGTGATCGCCGTGTCCGACCGTGGCACCATGTACGACCCGCCGGGCTTCTACATGGAGAAGATCGCCGTCGGCCCCGAGGCTGTCGGGTGCATCGACCTCGACAAGTCACCCACCGAGAACCTCGAAGCGGTAGCCAAGGCCACCGGCAAGTCGATTCACGACCTCACCGCCGTCGTGCTCGACCGTCCCCGTCACGACGACCTCATCGCCGAGATCCGCAGGGCCGGGGCCCGCATCCGCCTCATCCAGGACGGCGACGTGGCCGGCGCCATCTCCACCGGCATGCCCGAGGCGGGCGCCGACATTCTCTTCGGCATCGGCGGCACACCCGAGGGTGTCATCTCCGCAGCCGCCATCAAGTGCCTGGGAGGGGAGATGCTCGGTCGACTGGCTCCCCAGAAGAAGGGCGAGCTCGAGTCCATCAAGGAGGCCGGCCGGGAGGCCGATCTCGACCGGATCCTCACCCAGGACGACTTGGTCAGGGGCAACAACTGCTTCTTCGCCGCGACAGGCGTCACCACCGGTGAGATGCTCCGGGGAGTGAACTACGACCGCCGGGGGGCCAGCACCCAGTCGCTCGTCATGCGCTCGAAGTCGGGGACGGTTCGCACGGTCAGCGCACGGCACTCCCTCGAAAAGCTACGCGACTTCTCCGCCATCGACTTCGACTGACCGTTCTACGAGAGGTCACGGCGGAGCTGCACGAACTGCCGCCCGTCCATCCAGTCGTCGAGGCGAGCCTCGTCGACCCATCCGCGGTGCTGTAAGAAGCCGTGGCCCTGGCTTCCCACCCGCACCCGGCACGCCAGTCGGCAGCAGGCCAGCGACACCGCCGTCGACTCGAACGCGGCCAGCAGCCGCGAGCCGATGCCCTGGCCGCGATCGGCCGCCGACACTACGACGCTGGACAGCTGGGCAACTCCGCCCCTCGTCCATCCCGTGGCCACTCCTGCCACCGCGTCGGCCCGCCGGGCGCTGATCGCCACCCGCTCGTGGGGCATCGGTGTGCCCAACTCGGCCAGGCCGATTCCGTGCCATTCGCGCGACGAGAACTCCCGGGCCTCAGGGTCGAGCGCGGTACACACCCACAGCTCCACGGGTAGCCCCCCGCGACCCACGACGGCCGGGGCTCGGAGTGGGAAATCGGCGATCGGGGCCCACACCCGCCCCGGTCCCTCCTGGAGGAGATGCATCCGGTCGAACACGACGTCGGTGCGGTAGTCGCTGAGGGCGATGCTGGCGGCAGCGATGCGCTCGGGGTCGGCCTCGTCGGCGACGGTGACGTGGGGCACGTAGGGCCACGTAAGAGGACGGGCAAGGGGTTCGAGGAAGACATGATCCCGAAGGGCCCGCACCGCACCCGCACCCTCCTCGAGCGGCAGGTACAGGACGGGGTTGTCGGGCAGGAAGGTCGTGGGCGGACCGAGAAGCACTCGCAGCGGTCGGGTGGCGGCGGCCGCGCTTCTCAGAAGGGCCACGACATCGGGGATCCGATCGGCTCGAACGTTGACCGGTGACACCAACGTGCAGTGCGGCGGCACCCGCCCGAGGGTCCCGTCACCGGTCGCCCGGCGCAGGGTGTCGATCTCCCGATCGAGGGGTGGAGGAAGGACGAGGGCCACCCCGAGCCGGACACTGGACATATCCCCATGATGCGTGAGCCGCGACCACTACCTGAGACGGACGCTCAGCCGACCTTGCGATCCCGCAGTCCAACCACCTCGTCGGCCACGTCTCGACCCCGCTCGAGATCGGCCCAGCAGTAGCGGAGGAGGGTCCATCCCAGGGCCGCGAGACGATTCGCCCGCCGCCGGTCACGGGAGAAGTCGGAGCGCCCCGAGTGCCACACCCGGCCATCAGCCTCGATCCCCAGCAACCGGTCGGGGTAGGCCAGGTCAATCCGAGCCACGCTTCCGTCCGGCAAGGCAACCTCATGCTGGCGAACGGGCGCCGGGAGCCCATGGCGCCGCAACTGATCGACGAGCCGGTCCTCCAGAGGGCTTTCCGTGGGTGCCCTGCCTGCCTGCAACTCGACGATCAGGTCCCGGAGCAGAGTCGTACCGGCCCGGCCGTGGCCGCCGGCCCGGCCTAGCGTCCGACTGAGCGAGCCCAGCGTGGTCAGCCCCCGAACGAGAGCGTCGTCAAGGGCACCCCTCACGAGGTCGGGCTCGATGGCAGCCAGATCGAGCAGCGTCCGCGCCGGCCGGGTGACCGGGATCTGCCCCCGCCGCCCGACGTCGGCGCTTCCAAGCGGTGAACGGTGACTCCGTCGAGGCGGCGTCGACAGCCCACTGTCGCGGTGATCTCCGGCTGGGTCCATTCGATCCCCCGGAGCCCGAACACGGCAGCAGCGCTGTGATGGGACGCCACTGCGCCAGGTCCGGCCGCCAGGCACGCCGCCAACAGGTCCTGGCCTGCGGACCCAGGTACTGCCGCCAATCGATAGACACCCCGGTGCACGACGAGGAGACGGCCCGCCGCAAGGTGGAGATCGATCAGGCGGTCAGTCATCCCGACGGCGAGGCACTGCCGGCGAGTGGCGAGCCCGAACTGGGCGGCCGCAAGTCGGTCGGTGGCGGTTCGAGGGTCCACGGACCCCAGCAACCTCATGGGGGTGTGACACTCAGTAACGGTTCCTTGGCACGCTTGCCCACCTGTATGTGGGTGAACGTGCCAAAGAAACTGCGGCTATCGGCCGGCGAGCTCCAGGCGGACGTGGGCACGGGCGAGCGCGGCCTCGGCCTCGGCGTCGTCCATATCGGACTCGCGCTTCTCGGCCGCCTCCTTGGCCTTGCCGGCCCGGGCGGCGTCGATGTCGCCGGCCAACTCGGCCACGTCGGACAGGATGATCACCTGGTTGTCGCGGACGTGGACGAAGCCGCCGTGGACGGCGGCCGTCTCCTCGCCACCTTCGGTGGTCTTGATCTTCACCGGCCAGATCTCCAGTGCTCCGAGGAACGGGGCGTGGCCGGCCAGGAAGGCCACGTCGCCGCCGCCGACCGTGCGACACACGACCATCTCGGCGTCTCCCGAGTACAGGATGCGCTCGGGCGAGACAAGCTCGACGTTCATGGCCATGCTCAGGCGGCCTCGTCCTCGTCGGCGCCCTCTTCCTTGGCCAGCGTCTTGGCCTTCTCACGCACGCTGTCGACGCCACCGACGTTGAAGAACGCCTGCTCGGGGATGTCGTCGAGCTCACCGTCGACCAGGGCCTCGAACGACGCCACCGTCTCCTCCACCGGCACGGTCACGCCGGGGATGCCGGTGAACTGCTCGCCCACAAAGAACGGCTGAGAGAGGAACTTCTCGACCTTGCGGGCCCGCTGCACGGTGAGCTTGTCCTCCTCGGACAGCTCGTCGACACCGAGGATGGCAATGATGTCCTGGAGCTCGCTGTAGCGCTGCAGAGTCTCCTGCACGCGGCGGGCCACCTTGTAGTGGTGCTCCCCGACCACCTCGGGGCTCAGGATCCGCGAGGTGGAGGCCAGGGGGTCGACGGCCGGGTAGATGCCCCGGGAGGCGATGTCGCGGGACAGCTCGGTCGTGGCGTCGAGGTGGGTGAAGGTGGTGAACGGGGCCGGGTCGGTGTAGTCGTCGGCGGGCACGTACACGGCCTGCAGGGAGGTGATCGACCGGCCCTTGGTCGACGTGATTCGCTCCTGGAGCTCGCCCATCTCGTCGGCCAGGGTCGGCTGGTACCCCACGGCCGAGGGCATGCGCCCGAGCAGGGTGGACACCTCGGACCCAGCTTGCACGAAGCGGAAGATGTTGTCGATGAACAGCAGCACGTCCTGGTTCTGCACGTCGCGGAAGTACTCGGCCATCGTCAACGCCGACAGCGCGATGCGCAAACGCACGCCCGGTGGTTCGTCCATCTGGCCGAAGACCAGCGCGGCGCGTTCGAGCACGCCCGACTCTTCCATTTCGAGGAACAAGTCAGTGCCCTCACGCGTGCGCTCACCGACGCCGGCGAACAC
>JBBRXY010000051.1:0-22763 GCA_038238185.1 Acidimicrobiales bacterium
AGAACTTGGTGACGATGCCGAAGTTGCCCCCGCCCCCGCCCTTGCATCCCCACAGCATCAGCTGCTCGTCGGCCGTTGAACCGTCGGTACCGAAGGTGTCGCAGTGAACGGCGCCCTCGCCGTCGACATGAACCACCTCTACCGCAGTGAGGTGGTCAACGGTCAGCCCGTACTTGCGTGACAGGAGCCCGTAGCCCGCACCGGTGATGTGACCGCCCGCCCCGACCGAGTAGCACGAGCCCCCCGGGATGGTCACCCCGTACTGCTTCTCGAGCTTTGAGTAGACATCGAAGAGGGTGGCTCCCGCCTCGATCACGTATGAACCCTTGTCAGCGTCGAAATAGACGTCGGTCATGGCGGTGAGGTCGATGACGACGCCACCGTCGTTGCCGTAGACGAAGTCCTCGTAGCAGTGACCCCCGCCGCGCACCGTGACGCGCAACCCGTGCTGGCGAGCGGAGCGGACGGCCGCCACCACGTCATGTGGACTGCTGCACAGCCGTACGTAGGCCGGGTCGGCAACCCAGCGCTGGTTGAAGCCGCGGGTCAGGTTCGGGAAGCGGGCGTCGCCGGCCCGCACTTTCGGACCCCGCGGGGTGGTGTCGGTCATAGCCCTACTCCCCATGGTCAAGGTTCACCGCCCGTCGCGGCAACCTTGTCACACCAGTCGGGCGACACCCAGCCCGGCCGCCGCCGCGACCAGGCCCACGGCGAGGCTGCCGGCCACGTTGAGGGCCGCGGTCCCGAGTGATCCCTTCTCGAGGAGGTGCACCGTCTCGTAGCTGAACGCCGAGAAGGTCGTGTAGGCGCCGCAGAAGCCGGTTCCGGCTGCCGCTCTCGCGGTAGTCGACAGGCCATGGTGCAACGCCAACCCGACGACGAGGCCGACCACGAAGGAGCCCGTGGCGTTGACGATGAACGTTCCCAGCGCGAAGGTGTCGACGCCGCTCTCGGTCCGGCGGCCGTGACCGGTGCGTTCCTCCACGGCGATGTCGACGAGGTAACGGGCGGGAGCGCCCACGGCCCCGGCGGCTGCGACAACGAGGTACAGACCCGCACTGCTCACGAGGGGCTGGTCTCGGCAGGCGGGACCGGCCAGAGTCGGCCCAGGGCGATCCCCGTGGCCACCGCCACCAAGCCGACGACGAGGCTGGCGCTAACGTAGGCCAGGGCGGTGGCGGCGTGACCGTGCGCCAGCAGCTCGTCGGTCTCGACCATGAACGTCGACCACGTCGTGTAGGCGCCGACGAACCCGGTGGCGGCGAACGGCCGGACGAACCGCGTCGGGGGCCATCGCTCGAGGACCAGGGTGAGCAGCACCCCTAGGACGAACGCACCGGACACGTTGGTCCAGAACGTGGCCCACGGGAACGAGTCCACGCCCCCGGGTAGGGCCCGGCTGACGGCATATCGGGCGACGGTACCGAGCGCCCCACCCATGGCCACGGCGCCGACCAGTGTCGGCGTGGCCCGCCCCCGGGCGGCGGTGTCTACGGGAGTCCGCCGAGGGAGAACAACCCTTCGACCACGCTGAGCAGTTGAGGCCCTACGACGTCGGCGGTTTGGAACAGCGCCGGGTACGAGCCCTGGTCCCGGTTGCACCAGCCGGTGGTGAACCCGGCCCGATGGGCACCGTGGACGTCCCACGGATGGGCTGTGGCCAATGCCACCCGCTCCGGCGGAACGCCGACGACAGAGGCGGCCTGCAGGTACGGAGCGACCGCCGGTTTCCACGCCTTGACGTCGGTGGCCGAGACCACCGCCTCGACGAAGGCGTCGAGACCGCCACGCTCCAGCAGCTTCTGGGTGCTCCTGACACTGCCGTTGGTAAGGACGATGACGCGGGCTCCCTCGACGGAACGGCCCATGGCCGGGGCGCTGTCGGAGTGGGCATCGAGCGTGGTCAGACCGGCCATCACCGCGTCGAGGTCGTGGGAGTGGGCGTGGGGCAGCACGGCGCGCAGGCCAGCCCTGGCCACGTCGGAGAATGGCCGGTAGTCGCCGGCGGCGGTGAGGGCGAAGCCGTCTCCGAGGAGGTGCCGGAACCACCGGTCGAGCGTGGACGCCTCACCCCCCGCTGCGGCCAGGAGTGGTTCGAGCGAGCTCAGCGAGAACAGTGTTTCGACCGCGTCGAAGGCGATGACGTCGGGCTGAAAGGCCATAGCCGTGTAGCGTACTGAATCGACACCCGAGCGGACCGGCTGCCGTCGTTGAGGCAGTGGTGGGTGGCCCGACTATCCGGCGAAAGTCATCCACCGGTGCGATCAGCGCCGAAGCACACACGACCGTGACGTTGCGCCGCTCACGCGGAAGAGCGGGCCCGAAGGGCCCGGCCGACCTGGCCCGAAGAACACGAAGGAGATTCATTCCAATGAGATCGTTCCGTAGCCTGAGCCGCCCCAGGGTTGCCCTGGCCGTCGTGGCCGCCTCGGCCCTGACGTTGGCCGCATGCGGCAGCTCGTCGAAGAGCTCGTCGGGAACCGACGTCACTGCCAAGAACGGCGCGAGCGCCGTATCCGCCGAGTTCCTGACCCTCAAGGGCGTCAGTACCAGCGTCGACCTCGACGCCGGCACCCTCAAGGTGCTCACCGACAAGGGCGTGACCCCGACGCCTGTCGCCCCGGCGACGGTGGCTGCCAACGGCGGCGTCACCACCGCGACCTTTCCGATCAGCCAGGGCTACGTGTCGGTGTACCCGGCGACCACGCCCGACTACGTGCGAGGCCTGCTCAGCCACTCCGGAGGTCTCAAGTTCACCGCCGGGGGCAAGTCCCTCGACCTCACCGACTTCATGGTCAACCCCGGTGACTCCACCCTGACCGCCACGGTCGCCGGTGGCTCCACCGCCCCGATCCTCGACCTCGACGGCACCAACCTGAAGATCTCCACGGACGCCCAGGGAAACACCAAGCTCGACGGCACCGTGGCCAAGCTGTCCGAGGTCGGTGCCACCGCCCTGAACAAGTACTTCGGTGTGACGTTCTTCGCCAAGGGCATCCCCCTGGGCGTGGTCCACATCGTTGCCACCGGCACCCCCGGGCCCAAGGGCACGCCGACGTCGCAGTTCCTGAACCTCTCGGGCGTCGACACGACTGTCACCCTCGACCCCGGCACCCTGAAGGTGCTCACCGACAACAAGGTGACCCCGACACCGATCGCCCCGGCCACGGTGGCCCCCAGCGGTTCGGACACCAACGCCACGTTCCCGATCACCCAGGGCTTCGTGTCGGTCTTCCCGACGAGCGACCCCAACTTCATCCGGGGAGCGTTCAGCCACAGCGGTGGCCTGAAGTTCACCGCCGGGGGCACGTCCGTCGACCTCACCGACTTCGTGGTCAACCCGGGTGACTCCACCCTCACCGCCACCGTCAACGGTGGGGGAGCCGCCCAGATCCTCGACCTCGACGGGTCCGCCCTCAAGGTCTCGACGGACTCGTCGGGCAACACCAAGCTCGACGGCACCATCGCCAAGCTGTCCCAGGTCGGTGCCGACGCCCTGAACAAGGCCTTCAAGGTCTCGATCTTCAAGCAGGGCATCGTGCTCGGTGTCGTCCACGTGACGGCCAAGGGCACCCCCGCTCCGTAAGCATCCCGGTCGAGGGGGCTTCGGCTCCCGGCCAGTGTTCGAGCGTCCTTCGGGCGGTCACCTTCGGGTGGCCGCCCGAAGGCGTCGGGGGCCCGGGCGATTCGGGATTACCCGGTGGCGATGGTGGGTCGCGACGTGATCGGTTGGTAGCGACGCCAGACGGCGGCGCCGAGCACGACCAGCGCAGCGATGCCGTAAGAGATGGTTCCCAGGTCTGGGGCGGCCTTGTCGATGATCGTGCCGAAGTAGAGCGGGTAGGCGGCGGCGGCGATCGCCAGCAGTTCCCACTTTCCGTCGAGGGCGGCGACGGCCACCACCAGCACGGCGTACCAGGGCTGCACGGGGGTCACGATGAAGAAGACGGCGACGAGTATCCAGCGGGCCCGCGTGATCGGTGAGGGCGGGTCCTCGTCCTCGCCGGCCCAGGGCCGGAACCGTCGCGGCACGGGTGCCACGGCCACGATGATCGCGGCAACGGCCAGCATCACGACGGCGGTCACCTGGGCGACCGTGCCGTGCAGGCCGGCGAGGCCGAGGAGCAGGAACCGGCTTCCCTGCGAGTAGTTCTCCTCCTTGAGATATCCGGGGAGGTACCCGAGAACGGTTGGTCCCACGGCCAGAACGTGGGGAAGGTAGCTGAGGCCGACGACGGCACCCGCCGCCGCCACCACCCGCACCGGGTTGCGGCGGAGGCCGGCCGGGAGGAGCACGCCGGGGATCAGCTTGATGGCGATGCCCACCCCGAGCAGAGCTCCGCCCAGGATCGGACGTCTTCGTTCGAAGGCCCACAAGGCGACGATCGCGGCCACGAGGGCCAGCACGTCGACGTGGGCGTCCATCACCGTTTCAATGACGGCAAGAGGAGACCAGGCCCACAGCACCGCCTGAACCGGGTTGCGGCCGAGCTTGTGGAGCACACCCATCAACAGCGCGGTCACGCCCAGGCCGATGATGCCGTGGACCACCTGGAGGCCCTTGTGCCGGGAGCCGGCGGGCAGCACGGCGTCGAGCACGCGAAACCACACCTGGGCCACGGGAGGGTAGATCGTCCGTTCCATGGGGCGGTTGAGCCGACTGCAGCCCGGGTCCTTGTCCCACGACGCGCAGATCCTGGAGTTGGGCCACAGCCACGGATCGCGAAGCTCGGCCACATGGGCGTCGTCGGGTGGATAGCGGTAGGGGTCGATGCCGTGGGCCTGCACGGCGCCGTCCCACGCGTAGCGGTAGAGGTCGTCGGAGATCTGGGGCTTGGCCGTGAGGCCGGCGATCCCGAACACGACGGCTCCCGCTAGCACTACCACCACGGCTACCCGCCGGGGCAGGCACAGCACTCCCCACGCGGCGATGGCGAAGGCGACCCACCAGGCCCCGAGCCAACCCAGCATCGGGTAGCGGCCCTCGAGGATGCCGCCCATGTGGTTGAACCGCAGCTCCAACCCCAGGCAGGCGAGTGCGGCCATCGCGGTGAAGACGGCCGCGCCCCGCCAGCGGGCGCGTTCAGGAACCGGGTGCGCGTCGGGCGGGGTCACTCAGCGGACTGGTGGAGGGGCCTGCCCATTGCGAGTGATGCTCCCACATGAGGTCCCGGATCCCTCGCCGGCCTGCCCAATCAGCGGCTCCCGGCGGGGCGGCCGCCAAGGCCGCGCCGATCGACGCCTCCAAGCGGGCGACATCGGCCTTGGTCGCCAGGTTCAGGGCGGCGAACTCCTGCAGCTGCTCGTTCACCGAGGCGATCATCTTCACCATGGCCTTGCCCAGGAGGTCCTCGAGCTGGTCTTGGAGCACGTCGGCGACGGCCTGGCGCACACTGTCGCCGCTGCCCTCGGCAACGTTGCCGACGGCGCCTTTGAAGCTGTCCTTGGCTGAATCGAAGAGTCCCATCGCTGCCTCCATGCGTCGTCTGTACGTTCTCGACCAACTAGAGACGACCAGGGCCAGCGTGATACGCGCCACCGTGCCAGATGGTTGGTTCTCCCTCAGCGACGCGTCGACTCTCCCTCGAGTCAGGCGACGGTGGCGAGTAGCTCGCGGGCGGCGGGATCGTTCTCGTCGAGCTGCACGAAGTGGACCTGCCCGTCAGGGTCTACGGCGGTGATCCGAACAACCGACCAAAAGCGAGGCGTTCCCGCCACCAACACGGCGCCGGCTCGGATCTGGGACGGGTCCCGAGCGTTGTCAACTAGAGCCCAGTTCTCGCCGCTGTCGTC
The DNA here is from genome assembly GCA_038238185.1 of Acidimicrobiales bacterium. GTDB lineage: Bacteria > Actinomycetota > Acidimicrobiia > Acidimicrobiales > AC-14 > DATAQC01. The sequence continues at coordinate 5,794 of JBBRXY010000051.1, forward strand.
CTCGGCATTGAGGTCGCTGCGCAGGTGGATCGGGGGCGTCAAGACAGACTTCGTTCCCCTCGGAGTGGGTTTTCGACCACTCGGTGTTCGCACCCCAGGATACGCCCGACGAGCTCATCGAGGGCAGCCGGATCGAGAGATCGCCCCTCACGACGAACGCCGCCTCCCCGGGGAGTGTCTCGCCCCTGCGCTGGCGCTGCTTCATTCTTTCAGCTGTCGGCGCTCCTCCGGAATGTCTCTCGCACCGATCAACCGTGCCAGATGGACCATTTCTTGACGCCCGCTCGCCAACTATTCGGCGGCTTCGGCCAGGGCCTCGGCCAGGGTGGGGTGGGACAAGAGGCTGTCGACGATGTCGCCCACCCGGAGATTGGCGTTGACGGCAAGAGCGATGACGGAGATCAACTCGGCGGCGTGGCGTCCGACGATGCAGCCCCCGAGCACGACCCCGGTGGCCGGGTCGGAGAGGATCTTCACAAAGCCCCGGGTGTCGTCGTTGATGAGCGCTTTGGCGTTGGCCGAGAAGGGAACCTTGGTGACCCGGATCTTGCGGCCGCTGGCGAAGGCCTCGGCCTCGGCCGCACCGACCTCGGCGATCTCGGGCTCGGTGAAGATGGCCTGTGCCGCCTTGTCGTAGTCGAGGTGGCGGTGTTGGCGGGTGTGCAGCCCCATCACGTGCTCGCCCAGCTTGCGTCCCTGCATGGCCGCCACCGACGACAACGGCACCTTTCCGGACAGGTCTCCTGCCGCGTAGACGTGGCTCACGTTGGTCTGGCAGTGGTGGTTGATGGGGACGAAGCCGGCGGCATCGCCCTCGACTCCGGCAGCTTCGAGACCGAGGTCCTTGGAGTTGGGTACCGAACCGATGGCCAGCAGGGCGTGGCTACCGGCCACCGAGCGACCGTCGTCGCATCTCACGATCACCCCTTCGTCTGTATGGTCGATCGCCACGGCCCGGGCCCCCTTGAGCAGGACGATGTTGCGGCGAGCGAAGTCGTCTTCGAGGGCGGCGGCCACCTCTACGTCCTTCCCCGGCAGTACCTGCTGACGACTGACGATCAGCGTTACCGCACACCCGAAGGAGCGGAACATGTGCACGAACTCAACGCCCGTGACCCCGGACCCGATGACGACGAGCTTGTCGGGCAGCCGCGGCGGCGGGTAGGCGTGACGCGTCGTGAGTACCCGATCGCCGTCGGGGGTGCACCAGTCGGGGACACGCGGGCGGGTCCCGGTGCAGAGCAGGATGGCGTCGGCGTGCAGCTCCTCGGTGCCCATCCCGGTGTCGACCACCACCTCGTGGGGGCCGGCGAGACGGCCTTCGCCCCGCACCAGGCGCACGCCCTGGCTGGACAAGAGGTCGACCACCGACCGGTTCAGGTGGTCCTCGATGCCGGTGATGCGGTGCTTGAGAGCGCCGAAGTCGATCTCCGCCTCGCCCCGAGCCAACCCCATCCCCGGCGACCGTCGGGCGAAGGAGATGGCGCCCCCGGTGGCGATCATGGCCTTCGACGGGATGCAGTCCCAGAGGTGGGCGGCGCCCCCGACGACGTCGCGCTCGATGAGCGTGACCTCGGCCCCCAGGCGGGCGGCGGTGGTGGCTGCCTGGTTACCCGCCGGCCCCCCGCCGATGATCACGAACCGGATCGGTGACCCCATCGGATCGAGGCTATCTCCGCCGTTGCCGCAGGTCCGACGACAGGAGAAATGTTTCGTGTCCGTGTACTTTGGCAACAAGTCGGGTGCTCACCGTTGGCCTCTTTTCCGGTGACCAAGGGAGGTGTAGTGGCCGTCGGGTGGATGTCCCCGGTTCGGGGTGGCCGCAGTCGCTCTCGACGAATGGCGGTCGGAACCATGTTGGTCGGCCTGACAATTGCCGGCTGTGGCGGGGGCGCGAGCGGCGGGCCGCCGACCCTGCACTGGTACATCGGCAAGCAGGGATCGTCGGCCTACACCGATGACGCGGCCGCCTGCACGAAGCAGGCCAACGGCGCCTACCGCATCCAGGTTGTCGACCTGCCCGCCGATGCCGATGCCCAGCGGGAGCAGCTCGTGCGCCGGCTGGCGGCGGGGGATTCGGCCATCGACATCATCGGCATGGACGTGATCTGGACGGCGGAGTTCGCCAAGGCCGGTTGGGTCAAGGAGTGGACGGGTGATCGGGCCACATCGATCGAGGCGGCGGCGGTGCACACGGCCCTGGCGACGGCGATGTACGAGAACAAGCTGTGGGCCAGTCCCCAGAACACCAACGCCCAGGTGCTGTTCTGGCGCAAGGACCTCGTCCCCGACCCTCCGCACACCTGGGACGAGATGATCGACGCGGCCGTCAAGCTGGGGCCCAAGGGCAGGATCGAGGCCCAGGGGGCCCGCTACGAGGGGCTCACCGTGTGGTTCAACTCGCTGGTCGCGTCCGCTGGTGGGGCGATCCTCACGCCCGACGGGAAGGTCTCGCTGGGGCCGCCGGCGGTCGAGGCCCTGCGGGTGATGAAGCGCCTGGCCACCTCGCCTGCGGCTGATCCGTCACTGTCGAATGACAAGGAGGATCAGTCAACGGCGGCCTTCGTGGCCGGCAACGCCGCCTTCATGGTCAACTACTCGGCCGTTCTGCCCAGCCTGAACAAGCAGGCGCCCGACGTGGCCGCCAAGGTGGGGATAGCGCCGTGGCCGAGCGTGCTGCCCGACCAGCCCGCCCACGTCACCCTCGGCGGGTACAACCTGGGCGTCGCCAAATTCACCCATCACGGCGACCAGGCCTTCGCCGCCGCCTCCTGCCTCACGTCGGCGGAGAGCCAGCTCCACAACGCCGCTGCGGGCGGTTTGCCTCCCACTATCGAGAGCCTCTACAACGACCCGGCCGTGGCCGGCGAGCTGGGCCCGGCCGACGTGCTGCACACCACGCTCCTCCAGGCCAGTCAGCGCCCGGCCACGCCGGCCTACAACGATGTGTCGCTCGCCGTCCAAAAGACCATCCACCCCGAGAAGAGCATCCAACCGAAGCAGACCGAGTCGGCGTTGCGCTCGAAGCTGGCCAAGGTCCTTAAGTCGGGAGGTCTCATATGAGCCCGCCGACCAGTGACCGGGCTCGGGCCGAGCGCAAGCTGGGATGGTTGCTGTGCACCCCCGCGGTCGTGGCCATGGTGGCGGTCACCGCCTACCCGATCGGCTATGCCATCTGGCTGTCACTGCAGCGGGCCGACCTCCGCTTCCCCAACGACAATGCTTTCATTGGCCTGCGCAACTACACGGACGTGCTCACCTCGAAGGTGTGGTGGACCGATCTCAGCACCACGCTCATCATCACCGTGGTGTCGTTGGCGATCGAGCTGATCATCGGCATGGCCGTGGCCCTGGTGCTGCACCGGGCGATCTTCGTCCGCCGTACCGTGCGCACCTCGGTGCTCATTCCCTACGGCATCATCACCGTGGTCGCCTCCCTGGCCTGGAAGTACGCGTTCACGCCGGGCACCGGTTTCGTCAACCCCCTTCTCGGCGTCAGCAGCGACCTCTTGGGCTCGAGGGTGCCGTCGCTGATCGTGATCATCATGACCGAGGTCTGGAAGACGACACCGTTCATGGCCCTGTTGCTGCTTGCGGGCCTGGCCCTGGTTCCCGACGAGCTCCACGACGCCGCCCGGGTCGACGGTGCCGGGCCGCTGCAGCGGTTCCACCTGATCACGCTGCCGCTGATGAAGCCGGCCATCCTCGTGGCCTGCCTGTTCCGGGCTCTCGACGCCTTCCGCATCTTCGACTCGGTGTTCATCCTCACGCGGGGCGCCAACGACACCGAGAGCGTCTCCATCCTCGGGTACAACCAGCTCATCAACCGCCTGAACCTCGGCATCGGATCGGCGGTCTCGGTACTCATCTTCGTGTGCGTGCTCATCATCGCGGTGATCTTCGTCAAGGGCTTCGGCGCCTCGCTCATCGGCCAGGACGGCAAGCGATGAAGCCCCAACGCGGGCGCGAGAAGGTTCTGTGGGGCGTGGGCTCGGTCGTTGTGATCCTCTCCGCCCTCCTTCCCTTCGCGTGGATCATCTCCCTGTCGTTCAAGCCCGGCGACGAGTTAGGCAATGGGAAGTTCCTCCCCCGGTCGTTTACCCTCGACAACTACTCCAAGGTGTTCCAGAACGACTCGTTCCTCGCCGCCCTGCGGAACTCTCTCGGCATCGCCATGATCGCCACGATCATCGGGGTGGCCCTAGGCGCCATGGCCGCCTACGCCATCGCCCGCCTCGATTTCCCGGGCAAGACGGCGATCCTGGTGTGCGCCCTGGCCATCGCCATGTTCCCGCCGGTGTCGATCATCGGGTCGCTGTTCAACGTGTGGCGGTCGCTGCACCTGTTCGACACGTGGCTGGGCCTCATCATCCCCTACGTCACGTTCACCCTGCCGTTGTCGATCTGGGCCCTGTCAGCGTTCTTCCGGGAGATCCCGTGGGAGCTGGAACAGGCCGCCCAGGTCGACGGGGCCACGCCGTTCCAGGCGTTCCGCAAGGTGATCCTGCCTCTCGCCGCGCCGGGCCTGGTCACCGCCGGCATCCTCGCCTTCATCTTTGCCTGGAACGACTTCCTGTTCGCCATCTCCCTGACCTCCACCGATCGGGCCCGCACGGTTCCCGCCGCCCTGGCCTTCTTCACCGGCAACACCCAGTTCGAGCAGCCGACCGGCGCCATCGCCGCCGCTGCCGTCGTGGTCACCGTTCCCATCATCGTGCTCGTGCTCGTGTTCCAGCGCCGCATCGTTGCCGGTCTCACCGCCGGAGCGGTGAAGGGCTGAGCTGACACCAACCAAGGAGTCCCCATGGCCGGCATCACCTTCGACGGGATCACCAAGCGCTATCCCGACGGCACCGAGGCCGTGCACAAGGTCGACCTCGAGATCGCCGACGGCGAGTTCCTCGTGCTGGTGGGCCCGTCGGGCTGTGGCAAGTCGACCCTGCTGCGGATGCTCGCCGGTCTCGAGGACATCAGCGAAGGCGAGTTGCGCATCGGCGACGAGGTGGTCAACACCAAGGCCCCCAAGGACCGCCATATCGCCATGGTTTTCCAGAACTACGCCCTGTACCCCCACCTCACCGTGCGCGAGAACATGGCCTTTCCCCTGAAGCTGGCCAAGGTGCCCAAGGCGGAGATCGACAAGTTGGTCAACGATGCCGCGGCGACCCTCGACCTCACCGAGAACCTCGACCGCAAGCCCGCCAATCTCTCCGGCGGCCAGCGCCAGCGGGTGGCCATGGGCCGGGCCATCGTCCGCGACCCCGAGGTGTTCCTCCTCGACGAGCCCCTCTCCAACCTCGACGCCAAGCTGCGGGTGCAAATGCGTACCGAGGTGGCCCGCATCCAGCACCGACTCAACGCCACCACCGTGTATGTCACCCACGACCAGACCGAGGCCATGACCCTGGGCGACCGGGTGGCGGTGATGCGCAAGGGCGTGCTGCAGCAGGTGGCCTCTCCCGCCACCCTCTACGACTCGCCAGCCAACCTGTTCGTCGCGGGGTTCATCGGATCACCGGCGATGAACTTCCTGCCCGTCACCCTCGCCAACGGCAAGGCCGAAGTGGCGTTCGCCAAGTTCGATCTGCCTGCCGAGGTGGCGGCCAAGCTGGGCGACGGTAGCCGCTCCCTGGTGGCCGGCATCCGTCCCGAGCACTTCGAGGATGCCAGCCTCGTTGCCGAGAACGACAAGGGAAACGGCCCGACCTTCACGGCCGCCATGGAAGTGGTCGAGTCGATGGGCTCGGACCTGTTCGTCCACTTCAACACCGAGGTGGAAGGGGGCCTAGGTGGCGAGCTCGAATCGGTGGGCCGCGAGATCGCCGCCTCCAACGGCTCCCATTCGAGGGCCGAGTCGATCGAGATCGTCGCCCGCCTGAACGCCGCGAGCGGGGTGCGCCGGGGCGCCAACGCCGAGTTGTGGTTCGACGCCACGAGGGTGTTGTTCTTCGACGCCGACACCGGCGAGAACCTCACCCGCCGCCAGTCGGTGGCGGGCGACGATCCTCCGGCGTCGCCTGGGCAGCCAGCTCGCTGACCGTGAGCTCTTGGCCGAGGGCAGCCACCACTTCGGCCAGGGGTACGAGTTCGTCGGTGTCGGCCCGATTGCGGCCCACGGTCCTCGCCGCCCGGGCGACGATGCGCCGCCGCCGGGCCCGGTCGAAGTCGTCCTTGGCGGTGGAGCCACCGAAGCCGGTGCTCATCCTGGGAGCCATCGCTCACCAGCTTTCCGGAGGCGGCACCGCCGCCGCAATCGCCCGCATGTCGACGGGATGCGAGCGGTCGGCATGCGCCCTTCTCGGCCGTCCGAGCTGACGGCATTCAGCCGGCGGCACGCACGTAGTGGGCCCAGTAGCCCTGCCAGGTGCCGTAGCGCCCGGCCAGCTCGCCGAACTCGGCGTTGTTCAGAGTCCGGCCGTAGACCCGGCCGGCGGCAGCCTTGCCTTCCCTGTCGGCACTGATCTGCTCCGACCGCCCGAGACCGCGCACCATGAGGAAGGTCGCCGACCATGGGCCGATACCGGGGATGGCCAGAAGACGCGCCCGCACCTGGTCGTGCTCGCCGTCGCGGAGGAAGGCCTCGTCGATATCGTCCCATTGGCGGAAGGCACCGTGCAGGTAGCCCGCCTTGCGACGGTTGCCGATCAGGTCGATGAGGTCGTCGGTGGAAAGCGTTAGCAGTTGCCCGAGATCGGGGAACGCCCACAGCTCGATCCCGTCCACCACGACGCGGTTGCCGGCTGACGTCACGATGGCCTGCTTCATGGTGCGGGCGCCCGCCATCGGCACGCGCTGGGCCACGATCGCCCAACACAGCAGCTCCAGGGGCGACGGGAAGAGCACCTGGTGGTAGCCGTGCAGCGCGGCGATCACGCCCTGGAACGGCGGGTCGTCGGCGGCCAGCGCGTAGAACTGGGCCAGATCGTCGTCGAGGCCGAGATGAAACGTCAGCCGGTCCGTGGCCGCCGCCACCGCCTCGTCCTCAAGCGGCGACGCTGACTCCAGCTCGTACCGGAGGCCGGTGCCGTCGGCGGTGATCCGTGCCCCGACCAGGTCGCCACCCGCTCGCAGCGCGCATCTCAGCACGCCGCCGTCGATGTTCTGCTCGCCGGCCGTGGCCGGGAAGTTCCCGATGAAGCGCAGCGAGGCCGCGAAGTCGAAGGGCTGCCGGGCGGGCGCGTGGACCGTGGTCGTGGCCCGCTCCGGCGTTGGTGTGGGCGGCTCGGCGCCTCAGGCCGAGGGAAGGGTGAGGACGATCTGCAGGTCGACCTCGTCCTTCACCTTCAGGGCGCCCATCTTCGAATACGGCTTCACGCCGAAGTCGGTCTGGGTGAGCTTGGTCGAACCCGTTACCTTGGCCTCACCGCCGGCATCGGCGACGTTGACCGCGAGCGTGACGGGCTTGGTGTTGCCCGTGATCGTGAGGTTGCCCTGCACCGAGAGGTTGGGCGCACTGCCCGTGACCGCAGTCGACTGGAAGGTGATCTGTGGGTGCTTGCCGTACTGCAGAGTCTTTTCCTGGTTCTGGGCGATGTCGCCCTTGTCCTTGTCGGTGAGGGGCTTGAGGCCACCGGTGGCCTGCACGACCTCGAGGGAGCCGGCGTCGACAGAGACCTGGACGCTCGAAGCAGCCGGGTTGTCGGCGTCGAGGTTGACGGTGCCGCTCCACCTCGTTGCCTGGAGTACGAGGTCGTGGCCCATCTTCGCACCCATACCTCCGACGTAGGTGCTGACCGTTAGCTGCCCGTTCTCGGGGCCGATGGAGTGACTGCCGCTCTTAACCGTCATGGCGCGGTTCGAACCACCTTTCAGTTCTTGTGTTTGAAGGGTCGGGCACCGGAGTGCCTCGCCAGGCCAAATCCTACGCCGTCACCCTTCGGAGGTGCGAAACGCGCTCGAAACGAACGCGTGTCGAGTGCCGGAACGATAGGGGTCAGCCGCCGGGTTCCCAGGTGCCGAAGACGCGGCGGAGGGTGTCGCTGACCTCGCCCACGGTGGCACCCCGGCGCAGGGCCCCACCCAGCGGGCCCATCAGGTTCTCGGTGCCTCTGGCCGCCGCCTCCACCTCGGCCAGGGCCGCGTCGACCGCGGCTTGATCACGCTGGCGCCGCCAGGCGGCGAGGTGTTCGCCCCGCTCGGAGGCCGGGCCAGGCTCGGGCCGGTTGGCGGGAGGCGCAGGCGAGTCGTCGTCGTCGGTAAAGCGGTTGCTACCCACGACGATCTGTTCCCCGGCTTCCACCGCGCTGGCGTGGGAGAAGGCCGCGGCCTCGATGACGGCCTGCTCATGGCCCGCCTCGATGGCGGCCACGGCCCCGCCGAGCTCGTCGATGACGGCCAACTGTCGCCAGGCCTCGGCCTCGGTCTCGTCGGTCAGCGCCTCGACGAACCACGATCCGCCCAGTGGGTCGGCCGTCGCGGCGACGCCCGATTCGTGGGCCAGCACCTGCTGGGTCCGGAGGGCGATACGAGCGGAGTGCTCGGTCGGGAGACCCAGGGCCTCGTCGTAGGCGTTGGTGTGCAGGCTCTGGGTGCCACCGAGCACGGCCCCCAGTCCCTGGAGGGCCACCCGCACCATGTTGAGCTCGGGCTGTTGGGCGGTGAGCGTGGAGCCGTCGGTCTGGGTGTGGAACCGCAACTGGGAAGCCTTGGGGTCGGTCGCCCCGAAGCGGTCGACCATGATCTGGTGCCACATGCGGCGGGCCGCCCGGAACTTGGCCACCTCGGCGAACAGTTCGTTGTGGGCGCCGAAGAAGAACGACATGCGGGTTCCGACCTCGTCGACACCGACACCGGCGTCGATCGCGGCCTGCACGTAGGCGATGGCGTGGGCCAGGGTGAACGCCAGTTCCTGGGTGGCTGTGGCTCCGGCCTCGCGCAGGTGGTAGCCCGACACCGAGATGGGGTTCCATCGGGGCAGGTGGCGCCGGCAGTGGTCGATCACGTCGGTGACCAGCCGGAGGGCGGGCCGGGGCGGGTAGATGAACGTTCCCCGGGCCACGTACTCCTTCAGGGGGTCGTTCTGGACGGTGCCCCCCAGCACCTCGGAGGCCACCCCGCGTTCGGTGGCCACCGCCTGATAAAGGGCCAGGAGCACTGCCGCGGTGGCGTTGATGGTCATCGACATGGTGATTGCCTCGAGGGGGATCCCGTCGAGCAGGCGGCGCATGTCGTCGATGGTGTCGACGGCCACGCCGGCGCGGCCCACCTCGCCTTCGGCCCGCGGATGGTCGGAGTCGTAGCCCATCTGCGTGGGCAGGTCGAACGCGCACGACAGACCGGTCTGGCCGGCGTCGAGCAGGAGGCGGAAGCGGGCGTTGGTGAGCTCGGGCGTCGAGAACCCGGCGTACTGGCGCATGGTCCACAGCCGCTCGGCGTACATCTGCGGGTGGATACCCCGCGTGTAGGGAGGCTCGCCCGGCCTGCCAATCCTGGGATCCGGTTGGTCGGGACCGGCCATCCCCGTCACGTCGGTGGCCCCGTTCTGGTCACGTTGCGGTGGCCCAGGACAGAGCGAAACGTGACCGGAACGACGGGGGGGGGTACAGGCGCTTGGCCAGCCCTACAGTCCGAGGGGGAGTTGGCTGCCGTTGAAGGGTTGGGTACCCACGGCCAACTGCGCGTTGTTCCCGGTCTTCGCGTGCAGATAGTCGAGCTCGAGGCGAAGGTCGCCGACGCCGTTGGTACCGGGCAGGGGCAGAATCTCGAGCGTGCTCAGTAGGCCCAGAGCCCGGCCCTCGGCGTCGAGGAAGCCACTGCCGGAGTCGCCGGGAATGCCCGGGGTGAGCGTCAGCACGTGGTGGGACCGGCCCCCGGCTTCGTCGCCCAGGCTGATGCCGAGCTTGGGCTGCAACAGGGCCAGGCCCAGGCGGAGCTCGGAGTTTCCCGAGCTGTAGACCAGCGAGGTGACCGGGCTCGAGCTGGGTGCCAGGCCCACGGGGCCGCCCCAGTGGGGCATCGACGGGTTGACCTTGCCTACATCGGCGGGATCGAGGCGCACCAGGGCCAGGTCGTTGAACTGGCAGATGTCGCGGTTGGACTCGCCGGTGTTGTGCATGGTGATCCACGAGCTGTAGGCCAGCACGCCCGGGCGCGACGCGCCCCCCACGGTGACCGGTGTGCCCAGGGGCAGCGAGTTCGATGCGCAGCCGTTGGTGGCCGTGTTGCCGCCGGTCCCCGCGCAGTGCGCGGCCTGGCCGATGTAGACGGCGGTGGCGTCGGTGAACACGAAGTTGGCCGTGCACTGGCCGCCCTGGGTGAAGGTCTGCACGCCCGGGTGGATGGCGGCGGTGGCCGCCGGGGCCCAGCTGGGCGCGGCCAGGGCCGGGCTTCCGCCATTTCCAACCAGGCCGGCCACGACTGTCATGACGGTCATGACCGGGAGGATCGTTCGTAGCGTTCGCATGGGGCGAGGCTAGCCCGCGTGCCGGTTCAGACCGCCACGCACTGACCCGACTTGGTGCCGGTCACGATGTTCAGGCTGCCTTCCGAGTCGCCGACGTGCGGCGCCGGGGAGTCGCCCGAACAGGCCAGGTTGCCGTGGATCACGTTGGTGACGTACTCGTTGGCGTCCGTGTCGACCAGCACGTTGTTGTTCAGGGCGACGTTGCCGGTGATCGTGTTGCGGATGAACCCCATCCAGAAGCCGTTGTAGCCGTCGATGACCACCGGGCCGACGATCTGGCTGTCCTCGATCGTGTTCCAGGTGACATCGAAGGGCCCACCGAAGGGTCCCGATCCGCCGTGAACGTCGATGCCGCCGGTGATGGTGGAGAAGTGGATCTGGACCGACATGGCGCTCGTGGCATGGACACCGCCGGTGATGATCGCCGTCTGGCCCGGGTGCTCCTCGTCGCCGAGAACGAGCGTGGCGCCCACCTTGATGTAGAGCCCGTTCTTGATGGTGACGGGGCCGTCACTGTGGCAGAACGCCCCGGCGGGCACGATGACCTGGCCGTAGGTTCCCGGGGCGAGGTTGCCACGGCACCTGGTGGTGGTGGCCGCCACCGCGGCTGTGCCGGGCACGACGGCGACCAGGGCTACGGCCGTCGCTCCGGCTCCCAGCAGACGCAGGAATCGCTTCATGTGTGTCCTCCCAGACGATGATCGGGTTCTGATCCCGTGTGTGGCGGACTATGTCACATCGGCGCGCCAGCGCGATAGGGGGCTGTTCGGCTACAGGGAGTCTTGTTCGGCCAGGGCGGTGGTCCGAAGTGGCGGAGCCGGGCGGGCGCCTCAGGCGGCCGGGCGGGGGTGGGGCATGCACAGCTCGTCGTATTCGGCGATGACGATCTCACCGGCGTCGGGTCCGCACGCCGGGCACTCCGGGTCGCGGGGGACCTTGAAGGTACGGAACGACTCCTCGAGGGCGTCGTAGGCGAGGAGACGGCCCACAAGGGGGTCACCGAGGCTCAGGACGATCTTGATGGCCTCCATGGCCTGGATGGAACCCACGATGCCGGGCAGCACGCCGAGCACGCCCGCCTCGGCGCACGACGGGGCCAGCTCGGCCGGGGGAGGCTCGGGGATCAGGCAGCGGTAGCACGGGCCCACGTAGGGGTGGAACACCGTGGCCTGGCCCTCGAAGCGGAAGATCGATCCATGGACCACGGGGATGCGCTTCACGAGGGAGGCGTCGTTCACCAAATAACGGGTGGGGAAGTTGTCGGTGCCGTCGACGATGACGTCGTAGCCGTCGATGACGTCGAGCACGTTGTCGGCCCCCAGGCGCACGTCGTAGGTGACGACGTTCACGTCGGGGTTGAGGGCAGTGAGGGTCTTCTTGGCCGAGTCGACCTTCCGGTCGCCGATGCGATCGAGGTTGTGCAGGATCTGGCGCTGGAGGTTGGACTCGTCGACCACGTCCATGTCGATGATGCCGAGGGTGCCCACGCCGGCGGCGGCCAGGTAGAGGGCGGCCGGGGAGCCCAGGCCGCCGGCCCCGAGGAGCAGGATCTTGGCGTCGAGCAGCTTCTGTTGGCCCTCCTCCCCGACCTCGGGCAGGAGGAGGTGGCGCTGGTAGCGGTTTCGCTGCTCGGGCGACAGGGTGCGAGGCGTGCTCCAACTGCGACCCTCGTTCTTCCACTTGTTGAATCCACCGACCACTGACACGACGTCGGTGTATCCCAGCTCGCCGAGGGTGCGGGCGGCGAAGGCGGAGCGGGTGCCGCCGGCGCAGTAGACGACGACGGGCGCGTCGCGGTCGGCGATGCGGTTCTCGATCTGACTCTCGAGGAAGCCTCGGGGGATGTGCACGGCGTCGGGGAGGGCACCCTGCTCGTACTCGTCGGCCTCCCGGACGTCGAGCACGACGGCGGCGGGCCGCTCGGCCACGAGGCGTTCGGCCTCGGCCGTGTCGACCTCGCGTATCTGGGTCTTGGCCTCGGCCAGGAGGTCTCGGAAGGTGGCCATGCGATCACGTCCTCGGAGGGGTAGCGGTTGCCGGTGGAGATGCCGTCTCTGACTAAAACCCTACTCCCCGGGTCGACATTCCGCCCCTTCGCCCCGGGAATCCCAGCAGGGCCGTGTCGCCGTCCCGTTGACGATCGAGAGAACATAAGAGATACTGAAACAGCACTGAAGATACTTTCAGTCGATAGGCTTCCCCTCAACCTTGCTGCCGTCGCCTTGGAGGCGTCATGAGCACCGGCCTTGCCCTCCCCATTGGCTCCACCCCCACCGACCCGCCCGCCACCCTGGCCATCCAGCCCTGGCCCGACGGTGTCATCGATGCCCTGGGCCACGACCCGCGCTCTCACTACGTCGAGCAGTACTGGCTCGGCATCCTCGGGCCGTCGACCACCTGGCTCCTCCGCCGGCTGGCCGCCGGGCTCGAAGCCAGCCCCGACGGCTTCGACCTGCCCCTCGCCGACACCGCCCAAGCCCTGGGCCTCGGCAGTCGGGGTGGGCGCCATTCCCCGTTCATGCGGGCGTTCACCCGCTGCTGCCAGTTCGACCTGGCCGAGGCCCGCAGCGCCGGTGCCATCGCCGTTCGGCGGAAGCTCCCACCGCTGAACCGGCGTCAGGTCCAGCGCCTCCCTGCCCATCTCCAGGCCGCCCACCAGGCGTGGCAGGAGGACCAGCTACGTGCGCCGCCGGCCGACCAGTTGCGCCGACGGTGCCGGCGCCTGGCCTTGAGCCTGGTCGAGCTGGGTGAGGACTTCGAGGCCACCGAGCGCCAGCTGGCCCGGTGGAAGTTCCACCCCGCCCTCTGCCGCGAGGCAGCGTCGTGGGCCTGGGACCGTCATCGCCAGGCACTGGCCGCCGCCGAGGGACGCGACCTCAGCGTTCTCCCCGGCCCTCGCCCGGGTGGCCCGAGCGGCGACACCGCCGCCTGAGTCTTTCCGCTCGTGGCCGGGGGGCCCACGACGCCGGGCCACCGGGAAGGGTCGGTCAGCGTGCAGGAGGCGAACTCAACCGTCACTCCAGCACGGGCCGCGACTAGGTCCCCGGGGGTTGACCGATGGGCGTGTCGCCCGACGCTCCCCAGGCGGTGACGGTGCTACCGCCGCCGCTGTCACCCGAACGCGCGGTAGTTCGCCACCCCCAACTAGAATCCTGGCGGGGGGAGGGCATCTACGACAACCACCCCGTCGGCGTCTCCTACGACCTCGGCGTCGGCCGATGGGCGGTCTTCAACCAAGACTCGACCCCGATGCCCGACGGGGCCGCGTTCAACGTCCATGTCGACCACCGCCGACCATCCCGTTGGTCGTCGGGTTGTCGATGAACGTGACGTTTGCGGTCGTGTTGGCCGGAGCCGCCCGCTGCACGAAGGCGGAGAGGCCGGCGGGGACGATCTCGACGTTGAAGGCGGTCTCGATGGGCAAGGCGGCCAGGTCCTGGTTGAACACGGCCCACTTGGTGAACGAGTCGTGGTAGTAGACGCCGATGGCGTGAGCGTCGTAAGGAGCGATCCCACCGCGAGGGGTCTTGTTGGAGGCGGCGAAGACCAGGGCGTCGGGGTTGCCATTCGTCAGGTAGGAGTTGAAAAAGGTCGCGTACGTGTAGGTGTTGGCGAAATCCGCCACCTGCACGAAGGCCGACGGGCTGACCGGAGCGACCTCGACGTTGAAGGCGGCCCCGTCAGGCATGGGCGCGAGGTCCTGGTTGAAGACGGCCCACTTGCTGACGGCGGGATCGTAGGACACACCGATGTGGTGGTTGTCGTTCACGCCGCTTCCTCCACCCGGGTTCCAGTTCGGGGTGGCCAAGACCAGGGCGTCGGGGTTGCCGTTGGTCAGGGGGTTGTCGAGGTAGGTGCTGTTCAGCGACGTGTTGGCCGGCGTCGCCCTGTGCACGAAGGTGCGGGACAGGGCGACCGCGCCGGCCGGGGGCACGCCGGCCAACAGCGTCGCCACCACTGCCGCCCCCAGGGCCGCCGACGCCCGTCGTCGCCTGGGTTTCATCGCCGTTCACCCTAACGACGGGGTCCTCACCGGTGCCGGCGCACCGCCTGGGCCGCTCACGGTGGCCGGGTTCAGACGCCACCCGGCCACCGGCCTACTTCTGGGTGTCAGACGGGGATTGTGGTGCTCGTCGTGGACGACGTGGAGGTGCTCGTCGTCGAGGTGCTCGTCGAAGAGGTGCTCGACGTGGAGGAGGTGCTCGTCGACGACGTGCTGGTGGTGGATGCCGGCACGCCGACGGCCACTCCCTCCCAGACCTGGTTGGCCTGCCCGGCCCAGGTCCACTGGATCAGTGGGGCGCCGTCGGCAGTGGATGCCCCGGCCACGTCCATGGCCAGGCCGCTCTTGTAGTTGATGAACACGGTCTGGGTGGCCCCGAAGGGGTACAGGAACCACACCTGGCTGGCCACCTCGGCGGTGGTGGCGCCGAAGCCCTGCTGGGTCAGGGCGGCGCCCAGGGCGGTGGACCCGCCGGACACGTCGAGCACCTTGTTGCTGTTGAGGTTCACGAAGACATAGCCGGTGCCGAACGGCAGGGGGACCCATCCCTGGCTGTTGAGGTCGCTGGGCGTGTTCTGGACGACGGCGGCCCCATCGGCCTCGGAGCCCCCGGCGACGGCGGCGGCCTTGCCGCTGTGGGCGGCGATCAGGTGGAAGCCCTGCAGCTGCGGCGCCTCGGCCGCGGGCGCGCTACCAGAGAAGGGGGAGAGCACGAGAACCGCCCCGGCGAGAAACGCTCCTATGGGCACGAGTGCCCGGCTACGCAAACGGCCGATCTTCATTCCCGCTCATCTCCTTTGACCACATCGCCGAAACTTCAATGTCGATAATAGTACCCCGCCGGGGCATGTCGACCACCATGGCGACGGTCAGAGGCCGGAGAGGATCAGTCGGGTGTACAGCCCGACGCCGGCCGGTTGCAGGTGGACCCCGTCGCTGAGCAGTCCCTCCGGATCCGACGACGCCAGGGTGTACCAGTCGAGGAGGACGGCGTTCGACCACCTGGCCACCCCCGCGGCCAGCACGTCGTTGTTCGGCCCCTCCCACTCGCGGTCGGCCTTCAGGTTGACAACTGCTACCCGCTGCGCCCCGGCGAACAGCGACATGAGCTCGTCGAACTCCGCGCTCGTGACCGTCCCGTTGTTTCCCACCTGAACCACAACCACGTCGGTGAGTCGGCCGGCGTCGTGGAGGGTCTGGGCGGCCTCGATGGTGGCGCCCACCTGGCGTCCGATGACGGCGTCGAGCGTGAGGTCGTCGATCGTGGCCGCCAGCTCGGGGCCGGCCTCCAACATCACCGAGTCGCCGATGGCGGTGACGCGGGCGTGGACGCCGCCGGCCCGCAGCGGCGGGAGGTCGTTCGCCGTCGGTTTGGCCGGCTTGGTGTCGACGGTTGTGGCGGGGGCGGTCGTGGGTTCGGGCGCGACGGTCGTCGTGGTCTCCGGGGCGGACGTGGTGATCGCCGATCCCGGCTCGACAGTCCGGGTCGGCGGAACGGAGTCGACCAGGAGCGATCCTGTCGTCGGCCTGAGCCGGTGGGCGACGACACCGGTGCCCACGGCGATGAGGGCCAGGGCCACGACGAGAGTCCACACGGTGACGCGGCTTACGGCTGGGGTCGATGTCGGCATGTGCCAGGAGGGCCTAACGGGCGATGGTCGGCAGCGATCCGGTCAGCCGCGAGCCGTCGCGGCTACCCACCATGCAGACGACGCGGCGGTTATCGTCGTTCTCCCACGACGATTTGATGGGAACGAGGAAGAACACGCGTAGGGCCGCCCGGTTGGGAACGGAGGGGGCCGACCGTGCGAACCGGGCCACGCACTCGCCCTCGGCCAGCGTGCGCAGCGGCGTGGTTCCCGGAAAGGGAGCCGACGACGACGCCGGGTCGTCGAAGGTGGCGAACACCTGGCGTTCATGAGGGCTCGAACAGCTGTGGCGGCTGACGCGGAAGACCCTGCCACTAGGGTCGTCGAGGCAGTCGCCGACCTTCAGGTCTTGGTAGCTCGTGGTGTTGGCGAAGAAGACTCCGACACCAATGTCGAGGGCGAGGCCACCGAGGGCGGCCACGATGCCGATGACCACGCCGGCGACGGCCAGGCCCCGCCCCTTGCGCGGCGTAGTCCGTTTGATCTTGCGCAGGGCGACGAGGCCAAGGACCACGGCGATGACCGACGGTAGGACGAGGAAGAAGACGAAGAGGGACATGAGCGCCAGCACGAAGCTGGCGATGGCCAGGCCAAAGAGGGGAGTGACGGCCGGTGTGGGTCCTGGCGGGGCGCCGCCCGGTGCCCAGCTGAGAGGCGGAGGCGGACCGCCCGGTGGGTTGGGGGCGCCGGGCGGCGGCGGCCCGGGCGCGGCCCAGTCCCCCGCCTGGGCAGGTGGGGGCGGTGGAGGCGGCGTCGAGCCGGTGCCAGGGGGCGGGGGTGGCACTGCACCAGGAGGGGCCCAGGCAGGAGCCGACGCAGGCGGAGGCGGAGGAGCCGACGCAGGCGGAGGCGGCGGCGGCGGCGGCGGCGGAGATTCAAGGGAGGGCGGCGGCGGCGGTGGCGGTGGCGGAGGTGG
>JBBRXY010000052.1:0-22549 GCA_038238185.1 Acidimicrobiales bacterium
CAGGGGGCCGCTCGGGCCCGGCATCCCGCTCAGGGGGCCGCTCGGGCCCGGCATCCCGCTCAGGGGGCCGCTCGGGCCCGGCATCCCCTCGGCGGCGGGAACCGGCGAATCGGCCATCAGATCCTGGTCAAGTACTCGCTCGTGCGGGTATCGACTTTGAGGCGGTCGCCGGTGTTCACGAACAACGGGACCGACACCACCAGGCCGGTCTCGAGCGTGGCCGGCTTGCGGGCACCGGAGACGCGGTCGCCCTGGACCCCGGGCTCGGTGGCCGTCACGGTGAGCTCGACGGAAGCCGGCAGGTCGATGCCAACCACGGCGTCGCCGTACATCTGCAGGACGGCCGAGTCGCCCTCCTTCAAGAAGCTGGCGGCGTTGCCCTGGGCCGAGGTGTCGACGTTGATCTGGTCGTAGGTGGCCGTGTCCATGAACACGTGGTGCTCACCTTCGCGGTACAGGTACTGCATCTCCCGCTTGTCGATGATGGCCTGCTCGAGCTTCTCGTCGGCCCGGTAGGTGCGCTCGAGGACGGCACCGGTACGGACGTTCTTGATCTTCGTGCGCACGAACGCCCCCCCTTTGCCCGGCTTCACGTGCTGGAACTCCACCACGGTGAACAGGCCGTCGGGAAGGTCGAGGGCCATCCCGTTCTTCAGATCGTTGGTAGAGACATTCATGTGCACACCATCTCACGATGGTGTGCCCACGAGTGCCAGCCGGAACGGCCTCCCGGGCCGTTCATGCGACGACAAGCTCCTTCGGGGCATTTGTGAGAGTCCGACATCCGTCGGCGGTGACGACGACGGTGTCCTCGATGCGGACGCCACCGTGGTCGGCCAGATAGACGCCGGGTTCGACGGTAACCACGTGACCGACCTCGAGGGTGTCGGTGGACGTGGCCGACACGCGTGGAGCCTCGTGGATCTCCAGGCCCACGCCGTGCCCAGTGCCGTGCAGAAAGGCGTCGGCCCAGCCGGCATCGGCGATGACGGCGCGACACACGTCGTCGACGCCCTTGGCGCTGGCCCCGGCCGACACCGCGGCCACGCCGGCCCGCTGGCTCTCGGCCACCACCTCGGCCATGCGCCGGGCCGTCTCCGACGCCGGCTCACCGACGCACAAAGTGCGGGTCATGTCGGAGCAGTAGCCGTCGACCTGGGCGCCGAAGTCGACGACCACTAGCTCGCCCGCCTCGATACGCCGGTGGGTCGGGGTGTGGTGGGGCTTGGCCCCGTTCGGACCGGAGGCGACGATGGTGTCGAACGACGGGCCGTCGGCTCCCCCGGCGCGCATGGCGACGTCGAGAGCGAGGGCGAGCTCCGACTCGGTGCACCCATCGAGCACCATCGACCGATGTTCGGCCAGGGCCACGTCGGCGATGTGCGCCGCCTCGGCCATGCGGTCGATCTCGCCGTCGTCCTTCACCCGGCGCAGACTCTCGACCAGATCGTCGGTGGGCACGAGCTCGATGTCGGCGAACCAGTCGGCGGCGAAGCGGCGGTGCTGGGCCCAGGTGACCTGTTCAGCCTCCAGGCCGAGTTGGGTCACTCCGGCGGTGACCCCGGTCACGACGTCTTTCTGCTCGGCGCTGGTCCGCCCGACGTGGACGGCGGCGGCCACGCCGGCGCGTCCGAGCTCCTCGGTGGCCCGGTCCCCGTAACGGCCGTCGGTGACGAAGACGAGCTCGTCGCCCAGCACGACCAGCAGCGCGGCGGAGCCGGTGAAGCCCGTGAGGTACCGGATATTGACCAGGTTGGTGATCAGGGCAGCCTGGCAACCGGCCTCGTCAAAGCGGGCCCGCAACCGCAGCGCCCGCTCGGCGACGTTCATGGTTCTCATGGCAACGATCTTCTCACCGTTCTTGGCGCGCTCATCACGCTCCAGCGTCGGCGAGCGCGACAGATCTTGAGGTGGTTCCTCTTCCGCCGTTGTCGCGATTTGTGCTGAAGTATCGGATGGCCAGCCTTCTGAGGGAAGTCGTCATCGATTGCCGGGACCCGGGGGGGCTCGCCCGGTTCTGGGGTGAGGTGCTGGGGTGGCCGGTCGTCGACGACCCGGCCGGCTACTCCTGGACATCGTCCACCGGCGAACCCTGGGCTCCGCCACCCCTGCTCGTCTTCCAACCGGTTCCGGAACCCAAGACGGCGAAGAACCGGCTGCACCTCGACGTCAATCCATCCGGGTGCGACCAGGCCGCCGAGCTCGAGCGCCTCCTGGCCCTCGGCGCCCGTCAGGTCGACGTGGGGCAGGGTGACGCGCCGTGGTTCGTCCTCGCCGACCCCGAGGACAACGAGTTCTGTCTCCTGGGCCGCCGCGTCGACCCCTGACGCCGGCAACCCTTCGCGTCACCTCAGCAGCTGTGCCACTGCGGTGATGGCCAACTCGTAGCCCAGGCCGCCCAGGCCGCTGATGGTGCCGGTGGCCACCGGTGCCACCACCGACGTGTGACGCCAGGGCTCCCGAGCCTCGGGGTTGGACAGATGGACCTCGATGACCGGTCCTTCGAACGCCGCCAGGGCGTCGTGCAGGGACCAGCCGTAATGGGTAAGGGCGGCGGCGTTGATCACGATGGCGGCCGCCCGGCCCCGTGCTCCGTGCACGGCCTCGACGAGAACGCCCTCGTGGTCGGACTGCAGGTGCTCGACGGCCAGACCATGCGCCTCGGCCGTGCGGCGGGCACGGTCGACGTGGTCGGCGAGGGTGTCCGTGCCGTAGATCAACGGCTCGCGCTCGCCCAGCAACCCGAGATTGGGACCCGACAACAACAACACAAGCGGTCCCCTCATGATGCGGGACCGGTCACGGGACAGGACCCGACGAGGCTCACGAGCGCATCTCGGCCAGGGTGGCTTCCAGGTCGGCGCGGGCGATGCCCGTCACCACCTCCGGGCCACCGGGACCATCGAGGACCAGGGTGAAGCCGGCGATGGCCTTCTTGTCGCGAGCCATGAGAGCGACCAGCTCCGCTTCGTCGGTTCCCGCGGGCACGGTCGAGGGCAGGCCGTAGCCCCCGACTACCTCGAGGTGCTCGGTCACCCTGTCGTCGTCGATGCGGCCGAGGCGGCGGCTCAACCTGGCGGCGAACACCAGCCCGATGGCAACGGCCTCGCCGTGACGCAACCCGTAGCGACCGGCCGTCTCCAGCGCGTGGGCCAACGTGTGGCCGTAGTTCAGGATCGCCCGACTCGAGCCACTCCCCATCGCCGAGGGGTCCTCCCGCTCGTCTGCCGACACGAATGCGGCCTTGATGGCCACGCAGCGGGCCACCCGCTCGGTGAGGGAGAGCCCACTCAAGTTCAGATCATCGTTCAGGAAGTGGTACTTGGCCATCTCCCCCAGGCCGCTGCGGTACTCGTCGGGGGGCAGGGTCTCCAGCACCTCGGTGTCGCACAGCACCGCCGCCGGCTGCCAGAACGCGCCCACCAGGTTCTTGCCCTCGAGGAGGTTCACGCCGGTCTTGCCCCCGATGGCCGCGTCGACCTGGGCCAGCAGCGACGTGGCCACGTGCACGACGGCCACGCCCCGGTGGTAGAGGGCGGCGGCCAGACCGACGGTGTCGGTGACCATGCCCCCGCCGACGGCCACGACCACGTCGGTGCGGGTGAGGCCGAAGCGGGCGAAGTGGCGGCACAGGTCCTCCACCGTCTCCAGCGACTTGGACTTCTCGCCCTCCCCCACGAAGAACGTGCGCTGCTCCACGCCCGCGTCGACGGTGACACCGATCCCGGCCTGGGTGACGACCGCGGCCCGCACCGCACCCACGGGGATGACCTCGAGCAGGCGATGGCGGGCCCCGGGGCCCACCAGCACCGGGTACGAGCGCTCCCCCAGTCCGACGGTGAGGCGCAACAGCCCTCCGTCGGCGACCGCCGGCTCCTGGTCCGCCAGGCCGGCGACGGCCTTGTCGACCCGGGCGACGATCTCGTCGGCATCGAGGTCGTCGATGTCGATGGTGACGTCGGCAACCTCGGCATAGAGAGCGGCTCGATCGACGACCAGGCGGGCCAGGACACCGGACGGGTCGTCGTCGAGAAGGGGTCGGTGGCCGCCACTCCCCACCCGCGCCGCCAGTGTCTCCGGCTTCGCCCGCAACCACACCACCGGGCCCGTCCGGCCCAACGCCGAGCGGTTGACGGCGTCGAGCACCACACCGCCGGCGGCGGCCACGACGGCCGGGCGCTCGTGGGCCAGAGCGGCGGCAAGCACCGCCGACTCCATGCGCCGGAACGCCGGTTCGCCGTCGGCGGCCCAGATCTCGGCGACGGTGCGACCGGTCCGAGCCTCGATCTGGGCGTCGCTGTCGACGAAGTCCCATCCGCGCTGGCGCGCCAACGCCTGGCCGACCGTGGTCTTCCCCACTCCCATCATCCCCACCAGGACGATCCGGTCGGGGCCGTCATCCGGCTCAGGGGGCCACTCGGGCCCGACGTCAGAGCCCGGCGACGAAGCCATCGCGGTTCCGGACGACCTCGTCGACGGAGTCGCCGCCGAACTTTCGCAGTGCCTCCGTCGCCAGGGTGACGGCCATTTCCGTCTCGGCCACCACGCCCATCGCCGGCACGGCGGTGACGTCGGTGCGCTCCTTGAACGACACCACCTCCTCCTTGGTAACGGTGTCGACGGTCTTGAGCACGGGCCGGTTGAGGGTGGACAACGGCTTCATGGCCACCCGGGCCATCATCAGGCCGCCGGTGGACATGCCCCCCTCGATCCCGCCGGCGTGGATCGTGGCGCGGCGGTAGACGCCCTCGCCGGCATCCCAGGAGATGGGGTCGTGGGCATCGGATCCGCGCCGGGCAGCCACCTCGAACCCCTCGCCGATTTCCACCGCCTTGACCGCGGGGATGCTGAGGAAGGCCTGGCCGAGCAGGCCGTCGAGGCGGCGGTCCCAGTGGACATGGCTCCCCAGCCCGACCGGCACGTTGTAGGCCAGCACCTCGACCACGCCTCCGAGAGAATCACCGTCACGAGCGGCCGCCTTGATCTCCTCGACCATGGCCGCCTCCGCTTCGGCGTCGAGGCAGCGCACGGCCGATGCGTCGATGCGTTCCAGGTCGGCCGGTCCGGGGCGGGCGGTGGCCTTCGACACGACCGGCCCGAGGGCCACGACGTGGGAGAGGATCTGGACGTCGAGACGCGCCAGCAGGGCTTTGGCCACGGCGCCGGCTGCCACCCGGGCCGCCGTCTCGCGAGCCGAGGCCCGCTCCAGCACGTCGCGCGCGTCGGACAAGCCGTACTTCTGCATCCCGGCCAGGTCGGCGTGGCCGGGGCGGGGGCGGGTGAGGGGCTTCTCCGTGTGCCCCGGCCCCGGGTCCATCTCCTGCTCCCACTTGGGCCACTCGGTGTTGGCGATCTCGATGGCCACGGGCGAGCCGAGGGTGCGGCCGTGGCGGACACCGCCGAGCAGGGTCAGCTCGTCACGTTCGAAGCGCATGCGGGGACCACGGCCGTACCCCAGCCGACGCCGGGCCAACTCGCCCTGGATCTCCTCGACGGTGATGTCGAGGCCGGCGGGGAGGCCCTCGATGATGACGACGAGGGCTTTCCCGTGGGATTCGCCGGCGGTGAGGAATCGAAGCACGGCTTCAATCTACGCCGGGGCGCGTGATCACCAAGGCGTCATTGCCGGGGCGGCCGGGGGACGTGGCGGTCGAGGAAGTCGTAGACCTCGCTGAGGTCGAGGCCGGCGAAGGCGCCGGCGGGGACGGTGGCGAGCACATGGCTGTGCACGCGCGCGGACGGCCACGCTTTGCCGTCCCACCGGGAGGCGACCTCGAGCGGCGGGCGTCGACAGCATTCGCCGTCGGGGCAGGCCGACACCGATCGCTGCGCCGTGGTGGAACCCCGGAAGTAGTGGGCGTCGGCCGCCCGGGCCCCGATGGTGAGGCCCTCGTGGGGCTGGCGGTCGACCTCGACGTAGGTGGTGCACCAGAACTCGCCAGCCGGGGTGTCGGTGTACTGGGCGTAGTCGGCGAACTTGTCGCCGGACCCGAACGCCCGCCGGGCGCCCCACTGCCGGCACACCCGCTGGCCCTCGATGACGCCGATGGCGTCGGTGGGGAACGGCACGCCGTCGTTCTCGTAGGCCTTCCAGATGACCCCCTCGTCGTCGGCCCGCAGGAAGTGCATCCCTAGCCCGAAATGGTGCGTCGCCAGGTTGGTGAGGCGGTGGGCCGCCATCTCGTAGGACACGTAGAAGACCTGCTTGAGGTCCTCCACGGAGATGTCGCCCTCCCGGCGGGCATTGGCCATCAGCTCGACCGCCGGCCCCTCGGGCGCCAGCACCGCGCCGGCGAAGTAGCTGGCCTCGACGCGCTGTCGGAGGAAGTCGCCGAAGCTGGTGGGATCGGCATGGCCCAGGGCGAAGTGCCCGAGGGTCTGGAGGATGACCGAGCGGGCGGCGCGGGTCGGCAGGGCGTTCCGCTGGTGGATGTAGATCCGGTGGTTGACCAGATCGGTGACCGAATCGACCGAGGCCGACAGGTCCTGGACCCGGTGCAGGCTGAAGCCGAAGTGAGCCACGAGGTCGGTGAGCACCCCCTCGGCCACGGCACCACCGCTGTGGCCGACGGCGGCGAGGGCGTCGGTGGCGGCTCGCTCGATGTCGGGGAAGTAGTTGTCGCTGGCCCGCATGTCGGCCCGCAGCTCGGCGTTGGCCTGCCGGGCCTCCTCGGGCGTGGCCCCGGCCGGCTGCGACCGGGCCTGGAGCGCCCCGAACAACGTGAGGACGTGCTCGATGACGTCGTCGGGCACCCGCGCCGACGGCTTCAGCCACGGCAGCCGCAGCTCCTGGTACAGGGGGTCGGCCTGCGCCCGCGCCAGGTCGAGCTCGAGGCCCGCTCGGCGGGTCGGCGGCTCGCCGGCCAAGAGCTCGGCGGGGGCGACTTCCAGGGCGACGGCCAGGGCGTCCACGAACGACATCCGGGCCTCGCGGTGGCCGTTCTCGACCAGCGAGAGGTAGGACCCGGCCTTGCCCACCCGCTCCCCCAGGGCGTCGAGGGTGAGCCCCTTCGCCCGGCGCAGGTGGCGCAGGCGTTGGCCGAAGACAAACGGATCGAGCGTGGGGGTCGGCATGAAATTCTCGGTGAATCCTCCGTTTCGCGTAAGTTTTCAAAAGTTTAACTCACTGCGCCAGCGCGAAGTATGGCCAACTGCGGAAATGAAAGGTTCTTGCCACTGCCAGGTCACCGCATGCCAGCCAACCCATGGAGGCCTCATGAGCTACGACGGGGGCGTCGAGGTCGCCGGTGGGCGACGGCCCCCGGACGTGCTCAGCCCCGAGGCGTTGGCCTTCGTGGCCCATCTCCACCGCCAGTTCAACCCCGAGCGCCGGCGCCTGCTGGCCGCCCGGGCCGGGCGCCAGGCCCGCTTCGACGCCGGTGAGCGCCCGGGGTTCGCCGCGACCACCCGCGACGTGCGTCACCGGGCGTGGAAGGTGGCACCCGTCCCCAAGGACCTCATCGACCGGCGGGTCGAGATCACCGGTCCCACTGAGCGCAAGATGATGATCAACGCCCTGAACTCCGGCGCCCGGGTGTTCATGGCCGACTTCGAGGACTCCCTGGCCCCCACGTGGGACAACATCGTGTCCGGCCAGCGGAACCTCGCCGACGCGGTAAGGGGGACGATCTCCTTCGAGGCGCCGGGCGGACGCCGGTACCAGCTGGTCCCCGAGCCCGCCACCCTGGTCGTGCGGCCCCGCGGTTGGCACCTGAGCGAGAAGCACGTTCACGTCGACGGCGTTCCCATCTCGGCCAGCCTGTTCGACTTCGGTCTGGCCTTCTTCCACAACGCCCGGGAACTGCTCGACCGGGGATCGGGCCCGTACTTCTACCTGCCCAAGCTCGAGAGCCACCTCGAAGCCCGCCTGTGGAACGACGTCTTCCTGGCCGCCCAGGACGCGCTGGGACTGTCGCCGGGAACGATCAAGGCCACCGTGCTGATCGAGACGGTCCCGGCCGCCTTCGAGATGGACGAGATCCTCTACGAGCTGCGCCAGCACTCGGCCGGCCTGAACGCCGGCCGGTGGGACTACATCTTCAGCCTCGTCAAGAAGTTTCGGCTCCACCCCGACTTCGTCCTTCCCGACCGGGCCGCCGTCACCATGACGGTGCCGTTCATGCGGGCCTACACCGAGCTGCTGGTCCAGACCTGCCATCGCCGGGGTGCCCACGCCATGGGCGGGATGGCGGCGTTCGTACCCAACCGGCGCGATCCCGAGGTCACCGCCGCGGCGCTGGCCAACGTGCGCGACGACAAGACGCGCGAAGCCCACGACGGGTTCGACGGTACCTGGGTGGCCCATCCCGATCTCGTGCCTGTAGCCGGCGAGGTCTTCGACGCCGCCCTTGGCGACCGGCCCAACCAGCTGCACCGGATGCGCCCCGACGTGGCGGTCACCTCCGCCGACCTGCTCGGGGTGGCCGATGTGGGGGCGGGCGTCACCCCCGCAGGCCTGCGCGCCAACGTGCGGGTGGGCATCGCCTATCTGGCGTCGTGGCTCCGGGGGACGGGCGCCGCGGCCATCGCCAACCTCATGGAGGACGTGGCCACCGCGGAGATCTGCCGGGCCCAGGTCTGGCAATGGCTCCACCAGGGCGTGACCCTCGCCGGCCAGAGCGGCCCTCTGAGCGGAGTGGCAGACGGCCAACGCGTCACGGCTGAGCTGGTGCGCACGATGGCCGACGAGGAGCTCGTCGTCCTGCGTACGGCCCTCGGCGAGGACGCCTTCGCGGCCGGACGTTTCGATGACGCCCGCGCCCTGTTCGAACAGGTCGCCGTCGGCGACACCTTCGTCGAGTTCCTCACCCTTGCCGCCTACGACCTCGTCGACTGAACGCCGACCCGCTGAGAAGGGACCATCACATGGGCGTGACCAACCACCACCCCCTGGGGGACATCGACGCGCTGGAGGACAAGTGGACCAGCGATCCCCGCTGGCACGGGGTGGAGCGCCCCTACTCGGCGGAGGAGGTGGTGCGCCTGCGCGGCTCGGTGATGATCGACCACACCCTGGCCCAGCTCGGGGCCGAGCGGTTGTGGCGCCTGCTCGGGGCCAACGACTACGTGCATGCCCTCGGGGCCCTGAGCGGCGGTCAGGCCGTTCAGATGGTCAAGGCCGGTCTCGAGGCCATCTACGTGAGCGGCTGGCAGGTGGCCGCCGACGCCAACCAGGGTGAGCAGGTCTACCCCGACCAGAGCCTCTACCCGGTCAACAGCGTCCCCTCACTCGTGCGGCGCATCAACAACGCCCTGTGCCGGGCCGACCAGATCGAATGGTCCGAGGGGTACGTCGCCCACCACTGGCTGGCCCCCATCGTGGCCGACGCCGAGGCCGGGTTCGGAGGGCCCCTCAACGCCTACGAGCTCATGCGCTCGATGATCGAGGCCGGAGCCGCGGGGGTGCACTTCGAGGACCAGCTGGCCGCGGAGAAGAAGTGCGGGCACATGGGGGGCAAGGTCCTGGTGCCCACCGCCCAGGTCATCCGCACCCTGACCGCAGCCCGGCTGGCGGCCGACGTCGCCGGTGTGCCCACCGTTCTCGTGGCCCGCACCGACTCCCTCGGCGCCAACCTGGTCGTGAGCGACATCGACCCTCGCGACCACCGGTTCCTCACCGGCGAGCGGACACCCGAGGGGTTTTTCCGCACGACCGCGGGGATCGACGTGGCGATCGCCAGGGGCCTGGCCTATGCGCCTCATGCCGACCTGCTCTGGTGCGAGACCTCGACGCCCGACCTCGACCAGGCCCGCCAGTTCGCCGACGCCATCCATGCCCGGTTCCCCGGCAAGCTCCTCGCCTACAACTGCTCGCCGTCGTTCAATTGGCGCCGCCACCTCGACGACTCCACCATCGCCCGCTTCCAGAAGGAGCTGGGAGCCATGGGCTACCGCTTCCAATTCATCACCCTGGCCGGTTTCCACGCCCTGAACGCCTCCATGTTCGAGCTGGCCAACAACTACGCAACGGCCGACATGACCGCCTACGTGGCCCTCCAGGACCAGGAGATGGCCCTGGAGGCCGAGGGCTACACCGCCACCCGCCACCAACGCGAGGTGGGGGCCGGGTACTTCGACGAGGTGGCCAAGATCGTCTCCGGTGGAAGCGCCTCGACCCTCGCCCTTCAGGGATCCACCGAGGTGGCCCAGTTCGACGACGGGAGTGCCACGGCCTCAGGGTGAGTGGCAGCCCAACGGAGCAGGGTTGCTCAGGTGCGTAGCCACCAGTGCAGGAGGGGTTCGCCGAACAGCACGGCCACGGCGGCCCCGGCGGCGAGGAACGGCCCGAAGGACACGCTGTCCTTGCCGCTGCGGCCCCCGAAGAGCATAAGGCCCAGGCCGACGATGGCCCCCAGGGCGAACCCCACGAACAGCCCGATGGCTACGTGACTCAGGTCGAACCAACCCAGGAACAGGCCCAGGATGAAGGCCAGGCGCACGTCGCCGAAACCCATGCTGGCGGGCGAGATCAGGTGCACGACCAGCAGGATGGCAAAGGCAATTCCGGCGCCGGCCAGTGCTGTCTCCATCCGGCGGATGTCGCCCTCGGCCACCGCGGCCAGGGCGAGCAACGGGAGCGACATGGCGATCGTGGGATAGATGATGCGATTGGGGATGATCTGCAGCTCGATGTCGATCACGCTGATGGCCACCAGGCACGCGAAGAACACGAGGAAGGCGGGCAGAGCGGCATTGGCCCCCAGGCGGACGGCAATGGCGGCATAGAACGCGGCCGTAGCCAACTCGACCAGGGGGTAGCGCAGCGAGACTCGCTCGCCACAGGTCGGGCAACGAAGGCGCAGGACCACCCAGGGCAGGAGCGGGAGACCGGCGGAGGCGTTGTCAGCATCGAGGCAGTTCCGGCAGCCGGCGCGCAGCGGTCGCATGGGCTTCTTCTGCGGCACCCGGTCGATCACCAGGTTGAGGTAAGTGCCGACATAGAGGCCGACGAGGCCGCACACCACCGCCACCACCGCGGTCATGCGGCCGAGCCCGTGATCACTCGGCCAGCTCGACGGTCACGTGTCCACGGTCATTTGGACAGCTGGGCCAGGGCGGCGGCCGACATGACGCCGAGAGGCGGGTCCTCGCCCGTCCACAGCCGAACGGCATGCGCCGCCTGGTGGATCAGCATGCCGAGACCGCTCACCCCGGTGGCACCCCGGGAGCGGGCGGCATCGAGCAACGGCGTGACGAGCGGGTGGTAGACGAGGTCGACCACGAGTTGTCCGGGACTGAGATAGGTGGCATCGACGGCTGACGCCGCGGCTCGGACGTGGTCGGACGAGCGCGTGTCCGGCCCGCTTCCGTCGATCGCCAACACGTCGGCACCGGGGCGACCGGCCACCGTCATCCCCATCGGGGTGGCGTTGACGACGAGGTCGGCATCGGCTGCGTCGGCCATCACGCCCACGCGTCCGACGGCGCCGGCCAGGGCGGCGGCGGCCGCGGCCCGACCCGGCGTGCGGTTCACCACCACCACCTCGCCCGCCCCGGCGTCGGCCAGAGCCTTGACCACTGCCCGCGCTGCCCCTCCGGCGCCCATCACCAGACACCGCCGGCCGGCCGGCTCGAAGCCCTCGTCCTGGCGCACCGAGTCGAGGAACCCGATGCCGTCGGTGTTGTCTCCCTCGAGCACGTCGCCCGCCCTCCGCACCACCGTGTTCACTGCGTCGAGGGCCTCGGCGACCGGCGACAGGCGGTCGACGGCGTGGACCACGGCCGCCTTGTGGGGCATGGTCACCGACAGCCCGACGAACCCGAGAGCGCGGGCGCCGGCCACGGCCGCGTGGGCGTGACCTTCGGGGACCTCGAAGGCCAGGTAGGCCCAGTCGAGTCCCAGCGCGGCGAAGGCGGCGTTGTGCATGGCCGGCGAAAGAGAATGGCGCACCGGGTCACCGATGATGCCAGCCAAACGGGTGCGGGGGCCCGGGACCATCGACGTCTCTGGTGCCAGGGCTCCCTCGGCCGGGGTCAGCGGAGCCCCTTGGCGGTGGCCTCGGCGGCGAGCTTGGAGAACTCGGCGTCGGTGGTGGCAAAGGCGTGCTTGCCGCTCTTGTCGATGAGCACGTAGTAGAGGTAGGTCGACGGTGGGGGACTCAGCGACGCGGCCAGGGACTTGCGCCCGGGGCTGGCGATGGGGCCGGGCGGCAGGCCCTTGATCTGGTAGGTGTTGTAGGGAGAATTCACCTTCGTGTCGGCGATGGAGAGACTCTTCTTGTTGACGCCCAGGGCGTACTGCACGGTGGCGTCGATCTGCAGCGGCATGCCCTTCTTGATGCGGTTGTAGATGACCCGGGCGATGAGCGGGCGGTCCTCGTCGACACCCGCCTCGCGCTCCACCAACGACGCCGTCGTCACCACCTCGAAGGGCGTGAGGTTGAGGGCGGCGGCCGCCGCGGGCAGGCCGATCTGGTTTGCATAGGTGTCGAAAGCGGTGACCATGCGGGTGAGGATCTTGGTCTCGTCGTCGGTGCGGTCGACGAAGTAGGTGTCGGGGAGGATGAGGCCCTCGAGATTGGTCGAGCCGGGGGGCTGGAACTGCGAACGGACCGCACCGCTCTTGGCCACAGCCAGGAACCGGTCGGCCGAACGGCCGGGAACCGTGCCCACCTTGGCGGCGATCTCGTTCAGGGTGAGGCCCTCGGGGATCGTCACCCGGTCGTTGGGCGCCTGGCCGCCCTTCTGGAGGATCTTGACCACCTCCGACAGGTGCTGATTGTGGTGGAAGGTGAAGTCCCCGGCCTTCATGTCGCCGGCGCCGGTGAAACGGGTGTAGTAGCGGAACACGGTGGCGCTACCGATCACGTCGTTGTCCTGCAGGATCTTGGCGATGGACGAGGTCGATTGACCGGGGGGAATGGTGAGGTGGATCTCCGCACCCGGTGATCCCGACGGGTTGATCTGGCCCTTCGCCCAGATGACACCCAGGGCGCCCATGGCCACGACGACGAGCAGGACGGCGGCCAGGATCAACGGCCAGCGTCGCCGCCTTTCGACGTGGCCGTCGAACGGATCGTCGACCCCGTAGGCCGTCTCCAAACTCATTGGGTCGCCGCTCGGCGGTGGTAGTCGAGCCAGGACTGGAGCATCACCGAGGCGGCCTGCCCGTCGACCGGCTTCCGCCGGGCCTTCCGCCCGCCGCCGAGCACCGGGGCCCGCAGGGCCGTCACCGTGCTGAGTCGCTCGTCGTGCAGTTCGACGGGAACCTCGAGGAGGGCCCGCATCGCCGCCGCCTCTTCGGTGGCCCAGCGGGCCGCGGGTCCGGTACTGCCGTCGAGGGAGAGCGGCAGGCCCACGACGACCGCCTCGGCCGCCAGGTCACCGATCACCGCGACCAGGCGCGCCCGGTCGGCGGCGTCGTCGCCGGTACGGACGACCACGGTGTGGGGTGTGGCCACCCTGCCACCGCTGTCGCTCACGGCCACGCCCACCCTCCGGGTGCCCAGATCGATGCCGACGACCCTCATGCGGGACCCGCCTCCGGCCCGGCATTCGCCTCGTGCCCGGGGACGGTCGCACGGACGCTGTCGAGGGCCTCGTCGAGGCGGCTGGAGTCGCGCCCGCCGGCCACGGCCCGCTCGGGGTTGCGGCCGACACCGCCACCCACGATCTTGGCCGCGTCGACCAGCAGGTCCGATGCCACCAGTCCGCTGCCGGCGGCCACCACCGACACGAGGGTGGCACCCTTGCCACCGGCCTCGCCGGCGGCCCCGAGCACGACCACTCGCATGCCCGGCCGGTCGCGCACGGCGACGGCCAGGGCCTCCAACTCGTTGCGCGGCGTGCCGTCGGGCCGGCGGGCCACCACCACGCCGTCGGCGGCATCGGCGGCGAGGGTGAGCGCGGCCGACGCGGCCCGTTCGGCGCCCAGGGCCTTCACCCGGTCGCTGAGGGCGCGGTTCTCCTCGAGCACCTTCTCGACCCGCTCGGGGACCTCGGGGGGCGACACCCGGAGCAGGGCGGCGGCCCGGTCGAGGAGCATCTCGCCGCTGCGGATGCGGTCGAGGCTGGCCGTGCCCGTCACCGCCTCGATGCGCCGCAGGTTGGCCCCTATAGAGCCTTCGGACACGATCTTGATCGGGCCGATCGTGCCCAGGGCGGCCACGTGGGTGCCCCCGCACAGCTCGACCGAGCGACGGCCCGCCTCCACCACCCGGACCACCTCGCCGTACTTGTCGCCGAAGAAGGCGATGGCGCCCAGGCGCTCGGCCTCGGCCTTGGAAGTCTCGTAGGCCCGCACCGGCTCGTTGTCGAGAACCTGGACGTTGGCCACCTCCTCGACCCGCGCCAGCTCCTCGGCCGACAGCGGGCCGTAGTGGCTGAAGTCGAACCGGAGCCGGTCGGGGGCGACGAGCGAGCCGGCTTGCTTCACGTGCGAACCCAGCACCTCGCGGAGCGCGCCGTGGAGGAGGTGAGTGCCGGTGTGGTTGCGACGAATGGCGTCGCGGCGCTCGACGTCGACGGCGGCAGCGGCCTCCTGGCCGGCTTCGAGACGGCCGGTGACGACCCGAGCGCTGTGCCGGGTGAGGCCGGGCACGGCGGCCGTGGTGGCGAAGACCTCCACTGACGCGTCCTCGGTGGCGATGACACCGGTGTCGCCGACCTGGCCCCCCGACTCGGCGTAGAACGGCGTGCGATCGAGGAACACCTCGACGGTGGGAGAGCCGTCGGTGTCGGGACCGTCGAGCACCGCCAGGACGCGCCCCCGGCTCTCGGTCTCGGTGTACCCGGTGAACTCGGTGGCGGAGAACTGCTCGACCAACTCGCGGTAGGCGGCAATCCGAGCCGGCTCCGCAGCCCCTCCGCCGCCGGGGTGGGCGGCATCGCGGGCTCGCTGACGCTGGGCTTGCATCTCCGCGTCGAAGGCGGCCAGGTCGACCTCGACGCCCCGTTCCGCGGCCACCTCTAGGGTGAGCTCAAGGGGGAAGCCGAAGGTGTCGTGGAGCCGGAAGGCGGTGGCCCCCGACAGGCGCCCGCCCGACGCGCCAGTGAGCTCCTCTTCCAGGATGGCCGACCCCGACCGCAGGGTCTGGCGGAAGCGCTCCTCCTCCCGAGTCACCACCCCGGTGACGAAGTCGGCGTCGTCGGCCAGCTTCGGGTAGGCGCCGCCCATCTCCTCGATGGTGGCCTCCACCAGGGCCGGGGTCACCAGCCGGTCGACGCCGAGGGCGAAGGCGTGGCGGACGGCCCGACGGATGATGCGGCGGAGCACGTACCCCCGGTCCTCGTTCGACGGGAACACGCCGTCGCTCACCAAGAAGCTCATCGAGCGACCGTGGTCGGCGAGGATGCGCAGGATGGTGTCGACGGCGGGGTCGGCCCCGTAGGAGCGACCGGTGGCCTTGGCCGCGGCGGCGACGAGGGGGCGAAGGATGTCGGTGTCGAACACCGACTCCACGCCCTGGAGCACGGTCAGGCAGCGTTCGAGGCCGGCACCGGTGTCGATGATGCGCATGGGCAGGTCGACCAGCGAGCCGTCGGGCTGGCGGTCGTACTGCATGAACACCAGGTTCCAGAGCTCGCGGAAACGCAGAGGGGCGCCGTGGGCCGGGCCCCCACCCTCTCCGAAGGCGTCCCCCTTGTCGAAGTAGATCTCCGAGCAGGGCCCGCACGGGCCGGTGTCGCCCATCATCCAGAAGTTGTCGTCGCCCATGCGTTGGATGCGGTCGGGCACCACCCCGACGGTGTCGAGCCACAGCTGGGCCCCTTCGTCGTCGCTCTCGTGGACGGTGATCCACAGCCGGTCGGGGTCGACACCCAGCACCTCGGTGAGCAGCTCCCAGGCCAGTGGGATCGCTCCCGCCTTGAAGTAGTCGCCGAAGCTGAAGTTGCCCAACATCTCGAAGAACGTGAGGTGTCCCCAGGTGACGCCGATGTTGGCGATGTCGTCGTGCTTGCCCCGGATGCGGACGCACTTCTGCACCGACGTGGCCCGAGGGGCGGCGGGCGCCTCCTCACCGAGGATGTAGGGCAGGAACTGGTTCATGCCTGCGTTGGTGAACAGCGGAGCGGCCCGATGGTGAGGGATGAGGCCGGACGAGGGGATGGGAACGTGCCCCCGCTCGGTGAAGAAGGAGGTGAAGGCGCGGCGAAGTTCGTCGGCAGTCATGGGCGTGGTCAGCCTACCGACCGCGCCCCCGGCCGTTCGCCGGCCAAGCGGCCGACCCGGGCGGGCTGGGTGGACGGTCACCCGACACCCGAGGCGCGGCGATCCTCCGACGTTCTCGAAGGAATCGACCCCTCAGAAACGCCGGTGGCCGGCGCGCAGTTCGGCTTCGGCCTCCCGCATCGCCTGACGGCCCTCGGCCACGGCGTCGCGCAGGTCGTCGCCCATCCGGCGGGCGGCGCTGGCCAGGTTCTCGGCCACCTGCTCGGGGGCGTAGCGCTCCATGGTGTCTCGTACCAGGCGGTACATCCAAAACGACGTGCCGAACCCGATGGCGATGCCCACCATGAGCCAGAACAGCCGCTTGAACAACGAGCTCAGCTCTTCTTCTTACGGAAGGCGCGATACGCCCGGGCGCTCCCGGTGGCCAGCGCCATGGTCTTGATGACGGGCGTCGAGAAGGCCCGGTAGGAGAGCCGGGAGGCGGAGTCGACCGTGCCGGCGATGGAGTCGGCCCGGTCGAGGATGGTGTCGACCTTGGCCAGCTCCATGCTCGCCTGGCGAACGGTGGCGTGGACCTCGGTGAGCAGGGGCACCGACGAGCGACGGAACTCCTCGACGGCCCGTCGCATCTCGGCCATCGTGCGCAACATCGCTCCCAACGACAGCAGGACCCCGACCACGAGAATGGCCAGGGACACCGCCGCCACCACCGCGGCTACCTCGCCGGGGCTCATTCGATCACCCGATCATTCCATCGCATGCGCTCGGCCACCTCCTGTTCAGCGCCCAGCTCGGACGGCTCGTAGTAGATCCGTCCGGCGACCTCAGGTGGGCGGTACTCCTGGGGAACCCAACCTCGGGGATCGTCGTGAGGATAGTCATACCCGGCACCATGACCGAGGGATCGTGCCGACCGGTACGACGCATCCCGGAGGTGGGCGGGCACGACGCCCGCCGGTCGATCGGCCACGTCGGCCCGGGCCCGGCCCAGGGCGGAGGTCACCCGGTTGGACTTGGGCGACGTCGCCAGATGGATCACGGCCTGGGCCAGGTTGAGCTGAGCTTCGGGAAGGCCGACGAACTCCACCGCCCGGGCGGCAGCGTCAGCGATGAGCAGAGCGGTCGGGTCGGCCATGCCGACGTCCTCGGAGGCGAGGATCACCAGGCGACGGGCGATGAATCGGGCATCCTCGCCCGCTTCGAGCATGCGGGCCAGCCAGTAGAGGCCGGCGTCGGGGTCCGAGCCCCGGACGCTCTTGATGAACGCCGACACGATGTCGTAATGCTCGTCGCGCTCGTAGCGCAGGGCCCGGGCCGACAGGGCAGCCTCGGCATCGGCCAGCGTCACTGTGCTGGTTGGTGGCTTCGCCGCCCCGGACGGGGCCTCAACTCCGTCTTCCTCCGAGCGGCCGGGGCCCCCTCCCCGCCGCCGGCGGTCCTCGTTCCCAGTCCGCGCCGCCGCCAGGGCCACGCCCACCTCCAGGGCGTTGAGGGCCACGCGGGCATCGCCGTCGGCGCGGTCGACGAGATGGTCGATGGCGGCCGGTTCGGCGGTCGCGTGCTCGACGGCGAGCCCCCGGGTCGTCAGGGTGCGGACGGCGTCGGCGCCGAGCGGCTCCAGCCGGAACAGGCTGGAGCGCGACAGGAGAGGGGCGTTGACCTCGAAGTACGGGTTCTCCGTGGTCGCTCCGATGAGGACGAGCAGTCCTTCTTCGATCAACGGCAGCAGCACGTCCTGCTGGGAGCGGTTGAACCGGTGGACCTCGTCGAGGAACAGGATCGTGCCCTGACCATGCTCGCCCAGGCGGCGCCGGGCCCGCTCGACCACCTCGCGCACGTCCTTCACGCCGGCGGACACGGCCGACAGGGTCTCGAAAGACTTGGCCGTGGCCCCGGCGATGAGCCGGGCCAGGCTCGTCTTACCCGTCCCCGGCGGGCCCCACAAGATCACCGACGACAGCCGGTCGGCCTCGATCAGGCTGCGAAGGGGCCGGCCGGGGCCCAGGAGGTGCTCCTGGCCGACCATCTCGTCGAGCGTGGCCGGACGCAGGCGCGCCGCCAGGGGGGCGGTACGGGCCAAGCGGTCCTGAAGGGCCGCCCCGAACAGGTCCCCGACCGCGCTGGCCACCGCGCCGACGCTACCGCGCCGCTGTTAGCTTTCCCCCATGACAACCGGGAAGGCGGCGGGCCTGGTGGTGGTGGTCGCCCTTGCCCTGGCCGGGTGCGGGAGCGACCCGCCGAAGGGCGCAGGCACCTCTGGCGGAGGGACCACCTCGGTCCCGGGCGGCACCGGCTCTGCGCGCAGCGCCACCGGCACGGCCACCACGGCCAACGGCAGTTACCGCATCACCCTCGCCGTGGGAGACCGCAGTCCAGGGGGAACGGCCACCGTGTGCGCGCCCGGTGCCGCTCCCGGCAAGAGCTCGCTCTCGGTGGTCGTCACGGTCGTGAACGCCGACAATGGTCGAGCGGTTCCGTTTCCTCCTCTCCGAGTCGAGCTGAACGCCGGCGGTTCGCCCGCTCCGGTGCCTGTGCGCGATTCGTCGGGCACGTGCAGCTTCACCCCCCACGATGGTGCCCTCGACCCCGGCGCCTCGGCGACGCTCCCCGGGGCGACTCCGGCGATCGACGACAACGCTGCGCCGGGCAGCGCCGGCCGGGTCGAGGTGGCCATCTCCGAGAACGACTTCACCCTGGGGCTGCCCGTCCCCTGAACCACCCTTGTCCGGGACGGCGCTAGCCTGAAGCCATGGCGGCACTGGGCGGTCCATTCGTCGGCGCAGCCCTACTGCTGTGCCTGGGCGGAGTGCTCGAGTTGTGGCGGCCGGCCGCCACCGTCGGCGCCCTCCGGACCATCGGTGCGCCGGCGTCGGCGCGTGCCGTCCGGGTGGGTGGATTGGTCGCCGTCGTCGTGTCCGTTGGAGCGGTGCTGTGGGTCAGCCGTCCGTTGGCACTGGCCGTGTGCGGGTTCTACGTCCTGCTCGCCACGTTCGTCCTCGTCGCTCTCCTGCGCCACGCTCCCCTGCAGTCGTGCGGGTGCTTCGGACGGGAGGACACGCCGCCCACCGTCGGCCACCTGGTGCTCAACGCCGTCGCCGCCGTGGTGGCGGGGTTCGTGGCGTTGGCTCCTGGCAGCCGGGGATGGGCCTCGGTACACCTCGACACCAACATTCTGGTCGTATCGTTGTTCGTGGTGCTCACGACCTCGGCCGCCCTGTTCGCCTACCTGGCCCTAACATTCGTCCCCCGGTTGGCCACCTACGGCCGACGTCCCGGCCCGAGGTCGACATGAGCCAGTGGCTGGTGGAGAAGGGGTCGGCGCTGCTCGAGGCTCGCACGTCGCGGCGGGGCTTCCTGGTGCGCAGCGCCGTGGTCGGCTCGGCCCTCGCCGTCGGCCCGTGGCGATACCTGGTCCGCCCCGGCACCGCCTATGGCGCCATCTGCAACGACCACGGGACCGCGTGCGACTGCGGCTCCACGTGCTACGACGGGTACACCGAGTTCTGCTGCGTGGTCAACAACGGAGCCAACTCGTGCCCGCCGGGCACCTTCGAGGGCGGGTGGTGGAGAGCCGACGGTTCCGACTACTGCGGCGGGGGCGCCCGCTACTTCATCGACTGCAATGCCAACGCCAACGCCGTCCCCCCTTGCAGCTGCGCCAACGGCGACTGCAACCACCGGGCCACCAGTTGCAACGTCTTCCGCTACGGCCAGTGCCACACCGAGATCGCCGAGACGACGGCCATCGTCTGCCGCATCGTCACCTGCACGCCGCCCTACGACTTCATTCCCGCGTGCGGTAGCACGCTCCGCTACGACAACGCCACCGCCAACCACACGGCCGCCTGTCCACCGCCACCACCGGCTCCAGCACCGCTCCTCCCTGGCTTCGAGCTGATCGCCATCCACAGCGGCAAGGCCCTCGATGTGGCCGGCGCCGCCACCAACGACGGGGCCAGGGTCATCCAGTGGTCGCCCAACGGTGGCAACAACCAACGCTGGCTGCCCCAGGCCATCGGCGACGGGTCCTTCGTCTTCGTGTGCCAAGCCAGCAAGCGGGTGCTCGACGTGGCCGGAGCGTCGACGCAGAACGGCGCGTCGGTCATCCAGTGGCAGTGGCACGGCGGCGACAACCAGCGCTGGCGTCTCTACGCCGTAGGTGACGCGTCGGTGTTCATCAACGTCGGTAGCGGCTTGGCCATGGACGTGGCCGGCGGGTCCACCGCCGAAGGTGCCGGGGTGATCCAGTGGGCGTGGAACGGCGGGCCCAACCAGCTGTGGCGAGGTGTCCCCCTCACATGAGCGAGGACCACGGTGTCCCTGAGGAACACAGTGGAGCGGAGGCCCGCCGCGACCAAGGACCGAGCAAGACGCCGTGCTGCCGCTAGTCGCCATCGAGGCGGTGGCCATCGTGCTGCTCGGAGTGCTCGTGTTCGGGCTCCTCCGCAGCCATGCCGAGATCCTCCGCCGCCTGCACAGCTTGGGAGCCGGGCTCGACCCCGACGCAGAACCGGAGATCCGGGCCCGCCCACCCCAGCCGGGGACCTCGCCCAGCAATGGTTCCGACGTCACCGGAACCAGCGTCACCGACGAACCCATGAGCGTCGGCATCGTCGGTGCCCGCCACGACACCCTCCTGGCCTTCCTCACCACTGGGTGCCTGACCTGTGAGGGGTTCTGGGACGTGTTCCACGACCACCGCCGGCTCCCGGTGCCCGGCGGAGCCCGTCTCGTCGTCGTGGTGAAGGGTCCCGACCAGGAGAGCCCTTCCCGACTCCTCGAGCTGGCGGCCCCCGACGGGCCCGTCGTGCGGTCGACCGAGGCGTGGACCGATTACCGGGTACCCGTGGCGCCCTACTTCGTCTACGTCGACGGACCGTCGGGCC
Source organism: Acidimicrobiales bacterium (assembly GCA_038238185.1). Lineage (GTDB taxonomy): Bacteria > Actinomycetota > Acidimicrobiia > Acidimicrobiales > AC-14 > DATAQC01. The sequence goes on from JBBRXY010000052.1 coordinate 20,998, forward strand.
GGGTGATCGGTGAGGGCGCCGGGCAGAGCTGGAAGCAGGTCACTTCGTTGCTGGGCCAGGCCCTGGCCGATGCCGAGGAGGCTGGTGGCCGAGCTCGTCGCCGCCCGCCCGCCTCGCCCGTCCCGCCCAACTCCGTACAGACCGACACCGGTAGCCTCGACACCGAGACCCGGTCCGACCGCGAGCTGGCGGAGGCGGGAATTTTGCCCGGCCACCCGAGCCTGTACCCGTCGCCGGCCTCGCCGCCCAGCGCTGCCGCTGTGCCCCGGCGGCGCCGCTGGTCGCCGCCCGAGGACAGCTGACCATGCCGACCTGGCTGGTGTTGACTGCTGGCGCGTCCATGGCCACCGCCGCGGGGATCCGGTCGAGCTGGTCGCCGTGAGGCGAGTCGATGCTGGCCAGCATCAACCCGCTCGGGGAGCGGGCGCGCAACCACCGATGGAGCCGAACCGCGTCCGCCTACGTAGTTGGCTCGGTGCTGGGCGGTGCTGTCATGGGCGCCCTTCTCGGCCTGGTCGGCGGGCTGGTGGGTTCGAGAAGTGGGCTGGTCGCGTCGGCGGCGATCATCGCGGCCGTGTGCGGCCTGGGCCTGGCCGCGGATCTGGGCTTGGGTGGTCTGCGGCTGCCCACCATCCATCGTCAGGTCGACAAGGACTGGCTCGACCGGTATCGCGGGTGGGTCACCGGCCTGAGCTTCGGGTTCCAGCTGGGCCTCGGCGTGGTCACGGTGGTGAACACCGCCGCCATCTACGCGACCTTCGCGCTGGCCCTGGTATCGGGGTCGCCGCTGGTCGGCGGAGCCATCGGGACCACCTTCGGCCTGGCCCGCAGCCTGATCATCCTCAGCGTTCGCCACGTGCAACGGCCCGAGCAGCTGCGGAGCGCGCATCGACGCATGCGATCCTGGGGTCCCAGATCGCGCCGGGTCAGCCTTGGGATGCAGGCCGCCGTCGGCCTGGCGGTCGCCGCGATGGCGGTGGGCCGATGACGACGAGAGCGAGGAAGTCGTGAGGAAGCTTTCCGGGCACGGGTTCGACGTCGACCTGCCGCAGGGATGGGACGGCCGGATCTACACCCGGCGCGACGAGACGAGCGACACGACCAACCGGGCGTTGCACGCCGCGACCTTCGCCCTCCCTTCCGACCCCGGAGACTTCGGCGCCGGGGCCGTCGACCAGATGACCGACTCCGACGTGCTCGTAGTGCTCCTCGAGTACGGCCGGGAGGCAGCGGGCACGGCCCTGTTCGCGAACGACGGGCTGCCCTCGTCGTTGCGCCCGGAGTCGTTCAGCCCGAACGGCATGCCCAAGGTCGTGCCCGGCCGGTCGGCCTCGCAGTACTTCTTTACCCTTGACGAGCGGGCCTTCTGTCTCTTCGTCGTGCTGGGCAGCCACAACGACCGGGTGCGCCTGGCCGGGGTGGCCAGCGCCGTCGCCAGCGCCATCACGATCGCCCCCTGACCGACTCTTCCCGTTCTGGTCGGGGTTGGGGGGGGGCGGGGGCCCCCCAACCCCGCCCAAACGCCACATGGGTGTTTTTGGGGGGCCCCGGG
>JBBRXY010000053.1:0-22163 GCA_038238185.1 Acidimicrobiales bacterium
GACGTCGGCGTCGGCCAGCAGGATGACCTTGTCGTAACGGATCTTGGTCTCGTCGAACTCCTCGCCCACGCCGGCACCGATGGCCGAGATGAGGGACTGGATCTCGATGTTTTTCAGCATTCGGTCGATGCGGGCCCGCTCGACGTTGAGGATCTTGCCTCTGATCGGCAGGATGGCCTGGTGGATGGGGTCGCGGGCGTTGATCGCCGAGCCACCAGCGGAGTTGCCCTCCACGATGAACAACTCGGACTCGCTCGGGTCGCGTGAGGAGCAGTCGGCCAGCTTGCCGGGGAGCCCCGCCCCTTCGAGCAGCGTCTTGCGGCGGATGACCTCCCGGGCCTGGCGGGCGGCCAGGCGGGCCCGGGCCGCCTGCACGGCCTTCTGCACGACTTGGCGGGCCTCGGGCGGGTGTTCCTCGAGCCAGTCGCCCAGCTTCTCGAACGTGGTGCGCTCCACCATCGACCGCACGGAGACATTGCCCAGCTTGGCTTTGGTCTGCCCTTCGAACTGGGGCTCACGTACCTTCACGCTGACGATGGCGGTGAGGCCCTCGCGGATGTCTTCGCCCTGGAGGTTGTCGTCCTTCTCCTTCAGGAGACCCTTGGCCCGGGCGTAGCGGTTGACTGCGTTGGTGAGGGCCTTCTTGAGCCCCTCCTCGTGCATGCCCCCCTCGATGGTGGCGATGCCGTTGGCGAAGCTGTGAATGCCCTCGTGGTAGCCGGTGTTCCACTGCAGGGCGACCTCGGCCTCCTGCTTCTCCTCGATCGACTCGAAGTGCACCACCTTCTTGAACAACGCCTCCTTGGCGTGGTTCAGGTGGCGGACGAAGTCGACGATGCCGCCGGCGTACCGGAAGATCTGTTCCTGCTCCTTGCCCTCCCGCTCGTCGCGGAAGCGGATCTCCAGGCCCTTGTTGAGGAACGCCATGATCTGGAGGCGCTCGAGGATGGTCTGAGCCCGGAACTCGGTGCCCTCGGACTCGAAGATGGCGGCGTCGGGCCAGAAGGTCACGCCCGTACCGGTGCGGCCCCGGGAGGACTGGCCCACCACCTCGAGGTGCCCCTCGGGCCTCCCGCCGTTGGTGAAGACCATGCGGTGGCGCTGCTCGTGCTGGTCGATCTCGAGCTCGAGACGGCGCGACAGGGCGTTGACCACCGACACCCCGACCCCGTGCAGACCGCCCGAGACCTGATAGGCGCCACTGCCGAACTTTCCGCCGGCGTGCAGGGTGGTGAGCACCACCTCGGCGGCCGACTTGGACTTGAAGCGGGGATCGCGCCCCACCGGGATGCCCCTGCCGTTGTCGACGACCCGGCAACCCCCGTCAGGCAGAAGGGTGACGTCGATCCGGGTGCAGAACCCGGCCATGGCCTCGTCGACGGAGTTGTCGACCACTTCGTAGACCAGGTGATGGAGGCCGTTGAGACCCGTGGAGCCGATGAACATTCCGGGGCGCTTCCGGACGGGCTCCAGGCCCTCGAGGACGGTGATGTCCTGGGCGCCGTACGACGTTGTCTGGGCCAACTAAACGCGGCCTTTCGCGATTTCGACGGGTGGGGCGACCGGGTGGTCGCAAGGGTGCCGATTCGGAGGAAGAGCCGGCTGATCCAGGGTGAAACCCCAGGTCAGCGGGTTGAATGACACGTACCCAAGGATACCAGAAACCGCCCTCAACCCGGGCGGACACGCACCACCAACTCCGTCACCACGCCGGGACCGAGCGCCTCGGCCAGGCGGCGGACGATGTCGTCGGACAACCAGCCGAGCTGGGCCGCCCAGCCCGGTTGGTCGACGGCCACCACCAGCGTGCCCCGCACGAGCGACACGGGTCGGGAATGGGCGGCCACGGCCGGCCCCACGAGGGTCTCCCACTGCTGGAACAGACTCGCCAGTGCCTCCGGTGGCGGGGCCCCCAGATGGCGGGCCATCACACCGAGCGAATCGCCCACAGGGCGCGGGGGTCGACCCTTGTCGTCGTCGCCCGGCCGGGGCAGGGGCTTCCAGGTCACTGGTTGGGTACTCCGTCGGGCCCAACGATCTTTCCGTCGATCACTTCGAGCACGCGTTCGGGGTCGGCGCCCTCCGGTACCGGCCCGGTGGTCGTGAGGAGGGACTGGCCAGGCGGCAGGTGGTCGAACAGGGCCCGACTGCGGCGGGCATCGAGCTCGGAGAACACGTCGTCGAGCAGCAACACCGGCGGCTCCCCCAGGTCCTCAGTCACCACCAGGTGAGCGGCCAGCCGAAGCGCCAGGGCCAGGGTGCGTTGCTCGCCCTGCGAGGCCTGGGTCCGGGCCGCCAGGCCGCCCACCGACAGGGCCACGTCGTCGCGGTGGGGTCCGACCAGGCTCACACCCCGGCGGAGCTCCTGGTCGCGGACCTCGGCCAGGGCCTCGGCCAGCCCCTGTACCCGCCACGGCGCCTCGTAGGTCAACGTCACCGGCACCCCGCTGAAAGGGCCGCTCGGGCCCGGCACCCCGCTCCCCGCCGGGACCCCATCGGCGAGATCGTCGGCCAGGTTGGCGTAGGCCTTGGCCACCAACGGTTGAGCCCGGGCCAGAAAGGCCGTTCGGGCGTCGGCGAGGGCCTCGCCCGTCTGAACCAGCTTGGTGTCCCACACATCGAGCGTGGTGGCCACGTCCGGGCTGAGGCGACCACGGGCCTGGCCGAGAAGGGCGGTCCGCTGACGGATCACCCGCTCGAACTCCCGCCGGAGGGCGTCGTTGCGTGGGTGTAGCGCCACGAGGGCGTCGTCGAGCCACCGCCGGCGTCCGCCTGGCGCTCCCTTTACCAGCACCAGGTCGTCGGGCGAGAACACGCTCACCCGCAGGGCATCCATCAGGGCGGCGGCCCGTCGCACCGGTTGGCGGTTCAGAGCCACCCGGCCTCGGCCGGCCACCCGGATCTCCGCCTCCAGGAGCAGATCCCGGCCGCTGCGGTGCCCCTCACCGCGCACGACCGCCTCGGTGCATCCGGATCGGACTAGGGCTTCGTTGGGCGCACCTCGGAACGACGAGAGCGTGGCCAGGTACGCGATGGCCTCCAAGAGGTTGGTCTTGCCCGCGGCATTGTTGCCCTGGATGACGGTGAGGCCCCGGGCCAGGATCATGTCCGCGGTCTTCCAACTACGAAAGTCGGTGAGCCACAGGTGGTCGAGGTGCACGATCGCTTCGAGCCGGTCGGCCGTCGGGCATGGAGCCTGCGGGCCCGGCAGGGGTCAGGAAACCCGGACCGGCATCAACAGGTAGACGAAGTTGGAGCTCTCGGTGGCATGGATCGTGGCCGGCTTCAGCGCATCGAGGGTCTCGATGACGACCTGGTCGCCCGTCGTCGCTTCCAACCCATCGATGAGGAACTCGGGATTGAACGCCACCACCATCTCGGTGCCTTCGTACTTGGCATCGACCTCTTCGCGAGCCTGGCCGACATCCTGGGTGATGGCGGTGAGCTCCAACCCCTCTGAGCGCAGGGCCAGCCGGACCGGGGTGGCCTCCCGAGCCAGGAGCTTCACCCGGCGCACGGCGTCGAGCAGCGGTTCCCTGCCCACCACCACCCGGTTGGGGTAGCTGGGCGGGATCAGTTGGCGGTAGTTGGGGAAATCACCCTCGATGAGGCGGGTGGTGACCCGCACGGTGCCCGTTTCGAAGCTGGCCTCGTCGGTGCCGAGGCGCAGTCGGACTTGGTCGGCACCGGCGGCAACCCTGGTGAGCTCACCCAGGGCGCGCGACGGGAGCAACACCTGCTGGCCGGCGGCGAGCAGGTCGGTACCGGGAAGGTCACACAGGGCCAGCCGGTACGAGTCGGTGGCCACGAGGCGCAATCCGTCGCTCTCGGCCGCCAGCAATACCCCGGTGAGAATGGGCCGGGCATCGTCGTGGCTGGCTGCCGGCACCACCTGATGCAGCGCTTTGACCAACTCTGCGGCGTCGAGGGTGACACCCTCGGCTGACGGCTCAGGCAGGCGGAGGAACTCTTCGGCAGGCAGGAGGCGGACGGCGAATTGCGACCGGCCGGCGGAGATGATGGCCTCGCTTCCCTCCACGGAAACCATCACCGCGCCGGGCTCGACCGCCCGCACGATGTCGGTGGCCAGCCGGGCTGGTACCACACAGACGCCCGGTTCGATGCCGGCTACCTCGGCCTGAACCTGGATGGTGAGATCGAGGTCGCTGCCGGCCAGGTGGAGGCTGTTGCCGACCACTTCCAGTCGCACACCGGACAACGCCGGCATCGCTCCACCCCGCGTGGCAGCAGCCCTTGCTGCCATGCCCAGAGCTTCAAGCAGGGCGTCACGTTCGGCACGGAACTTCACACGCGTTCCTCTTTTGATTCAGTAGTAGAGAAGAAAAGGCGGGAGTAGCAGTAGGCCCTGTGGATTGGGGACGAAACAACATTGTCCCAGGTGAAGGGCCGCCTCGCTGTCCCGTAACCATCCCCAGGTTCGCGCGATGACGCGAGCGGGCTGACGGCGACGGGGGACAACTCGCGCCACTCCCCAGTCGTTCCCCAGCCGACGGCGCGGGTGTGCCGGCGGGCTCGCCCTGGGGTCATGACCCGCTTCCGAGACGCTGCATCAGCGCCGTCACCTGGTCGAAGATGGCCCGACGTTGCTTCATCAGCGTGCCGATCTTGTCGACGGCGTGGATAACGGTGGTGTGGTCGCGGCCACCGAACTCCCGGCCGATGGCGGGGTAGCTGAAATCGGTCATCTGGCGGAAGACGTACATGGAGATCTGTCGGGCGGTGACGAGGGGACGGCTGCGACTCTTACCGGTGAGGTCTTCAATGGTCATGCCGAACATCTCGGCGGTGGCGTCGAGGATCATCCGGGGGGTGAGCTGGCGGGCCTCGGCACTGATGAGGTGGTGGAGCTGCTCCTCGGCGATGGCCAAGGTGACCGGCACGTCGTGGATGCTCGCATAGGCCGCCACGCGGATGAGGGCCCCTTCGAGCTCACGGATGTTGTCGGTGACGTGGGTGGCGATGTACTCGAGCACGTCGTCGGGCAGCGGGAGCGTCTCAGGTTCGGACTTGCGGCGCAGGATGGCCAGACGGGTCTCGAGATCGGGCGGTTGGACGTCGGTGGTGAGGCCCCACTCGAAGCGGGTGCGCAGGCGATCTTCGAACGCCGACAGGTTCTTGGGCGACCGATCCGAGGTGATGACGATCTGGCGGTTGTCGTCGTGGAGGGCGTTGAAGGTGTGGAAGAACTCTTCTCTCGTGCCGTCCTTGCGTTCCAGGAACTGGATGTCGTCGACGAGGAGCACGTCACAGGTGCGGTAGCGCTGTTTGAAGGCGAACTGGGTGTTGGTGCGGATCGACTCGATGAAGTCGTTGGTGAAGCTCTCGGCCGACACGTAGACCACGTTCAGGTGCTCGTAGTGCTGGTGGACGTAGTTGCCGATCCCGTGCAGGAGGTGGGTCTTGCCCAGGCCCGCGTCGCCGTAAATGAACAGGGGGTTGAACGACCGGGCCGGTTTCTCGGCCACACCCATGGCCGCGGCCAGGGCGAAGCGGTTCGATGTGCCGCTCACGAATGCCTCGAACGTGTACTTGGGGTTGGGCGACGTGTCCTGGAGTCGTCGTTGGTTCGGGCCGGCGACCTGCTCCGCCTGCGGTTCCTGGCGACCCGCGTCGGGACCACTCCGATCGCCCAGGCCCCCACCCTCACCCCCGCCCGATGGCGGCGACGAGGGGTGGTCGGCGGCCTCCTGGCCGTCGGTGTCACCTGCGTCGGTGTTCACCTCGAGCAGGATGTGCACGGGTTGTCCACCGACCTCGGCGCAAGCTTTCTCGAGCACCGGCAGATGTCTCTGCTGGATCCGGTCCTTCACCACGGCGCTGGGCACGCTGAGGACGAGGCAATCATCGTCTCCACCGACCGCTCTCGCCGACACGAAGAGGGTGTTCCATGTGCCTTCCGGCAGCCTGGCCCGTAGCAACGCCGATGACGTTGCCCATAGACGTTCGGCGCGATCAACGCTTCCCACCCGCCGTCTCCCTCCCTGGTCAAATGCTTCGTCCACATGGGTATCCACAACTGTGGATGACCCGTTCTTTGCGTGCGGCGAATCGCGAGATGCGGGGCCAGGGAAGTTACAAGGGTCCCACTCCGAGTGCCGCTCCTCGGGCGTCTGATAACCGTACCACCGCACTACGGTTCCGCCGAAGGGAAATGTTGGGGCCGCAACGCCGGCCGTTCGTCAGCAGGTCGCGGCGGCGACTACCCTGACGACTGCACCGTTGGCGCACGATCGCGCGCGCCACGGCCTTGTCTGCCAGGAAACGGTCTGCCAGGAAACGACAGTGTTGCCAAGTAGCGAGCGTCATGCCACGTAACGACAGCGTAGGAGGCCATGGGTGAAGCGCCCGTACCAGCCGAACAACCGCCGGCGGGCCAAGCGGCACGGGTTTCGCCACCGCATGTCCACCAGGGCAGGTCGGTCGATTCTCTCGGCGCGTCGCCGCAAGGGCCGTCATCAGCTGTCCGCCTGATCCAGCCAATCTCCGATCGGGCAACCTTCGGCCGCCTCCGACGTTCGAGGCGACGGGTGCGACGAGGGCCGGTGACGGTATCGTGGGTCGAAGGCGAACCCTCCGAGCCGACAAGGGTCGCCTACACGGTCGGCCGTCGTGTCGGCGGCGCCGTGGTCCGCAATCGGGTTCGTCGACGCCTGCGGGCGGCTACCGCCGAGGCAGAGGCCTTCCTACGACCGGGTCCCTACCTGATCGGGGTCGGTCCCGAGGCAGCACGATCGTCCTATGGAGAGCTGAAAACAGCAGTATGCGAAGCGTTGAACGCCGTGGCGAACACCCCGGCACTCCCTCGAACCAAGGCGGTGGAGTGACAACCGTCAGGGCGTCCGCGCCAGCGCTCTGCTCGGGCACGGAGCCGGCGGCACCCCAGCCGCGGCTGGCCGCACGCGCCGCCTGTGTCGGCGTCCGGGCCTACCAACGGATCACCGTGAACCGGCCTTCGCCGTGCCGCTACTGGCCGACATGTTCGAACTACGCCTTGGAGGCTTTCGAAGGCCACGGGCTATGGCGCGGAGCGTACCTGGCCACCCGGCGCCTGGCTCGCTGCCATCCCTGGGGCGGCCGTGGGGTCGACCCCGTCCCCGAGCGGAGGCCGTAGATGCTCCACGTGCCGGCCACAGTCGTCCTGGCGGCGTTCTGGATCCTCGACCCCCTCTACACCGCGCTGGGCACCGTGCTCGCCTGGTTCTACGACGTCATCCCGTCGTACGGCGTGGCCATCATCCTGCTCACGCTGGCTGTCCGGCTCCTCACGTTCCCGCTGACGGCCAAGCAGGCTCGATCCCAGCAGCAGCTCCAGAAGCTGCAACCCGAGCTGAAGCGCCTTCAGGCGAAGTACAAGGGCGACAAGCAGAAGCTCAACGAAGAGATGATGAAGTTCTACAAAGAACACCACGTCAACCCCTTCGGTGGCTGCTTACCGCTTTTCATCCAGTTCCCGGTCCTGATCGTCCTGTACCGGCTCATCCTGGGCCTGACCCGTACCTTCATCATCGGCTTCACCATTGCGGGTGCCGCCGTCGCTGTGGGTGGAACGGCGCCGGCTGGGCCCCTCGCGGGCGCCATTGTGCAGAGCGGACCGAACGGCCATGTGAGTGACGGGACGCTGAAAAATGGCGTCATCACCAAGGGCACCCTTGACGACGCCCAGGCAGTGGTCGACGGCAAGGTCGTGGGCACCGTCACGAGCGCCAAGATTGTCGACGGCAAGGTCCCCACCGCCCAGGTGATGAACGGCAAGGTCGTCGTCGGGACGCTCACCGACCTCGCCGTCACCGGCGGCGAGGTGGCAGGTGCCCCCAAGAACGTTCCCGAGAGCAGCAGCCTGTTCCGGGCTCTGAAGGCCTCGGGCGGCAAGATGGAGTCCTGGGGGATGGACCTGGCCAAACGGGCCTCGGACACCTCCGGATCCGAGGAGATTCCCTTCGCCATCCTCGTCCTGCTGGTCGGAGCCACCGGCTTCTACCAGCAACGACAACTGACCGCCCGACTGCCCAAGGAGAGCGCCAACTCCCAGATGGCGGTCATGGGCAAGATCTTCCCGCTCATCTTCGTGGTTATCTCCTGGACGATCCCCGCCGGCGTGGTGGTGTACTTCCTTGTTTCCAATATTTGGCAGATCGGCCAGCAGGCCTTCATGTTCCGGAACCAGCCCAAGCCCGAGCCCGGCCCGGCGGCGTCGGGGAAGGCCAAGAAGGGGCCGACGCCGCCCGCAGGCAAAGGGAAAGGAAAGCCCGTCACCACCAAAGGTGCCCGAGCGACCACTAAGGGTGCCAAAGGTGCCAAAGCGCTCGGTGGGAGCTCCGGCGGGCCGGCCAAGCGGGGGAAGCCCCAGGCGAACGCCAACCAGGCGAACGGGAACAAGACGAACGGGAACAAGCCCAACGCCAACAAGCGACGCCAGGATCACGGTGCGCCACGACCCAAGAGCAAACCTTCGCGCTCGGGCCAGGCGCCCCGCGCCGACCAGACTCCCCGCTCGGACGGCCACGCCGACCAGACTCCCCGGCCGGACGGCCACTCGAGCCAGACTCCCCGCTCGGACGGCCACTCGGGCCCGGGCAAACCCGTCGCCGAGGTGAAGAACGACCTGCCTTCGAAATCCGACGGCGCCGGCGGCACGGGCCCCGAAGTCCCGCAACCCACGGCGCCCGGTCAGCACAGCGGTCGCGCCGACAACGCGGTGGAGGATCTGCCTGATGAGGCAACCTCGTCACCGTCTCCCCTCTCTCCTGCGGCGCCGTCGACTCAGACGGCCGAACCGCAGGGGTCGAATGGTTCGACTCCCCTCGCCCTGCCGCTTCCTCCGGCGGCGGGCGACCTAAACAAGGACGGCGAGTAGTGGAATGGGTGGAAGTGACGGCTAAGACCGTCGATGAGGCCAAGGAAGCAGCCCTCGATCAACTTGGTGTGCATGAATCCGACGCTGAGTTCCAAGTGGTGGAAGAACCCAAGGGTGGCCTGTTCGGGCGTCTGCGCTCGGAGGCCCGGGTTCGGGCTCGGGTACTTCCGACCGCACCACGACCGAAGGTCGATCGACGCGATCGTCGTCGGTCGGGGGGCCGGGATCAGCGCAGCGGCGAGCGAAGCGCCGAGCGCACGCCCGAGCGCAGCTCCCAGAAGCCTATGGCCCCCGTTGCAGAAGCCCCTCCCCGCCGACCGCGGTCAGCGCCCACCCCCAAGCAAGGAGCGCAAATGTCGAGTGACATGTCCACCGTCGACGGCGGGGAGGTCGCGGAGACGTTCGTTCGGGGCCTTCTCGATGCCTTTGGATCGTCCTACGCCATCGATCGCCACGAGCTGGGGGAGGACACCCAGGAGATCGCCGTCGAAGGCGACGAACTCGGCCTGCTCATCGGACCAGGTGGTCAGACCCTTGCCGCAGTCCAGGAGCTGGCCAGGACGGTGGTGCAGCGCCACGCCGCTGGGCATCACGGGTGGGTGGTCGTCGATGTCAGCGGGTACCGAAAGCTGCGCCGGGAATCGCTGGCACGCTTCACCCACGATGTAGCCGCCCAGGTACTCGACAGCGGTGTCCCCCGGGTACTCGAGGCGATGCCCCCGGCCGACCGGAAGGTGATTCACGACTCGGCGAACGACATCGAGGGAGTCACGACGTCGTCTGAGGGCGAGGAGCCCCGCCGGCGGGTGGTCATCAGTCCCGCCGATTCTGCCGGTTAGTCCTCGTCCCGCTGGTCTCCGCCCCGCCGCGGTCACTACCAGCAGTCTGCCGTAGCGTCGGCCAGGTGATGGTGGCCAACGCCGATGACCGGCTCCTTGCCGTGCTCGGCGACGCCCAGGGCATCGGCTTGGTCGGGCCGGGACCGCTGCAGGGTCATATTGAGCACGCTCGGGGGTTCGCTGAGGTGCTCGGGGAACAACCAGCGGGGATCCTGGTTGATTTGGGCAGTGGTGCCGGGCTCCCAGGACTCGTGCTGGCCGCGAGGTGGCTCCGTAGTCGGTGGATCCTGCTCGACGGCCGGGCCCGCAGTGCAGCGTTTCTCGATGAGGCGGTACGACAGCTCGGCCTGGAGGATCGAGTGTCGGTGCTCGGCGACCGGGCAGAGGTCGTTGCCCACGACCCGCGGTACCGGGCGGCCGCCCACGTGGTGGTGGCACGCAGCGTCGCCGTACCGGCCGCGGTGGCCGAGTGCGCTGCCGGGCTCCTGACGCCTGGCGGCGTTCTCGTAGTTAGTGAGCCGCCAGCCTCGAGTGGGGTCCGGTGGGACAGCACCGGCCTGGCCCGGCTGGGGATGGGGCCTGCCCGGCTGGTCGAGACTGCCGGCGGATTTCATTTCAGTCTCGTCGGCCAGCAGCTCCCCTGCCCGCCCGGCTACCCCCGTCGTACAGGCGTCCCTGCTCTCAAACCACTTTTTTGAGCAGTCGCTGAGGGTTCCTCCCGCCAAGCTCACGTTCCACGTGAAACATCGGGCCGGGCCAAGAGCTTGGCCGCGCCGACTCACTGACTGCCGATGTTTCACGTGAAACTCCCAACAAACCCTTGACCCTTCGTCCTACCGTGGCAAGATGGTCGAATGGACAGCGGGGAGCGGGGCTGGGGAAACCCGGCCGTCTTCGACTCGGCGTCGCCGGCGGTCGAACACCAGGACGGCGGGTACGACGCCGACGATCATGGGTCTCCAGTCGCCGCACCGGAACACGCGCCGGACGCGCCGGGCGAGGGTGGGGGAGAGCTCGACGCCGGGGAATCGCCGACGCCGGATGTCGAGACCTGGCCCGAGCCGGTCACGCCGTCGATGGACGAGGCGCACGAGGATGAAGGATCGGGCGAGCACGAGCGTTGGGGTGTGGACTCCCCTACCGTCCTCCACCCCGATACCGCACCCAGTACCGCGGAAGTCGCTGACCAGGCGGACGATGCCGGCCGATCGGAGGAGACTTCCCCGGTCTCGACCGACGACCCTCCCCCCGACGACACGAGCCGAGGCTTCGAGCCGGCAACGGCCCCTGAGATCCCCGCACCGATGCCGGATGGCGACGAGGATCCTGATGCCTTGGGGTCAACGGAGGCCGATGCCGCCGAGCCCGGATCCCCGACCGATCCTGGTGGGCAGGCGGGAATGGCATCATCTGCCCGTCGTCCTCCCCGCCCCCTCCCGCGAACCCTGGCGATCGCCAACCAGAAGGGTGGTGTGGGCAAGACCACCACTGCCGTCAACCTCGGTGCGGGCTTGGCGGCCCTGGGCTACCGGGTGCTCGTCGTCGATCTCGACCCCCAGGGCAACGCCACGACAGGCCTCGGAGTCGACGCCCGCAACCTCAGCGCCTCGGTATACGACGTGCTGCTCGCAGATCGTCCGCTGGAAGACGCGGTTGAGCCGACGGCAGTCCGGAACCTCTTCGTAGTCCCCGCCACCCTCGATCTGGCCGGAGCAGAGATCGAGTTGGTGCCGGCGTTCAGTCGCGAGCTCAAGCTGCGCCGAGCGGTCGACGGCCTCGACGGACAGTTCGATTTCACGCTCATCGATTGCCCGCCCTCGCTCGGGCTCCTCACGGTCAATGGCCTGGCCGCCGCCGATGAGGTCCTCGTTCCGGTGCAATGCGAGTACTACGCGCTGGAAGGCCTCGGTCAACTCCTCCGCAACATCCAGCTCGTCCAGAGCAACCTGAACCCCCGGCTGGAACTGAGCACCATCGTGCTCACCATGTACGACGCCCGCACCAAGCTGTCCGATCAGGTGGCCAGCGAGGTTCGGAGCCACTTCGGACCGCGGGTCTGCCGCAACATCGTCCCCCGGAGCGTTCGTCTGTCCGAGGCGCCCTCGTTCGGGCAGCCCATCATCGTGTTCGATCCGACCTCTCGAGGGGCCATCGCTTACCGGGAGCTGGCTAAGGAGGTGAGCGGTGGCGCGCCGCGGAGGTCTGGGTAGGGGCCTCGGGGCCCTCATCCCGCCTGGGAGCACGGATCTACCCGGAACCTCGGGGGAGGGGTCTCTGGCCGCTCTCAAGGAATTGCCAGTTTCTTCCATTTCAGCCAACCGACGGCAACCGCGGTCCGCGTTCGACGAGGAAGCGCTCGCCGCGCTCACCGCGTCGATTCGAGAGCTCGGAGTGCTCCAACCCGTGCTCGTCCGGGCGACCGGCCCCGGTGACTACGAGTTGGTGGCCGGAGAACGGCGGTGGCGGGCCGCCAAGCGCGCCGGGCTCCAGGTGATCCCGGCCCTGGTGCGGACCACCGACGATGCCGCGTCACTCGAACAGGCGCTGGTCGAGAACCTCCAGCGCGAGGATCTCAACCCGATGGACGAGGGCGCCGCCTACCAGCAGCTGATCGAGGACTTCCACCTGACCCACGACGAGGTGGCGGCTCGCATGGGGAAGAGCCGGACGACGATCACGAACACCCTCCGGCTCTTTCAGCTACCCCCGTCGGTGCAGCGCCTGGTTGCCGACGGAAAGCTCAGCGCCGGCCATGCCCGCTCGTTGCTGAGCTCGCCGGACCGGTCCTTTCAGGAGACGCTGGCCAAGCGGGCCGTCGTCGAGGGTCTGTCGGTCCGAGCCGTGGAGGCGGCGGCCAAAGCCCACGGTGAGCCGAAGCATTCGACCACGGAGAGTGGTCGAATCGCTACTGGTGGTGGAAGTCTTCGGCCTCCAGGCCTCCTGGAGTTGGAGGAGCTTCTGTCGGGCCACCTGGAGACCAGGGTGAAGGTGCAGTTGGGCGCAGGGCGGGGCAAGGTGACGATCGAGTTCGCCGACCTCGAAGATCTCGAGCGCATCTACCGGGCCATGACGGCCGGAAGGGCGGGCGGCAGTTCAGGCGAATCCTGAACGGCTTAACCATTTGTTGTCCACAGGTGTTCCTCAGCTGTGGACAACAGGTGGATCCACCGCCGGGCGGCGGTTCGCCGGTCGGTAACCCCGGGTGGATCGCTAGATGAACTCAGCTAGTTCCTGGAGAAGCTGGCCCTTGCCTTTGGCTCCGACCAGACGCTTCTTGGCCACTCCGTCCTTGAAAACGATGAGGGTGGGGATGCTCATGACCTCGAGACGCCGCGCTACGTTCGGCGCGTCGTCGACGTTGACCTTGGCGATCCGGAGCTTGCCTTCGTGCTCGGCGGCGATGGCTTCGAGTACCGGCGCCACCATGCGGCACGGCCCACACCACTCGGCCCAGAAGTCGACCACGAGTGGCAGGTCGGATGAGCCGACCTCCTCGTCGAAAGTCTCCTCGGTGAGAATGTCCATGGGTCTTCGGCCTCCTCGGGCGGGACACCGATGTGTCCCGTGTGTTGTGTGGAACGCCCCTTGGGCGATCGTCATTCCGCGACCGGGGCGATGGTGTGCTTGAGCGGCTAGCTTTCCTGCGCTTCCAGCCAGCGCTCGGCGTCGATGGCGGCCATGCACCCGGAACCTGCCGCAGTGATGGCCTGCCGGTACACATGGTCCTGGACGTCGCCGCAGGCGAAGATGCCGTCGACGTTGGTCTTGGCCCCGTCGTGGGTTCGCAGGTAGCCGGCCTCGTCCATGTCGAGTTGGCCGACGAGGATCGACGTGTTGGGCACGTGCCCGATGGCCACGAACACGCCGGTGGCGGTCACCGTCGATTCCGCGCCGGTCTTGACGTTGCGCACCCGGACTCCCGTGAGGCGTTCGTCGCCCTCTAGGTCGATGGGCACCGAGTCCCAGAGGAACTCGATCTTGTCGTTCTTCTGGGCCCGCTCCTGCATGATCTTCGACGCCCGGAGCGTGTCGCGACGATGAATGACGGTGACCTTGTCGGCGAAGCGGGTGAGGAAATTGGCTTCCTCCATGGCCGAGTCACCGCCGCCCACCACGACGATCGGCTGCTCCTGGAAGAAGAAGCCGTCGCAGGTGGCGCAGGTCGACAGGCCACGGCCCATGAAGCGGCGTTCCGCGTCGAGGCCGAGCATCTTGGAACGGGCGCCGGTGGACACGATGACGGTCCGGGCCCGGAACTCCTCGTCGCCCACCCAGACGCCGAAGGGCTGGGCCGAGAAATCGACGCGGGTGGCCTTGACGGTGCGAAACTCCGCTCCGAAACGGGCCGCCTGGGCCCGGAAGGCGGCCATGAGCTCGGGGCCCTGGATGCCGTCGACGAAACCGGGGTAGTTCTCGACCTCGGTGGTGAGCATGAGCTGGCCGCCCGGCTGATCGCTGGTGGACGAAAGCTCGCCCTCGAGCACCAACGGGCGCAGGTTGGCCCGGGCCGAGTAGATGGCGGCGGTGAGCCCGGCCGGGCCGGATCCGATGATCAACACGTCGCGGACTTCAGTCACAACCCCTCCGTGGGTTCTTGGCGTCGCAGGTCAAGCACTGACCGGCGACGCCGTCTTCTTCGACCAGAGAAACGCCCCGGCAGCGGTGAATATTGCCCCCAGCAGCAGGTACACGCTCCACACCGGACCCGGAATCACCTCATCGAGTGCTCTGACCAGGCCGATGACGGCGAGGACGCCGGCCGTGGCGCCCATGATCACGGCCA
Organism: Acidimicrobiales bacterium; assembly: GCA_038238185.1. Classification (GTDB taxonomy): domain Bacteria; phylum Actinomycetota; class Acidimicrobiia; order Acidimicrobiales; family AC-14; genus DATAQC01. The sequence continues at coordinate 14,498 of JBBRXY010000053.1, forward strand.
GGAGGCCGAAGACCACCACTCGGGCAATGCGAACCAGGCGATCGGTGGTGTTGGCCCGTACCTTGCCGACGATCTCGTCGACCTTGTCGAGGGCCTGGACCGCCCACTCGGGAGCAGGGGAGGGGGGCACTGGGCCGCCCGTTCCTGACAAACCGCTGGATCTCGTATCGCCAGGACCGGGGCCGCTGGCGTGGACCTCGTGCCGCATCGACGGGAGCCTACCCTCGATCCTCGGGCGCCTACCCTTGTGAGATGGTTCGTCGGGTCCTGGGTGGCGTTGCCGGGGCACTGACGGCGGCCCTCGGTGCGGTGATCCTCGGCGAGTACCCGTTCTCGGGCCTGATCGTCCTGGGCGCGGGCATCCTGTTCGGGTTGTTCGTGGCCGAGGCGGTCGTGGGAGTGGGCCGGTGGCGCGGCCCGTCAACGGCGGTGCTCTGCGCAGTCCTCGCCGGCGGAGAGTTGGTGTGGGCCGCCTGGATCTCCGAGGGCCACGACCTGGGCTATCTCCCGGCCGAAGGCTGGCTTGCCGTTGCCCTCGGGGTGGCCGTGGCCGGCCTCAGGGGATGGCGCCCTGGAACAGGAGGCGGCAGTCCGACCGCGCCCGCATCTCCACCGTGATCGACCCCGATCCCTGGGCCGAGCGGAAGGCGAGCACGACGGCCGGCGTTCCCGCGTCCTCAGCCGTCGCCTGGTAGACGACCGCACCGTGATCGCCCGGATCGGCCCGGCCCTCGACCTCGCAGGGCCGGGTGCCTCCCGCGCCGGACGAGCGGGCCGAGGAATCGGCCACCCCCGGCGCCGGCGGGGCTTCCGGTGCCACTGCCTGGGGCCGGCTTTGTTCTCGCGCTCGTAGATCGGTCCCGACGCGAGCGACCAGTGCCGCCCCATCGTGGATCTCGCCCAGGTCGCCGGCCACGACCACGGCGTTGGGGCTCGCCCCTGCGGTTGCGCTGTCACCCTGCGGGGCCACGGTGCCGGGGGCCGAGAGGGCATCCCTGGTCATCTGCTGGTGCGGCCCCTTGCTGGCGACGACCGCCCCCACGGCGATGCTGATCACCAGCACGGCGGCCGTGCCCGTTGCCAACAGCCACCGGCGCCGTCGTGTGGCCCCGGCTTCGTGCCCGAACGAAATGCCGGCTTCGTGCCCGAACGAACCCTCAGCTTCGTGGTCGGTCGCGGCCACCGCTTTGCTGACGGCATCGTCGCTGTCGTCCCCAACCAGTCGTGGAGGCGATTCCCGGGCGATCGTGTGGGTAAGGGTGTCCAGTTCGCCGAGGCGACCCCGGCACGACTCGCACCGGGCCACGTGGTCGGCCCATTCGGGAGCCTCACCGTCGTGGTGGGCGCTTAGGTCCTCGAAGCGGGGATGGTCAGTGTTCATGGGTTCGGGCTCATGGTGTTCGACGCTCGGCGGGGGCGGTTGGGTTCCCGGCTGCGTGCCCGAACGCCGAGCCGGCTTCGGACAGCAAGGGGAGGAGGAGCGCCCGTCCTCGGGCGATGCGGGAGCGGACCGTACCGACGGGCACGTCGACGACCTCTGCGATCTCGGCATAGGAGAGCTGGCAAAGGTCCCTCAGCACGACCGCGGCGCGGAACTCCGGCGGCAGGCCGGCGAGAGCCTTGTCGATGTCGGCCCGGCTGGTCGCGGTCTCACTGGTGTCGTCGTACCCGCTGCCGTCGTGCGGTACCGGCGGGTCCTCGGGCAGTCCGGGTTCGGGCCGCCGCCGCCTCCGACGGAGCTCGTCCAGGCACGTGTTGGTGGTGACCCGGTAGGCCCAGGTGGCGAACGACGAACGTCGGTCGAACCGAGCCAGGCCCCGGGCGAGAGCGACGAGGGCGTCCTGGCACGTGTCGTCGGCGTCGGCCGAATTTCCCGTGAGGCGCAGGCAGAGCGTCAGGAGGCGTCCACGGTGTCGGCGCAGGAGGGTATCCAACGCGCCGGCATCGCCTCCCTGGGCGGCCCTCACCAGTTCCATGTCCTCCGGCACGGAGCCGCCACTCCGTTCGGGCACGGAGCCGCCACTCCGTTCGGGCACGGAGCCGGGCGTCACGCCGTCAGGTGGAGGTCGGCGAGCGTCACGGTTCCGGAGTCGCCCAGGTTGGTGATCCACAAAAGCACCTTGGAGCCCGTTTTGCCGTCGAGGCCGAAGGTGACGTTGCCATTGATGTCTGTCCTGGTGGCAACGGCGCCCCCCCAGCCGTCCGGCGGGGCGCTCAGGCTGTCCTCGTCGGCCACGTGGACTTCGGCGCTCCAGCCCCGGGTGGGAGACGTGACCTGCAGCGCCCCCAGCTTGTGGGGGCCATTGAGGGTGAGGATCACCCCGACGCCCGTCTTGAGGCCCCCGAACTCGCCATCGCCGTACTGCTCGGTCGACCACGTGGTGATGGGGTTGCCGTCGGTGAGGTTGGCGACCTCGTCGTCGTGCTCCGACCCGTCCCCCGACGGGTCGAACGCCGCCGCCGACACGATGGCGACGGGTCGGACGTTGGTGCTGGCGGCCTTCGACGGTGGGTGAAGAAGCCGTTGGCCGGTGTCCGAGCGGGTGAACAGGACGCCCACGACGGCGAGGGTGACGACGGCCACGACGGCCACCATCACCGGCAGCACCCGCGAGTGCCTGGTGCGGCCCAACGGCGCTCCGCCGACCGGAGTGTCGGCGTCGCCGGTGGGACGGTCCGGCGGCGGGAGAGCGGGGGAGGGTGCCGGCTCCGTGCCCGAACGCAGTGCCGGCGCCCGGCCCGGCCCGGCGGCGGTGAGGTCGGGGTCGTCGTGGCGTAGGTCGACCGAGAGCAGGGCGGCGTGCAGGGCCCCGGCACTGGGGTAGCGCTCCTCGGGCAGCTTGGCCAGCGCCTTCAGCACCACCACCTCGAGCGAAACGGGGATGTCGTCGCGCAGTTCACTGGGCCGTCGCGGTGTGGCCGTGGCGTGCTGGACGGCGACGGCGACATCGGTGTCACCGGTGAACGGGACCTGCCCGCACGCCATCTCGTAGAGCACGACGCCGAGGGCGTACACGTCGGAGCGGCCGTCGACGGTTCCACCGTTCACCTGTTCCGGCGAGAGGTACCTAGCGGTCCCGATGATGGCACCGCTCTGGGTGAGGTCGGTGAAGTCGACGCTCGCTCCACCGGTGTCCTCGGCCGCCTCGATGGCCGCCTTGGCGATGCCGAAGTCGGCCACCTTCACCCGGTCGCTCTCGGTCAGGAGGATGTTGCCGGGTTTCACGTCACGATGGATCACCCCGGCCCGGTGGGCGTAGTCGAGGGCGTCGGCCACCTGGATGGCGATGTGGACGGCCCGCCCAAGGCTGAGGGGACCCGATGCCGACAGGACCTGGCGCAAAGTTTTCCCGTCGACGCGTTCCATGACGATCCAAGCCACGCCGTCGTCGACCCCCGTGTCGTAAGTGGCGACCACGTTGGGGTGGGCGAGACGGGCCGCGGCGATAGCCTCTCGACGGAAGCGGGCGAGGAAGGACCGGTCTGTCGCCAGGTGAGAGTGCAGGATCTTGACCGCCACCCGGCGACCGAGGATGTCGTCGTGGGCTTCCCAGACCTCGGCCATTCCTCCGCTGGCGATGCTGTGCTGCAAGCGGTACCGCCCACCCAGGACGCCCTCGGCGTCGATGCGGCGGAAGGCCATAGCGAGGCGACGCTACCGCGGCTCGTGCCGGGAACCCGGGCAGCGGTTACGCCAGTTGGTAGGCGACGCCGATTGTCCGGGGGCCGGTGTGCGTGCCGATCACCGCTCCGAGATCGGCGACCACGATCCGGTCGCCGACGACGTGGGGTGCCAGGAGGGACCGCAGTGTGCCGACGTCGGGTGCCTCGCCGGAGACGATGGCCACCTGCCCCGGAGGAGCATCGGCGGCCACCCGGTCGGCCAACCAGGCGAGGGCCCGAGCCCGGGTGCGCTGTTTGGGGCCGGGTTCGACGGCTCCGTCTCGAACCTCGATGACGGGCTTTACGGACAGGATCGAGCCCAACAGGGCCTGGGCGGCCCCGATCCGACCACCCTTCTTGAGGTTCTCGAGGGTGTCGAGGGTGCCGTAGACCCGCGTGCGCTCTGCCAGCTCGGCAGCCTGCGATGCCACCTGGTCCAGGTCGTTGCTGTCGGCAGCGGCGCGCCCGGTGGCCAGCACGATCATGCCGAGGCCCATCGTGACGGAGCGGGAGTCGACCACCCGCACGGGTACCACCCCTTCGAGTGCTCTCGCCGCCGCCCGGGCCGCCTCGATGGTGGCCGACAGTTTCGACGACAACGTCACGCACACCACACCCTCGGCTCCGCCGGCGGCCGCAGCGCGGAAGGCGGCTTCGAAGGCTCCCGGAGACGGCGCCGACGTCTCGGGAAGCACCGGCGATGCCGCACAGCGCGCCCAGAACTGGGGTGGCGTCAGATCGCGACGATCGACCAGCTCCTCGTCGCCGAAGCGGATGGAGAGGGGCACCACCTCGATGTTGTGGGCACGGGTGAGGTCGGCGGGCAGGTCGGAACTGCTGTCGGTGACGACGGCGATGGTCATAGGACCAGAGTTAATCTCACGTAGGCACCAGGCGGCGGGCCCGCCGGCCCCGGAGGGCGTGGCGTCCCCACCAGAGGGCGAGGAAGGCGGCGGCGCCGAGCGAGACCACCAGCCCGACGCCGGATGCGGCTGTCGACCGGACGGTGAGGCGAGCCTGGCCGATCATGAGATTGCCGTCGGGTGACTCCAGGGTGATGCGCACCGGGAACGCCCCAGACGTGCGCGTCACCACCGCGAAGCGCTGGGTGGTGTTGAGCCTGGTCAGGTCGAGGAGCTGGGTGCGGCCCTGGGGAAAGTCGAGCTTCTCGCTCTGGACCTTCACCACGACCTTGGCCGGCGCACCGGTGCGGTTCTGGAAGGTGACGGGAATCTCTGCCGACCGGGCGGTCAGGGTGAAGGACCGGCCGCCCGGGATCCGGATGTCCCGGAGCTGGTTGTTGATGCCGTCGAGCACGGCATCGACGTAGATCTGGCGCTGGCGGTTCGAGCGCAGGTCGGTCGATTCGGACAGCAACAGCCGCTCGTCGAGATTGCCGTGGTCGGCCGTGCCCGGTCCCAACACCGACCCCAGGGCGTCGAGACGAACCCGGGCGCTGCGAAGATCGCCGACCATGTCGACGAGCCCGCCGGCGCCGACCGTGCCCGCCCGCCGGACCAGGGTCCGGCCGGTGTCGCCTTTCGCCGCTGCCACCCCGGTGAACAGGGTGTCGAGCGGGATCGTCTCGACGATGGGATTCTGGTTCATGCCGGCGATCGCGGTTTCGAGGACCTGGCGATCGGCACGCCACGTCGGGGGCGCCATGGCCACCACACCGCGGCGGTCGCCGCCCGGTTGGTCGAGGTAGATGACGGCGAGGTCGGCCAGCAGGTGGTTGGCCGCCAGGGCGGGGGGGATCCGGTTGTCGAAGTACCCCGACAAACCGGCGTCGGTAACCACGGCCGGCACCTGGCGCTCTCCGCCGGAGAGGACGAAGGGCTGGGTGACGGTGAACTTCTGGCCGGCGTCGGGCTTGAGGTCAGTGTCGCTGGCCACGACCCGGTCGATCCCACGCTGGCCCAACATGGCGATGGAGGCGTCGTCGAGGGGGCCCTGGCCGAGCCAGGTGTGGGCCTCGGGGCGCACATGGAGCGTGTCGGCGACGGTGTCGGACCCTCGGTCGATCTGGTTGGTGGCGTCGTTGCCCAAGCCGCCGGCGAGGAGAGCGGGCAGGCTGGTGGGGACGTAGGTACCGGCGAGAACGGTGGCGTTCGGAGCCCGTTGCTGGAGGCCTTTCAGCGCGGCCACGGCCTTCTCGTCGGTGCTGGCGGCGAGCGTCGCCAGGGTTTCGGGGGTGGGAGCGAGGGTCAGGGGCGTGTTTCCCGTGGCGTCGAGGCCGGAGCTCAGCGCGGCCAGATCGTCGAGGCCCTGGAGGCGGCGGGCACCCGTCGGGGGAAGGCCGGCAGCGGCGTGCACGGGCAGCACGAGCGCCAGGCCGAGCTTCGCCCCGGGGTGTTGGCCGGGGAGGTAAACGAGGTGCGTCGTGAAATGCTGCAGCATCCGCTCGGTGGCCCGTTCGCGCATCGCCACCCGAACCGGGAAGACACCGTCCTCCTTGCCGAGCGAGAGCCGGTCGGCGAGATGCAGGTTCAAGCTGACGTCGCCGGCGGCGTCGGGGACCAGCGAGGACATCGGGAGGGTCTGGACGGGGAGGAGGGGAGCGGAGCCGATCTTGTCGCCGACGGTCAAAGCGAACTCCGAGCGGGTGGCCACCGCCGGGTAGATGGTGACCGCCACCTCCGGGTCGGATGGTCCCGAGGGACGCTCGATGTGCAGTCGAAGGGTGAAGTCGCCCGACGCCCCTACCCACGGCGTCTGGTAGGAGAGGGTCAGGCTGCCGTCGGTCGGCGTTGACGCCGGCTGGGCCGAGGCTGCGGCCACGCCAATGGCCGACGGGGCGGACACTGTCATCGACAGAGCCGCCGCTGACAGGCCGATCGCCGCCAGGACACGGCCGATCCGACCGGCGAACAACGAGATCGGTCGAGTCATCCCAGTTCCCGGCGGAGTACGACGAGATCGGAGGACTGGCCCCGAAAGCCGAGACCCTCGTAGAGGGCGAAGGCGGCGGTGTTGGCGATCTGGGTGTTGACCACGGCGCGCGTCGTTCCTTTTCGTCGCAACCAGTGCAACCCGTCGAGGGCGAGGGCCCGGCCCAGTCCCCGGCGCTGCTGGGCGGGGTCGACGGCGAGGCGTTGGAGGTAGCCGTCGGTGCCGGCGCGGCCGGTGATGGCGTAGCCAGCCACCCGGCCGCCGACGGTGGCCACCCGGAAACGCGCCACGGGGGTGGCGGCCAGGGCCTGGTCAAGGCCCCATTCGTCGAGGCGCCAGAAGGGCGAGAACGTGGCGCCGTCGATTTGCAGAACGCCGGAGCGGTCTGTCCGCCACGCTTTGCGGACGATTCGTTCGGGTGGCCTGGGCACCTGGTCGAGGTTGTGGACCAGGAGGCGCAACCATTCCTGGTCACGGAACCCGGCCACGTAGAACGGCTGACGCTCCGTTGCCGACAGCGCGGCGGTGATCACGCTCGCGTAGCCCCGGGCCGAGAGCTCACCCAGGCAGCTCTGGATGAACCCCGCCGACGGAGGCGGGGCATCGGAGATGGGAGCGAGGTAGGCGACCCGTCCGTCTCCTCTCCACGGGCCTGTCCGGACCCGTTCCCGTCCCGACGACAAGACGTCGGTCCTCGTTTTCGCCCGGTCCGTCACCTCAGAAGAGGATACCGAGAGCCACGCCGGTCCGACAGGCGGTACGTGCGGGTCGTTTGCATCCGACCTACGGTGGGGAACCACCTCCGTCCACTCTCTCGTCGTTTCTCCAAGGAGGCAACATGATCGGATTCGTGTTGGGGCTCATCCTCGTCGGGCTCATCGCCGGCTTCCTGGCCCGTCTGCTGGTGCCGGGACGCGACCCGATGGGGATCGTCGGCACCATTGTGCTCGGCATCGTGGGTTCGTTCGTCGGCGGATTTCTCGCTGACGTGCTGTTCCGTAGCGACGCCAACGACCGCGGTCTCAGCCCGGCCGGGATCTTCGGGTCGATTGTCGGTGCCGTCATCGTGCTGTTGATCTACAACGCCGTCACCCGCCGGCGATCACGGGCC
>JBBRXY010000054.1:0-22085 GCA_038238185.1 Acidimicrobiales bacterium
CGCGTGACCTGTGGCGGCCCCAAAATCGGTCGTTTCCTTGCCATGTAAGGACTTTCGCGACCACCCCGCGAATCTCCTGCATGGAATTACAAATTTCTCAAACAAACCCAGCCGCCGGCATGTGCGGAACACGGGACTAGCGCCCGAGCGAGCGAGCGCCAATACTCGGGGAGTCTCATTGGCTGTCGCGGATGTCCAGCCCCCGGGGCGACGGCCCGACAAAGGAGTCCCTCGTGCGCAAGCACTCCCCCATCATCTCCTACGGAGTCCTCGGCATCGCCGCCGCACTGGCTTTGGCGGCGTGCGGTAGCTCGTCGAAGACTTCGACATCGAGTGGTGCCACCACCACCGCCCCCTCAGCTGCTGCCCCGTCGACGACGGCCACCGGACAGGCGCCGCTGGTGAAGACCAAGACCGATGCCAAGCTCGGCGTCATCCTGGCCGACGCCTCGGACAAGACGCTCTACACCCTCGCCGACAACGGCAAGGCTGTCGCCTGCACGGGAGGATGCCTCGCCGTGTGGCCCGCACTCACTCTGCCCGCAGGCATGACGACGCCAACGGGCACGTCCGACGTCACCGGGCTCGGCGTGGCCGCTGGCCCCGACAGCACCCAGCTGGTAACCGTCAGTGGGGCACCCGTCTACCGCTTCACCAAGGACGGGGATGCCAAAGACGCCTACGGAGAGGGCATCCAGAGCTTTGGGGGCACCTGGCACGTGATCAAGGCCGCCGGGGCGGCCTCACCGTCGTCGACCCCGAGCCCGCCCGCCACCACCGCCTCTAGGAGCAGAGGCGGCTACTGAGCTCGCGAGGTGGATACCGCTCTCTAGGCGTGGAACACCTTCCCGTCCGCTTGTCTCACGTAGTTCGAGACGTTTTCCGGCGACGCGCAGTCGGTGACGACAACCTTGTACTTGGTTCCGCCGGGGACGTTGAAGTTGAACGACGTCGGTGACATAGAACAGTCGAACGGGAAGCCGACCTGCTGTTGGTCGGTCTGGGTGTTCCTCACCACGATGTTGCCAGCCCGTCGACATCGGTGACCGTGCAGACGTCGAGGGAGTCGCCGCTACTGGTCGTTCCGGGCATGGGCCGGGCCGGTGGCCACCCACGATCCCTCATCGGCGGCGGCGGTGCCCCTGTGTGGCCACGAGACCCCGGCTCCGGTCGACCAGCCGAGGAGCATTGAGAAAAGGGGGCCAGGCAATGGGCGCGACGACGTGTGGTAGGACGTATGTCTGATCCCCTGTGGTTGACCCGCGTTTGCAGCCGGAGAGTAGCCAGAACTCTCGGGCTCTGTCGAGCACGAATGTTGGCAATAGCAATTATTTAGGCCGGCGTTCAGACGCCAATGGACTACTTCAGAGTTAGCACCACTTGCTTCCAGTTTTGATCGATCCAGCCCACATCGCCGTGGCTGCCATCACGCCGCCGACGGGGCCCGACTTCTCAGGCTGCCCACAGCCTCGGCAGTTATCGTCGCCAGTGGCCCCCGCACCACGCTTGCGTCCTCCCCCCAGCCCGGACGTGCGCGCAGCGGTGCGGGGGCCGCCACGATGGATCGGCCGGTTCAGCTCCTCGGGACCTCGGGAGCCCCGACCGAGCGCCGATCGACGCTCCGACGACCGGCACTTTCGTTGGAGTCGGCGAGCGGAATCGAACCGCTGTACAGGTCTTTGCAGGTTCCGGGACGGCCTATCCGCTGGTTGTCCGTTGGTGTCCGTCATTGTCCGTTTGTGCAGTTGAGCGGCACTCAGGCGGAGTTCACGTCGAATCGATTCCGAAAGCGAACTCGTCGGTCGGGCGAAGAAGATGCTGGTTGCCCGCCTCGCCTGTCGGCGACTCTACTCAGATTCAGACCAGGTCCACGGCCTGGTCGATCAGCGGCGGCAGCCACGCGCTCACGATCGTGTACCGGCCCGGAACCCGTGGCTTCGTGCCGAGGGCCTGACCTGGCGCGTACGGCGAGCACTCGCGCCCGTCGGTCTGGTCCCACGATGCGATGAAGGTGATCATGGCTCCGGGTGAACGCGTGCGACGCGGCGGCACGCGACAGGGAACGATGGGGAGGATGCGGCTTCGCCAGAAAGCTCGGTTGTCGCCCGTGATGTAGGCGGCGAAGATCACGTAGCAGTCGCTGTCCGGATCGGCGACGGTGCAGGCGGTCGCCGAGCGGTTCCGGAGGCTGGCGGTGACGGTCACGATGTCGCCTAGGTTGTAGGTGGCCTTGTTGGTCGTGAGGGTCTGGTCGACGTCGGTCGCGGTGCAGTCGACGGGGTCGACCGGCGCCACCGAGGCGTCGGGTGCCCGGTGGCTCAGCCGGCGGCGCCGGGACGGCAGCGGGCGACGACGTTGCCGTCCCGTTCGCGCCCGCCACGGGGACTCCAGTCGTAGTCGGACCGACCCCGGAGGCTCCGGCGGGGTCGGACGTCGACGTAGGAGCCGGAGGACGCAGGGGCGAGCCGGGGCTGGTGGTCGTGGTCGTGCGGGGCGAGATGGCCTCGACCCTTAAGGTCCTCGGGGGGGCCACGGGCCAACGCCACGGCGATCCCCGCTATGGCGAGCCCCACCGGGAGCGCCATGAGGAGAACCCGCCGCGGCTTCGGAGCCAGAAACCTGTCGGCCCGGGAGGTCAGGCGCACCAGTACCCAGGGTATCGAGCCCGGCCGACGACAACGGTCGCCGGCCATTCCATCGACACAGCATTAGGGCCCGTAGACGAACTGCTTGACGTGGCCTTCGGCTTCTTGAGCGCATAGTTCCACTCGCCGTGCCACATGTCGACCTCGAGCGGAAGGGCAGCCAACTTCGCATCGGTGATCTGTGTTCCGGTCGGGTAGTAGCCCTCGTCCCACTCGGCTCGGACCGTGAGCCCCGTCTCCGTCGTCGTCGCCGATGAGCTCGACGATGGTGCGGTAGGACGGGAGCGTGCGTTCTCGCCAGTTGGTGATCACGAAGCTGAACAGCCGGTGCTCGATGCTCTATTTCCACTTCGACGTCCGCGGCGGGTAGTGGCACACGGTGATGTCGAGGCCGATGTCGGCCGCCAGGCGGGCAGCTCGACCTTCCACGCCACCCGGGACCGCGACCGGGCCATTGCATCGTTCCTCGACGGTGTTGTGGCACGGCCGAGCCGGTTCAGCGGGCCGATGTCGTCGACCCTCCGGGCGCCGGCGGTGGGGCTGTGGTGGGGCTGGGCTCCTAGCCTCAGTCCCCGGCTGGCACCCGCAGGGCTCCTACCAGCACTTTTGTTGGAGGCGGCGAGCGGAATCGAACCGCTGTACAGGGCTTTGCAGGCCCTTGCCTAAACCACTCGGCCACGCCGCCCTCTCTGGGCATCTTACCCGGCGGCCGGTGTGAGCCGGGCCACCCTCGGGGTGAGCCACCGGCCGTGACCGACTCCCGACCGGCCTTCCTGTTCGACGTCGACGGCACCCTCGTCGACACCAACTGGCTCCACACGCTGGCCTGGTGGCGCGCCCTTCAGGCGGCCGGCCACGACATCTCCATGAGCCGCATCCACCCTCTCATCGGCATGGTTCCGACCACCTGCTCACCGAGCTGCTGGGCGAGGAGCCCGACGGCCTGAGCGACGCCCATGCCGGGCAGTACACGCCGCTCAAGTCCGACCTCCAAGCTCCCCCAAGGCCGCCGAGCTCCTCACCGAGGTCGACCGCCGTGGCGGCCGCCGTCCTACGAGGACTGGCCGACCTGCTCGATCACCTCGACGAGAGCGCACTGGGCAAGCTCCTCACTGACTCAGGACGCTAGGACGCGCAACCGCCGACGGCAGGAGCCGTCGGCGGTCGGTTTCAGCGGATGATGCCCTACTAGTGCTGGTTGCTCAGTTCCCGTTGTCCTGGTACCGCTCGCCGTGGGGCTTCTCGGCAGCGTAGGAGTGCAACGTGTACTGGATGTGCCGGTCGTTGGTCTCGACCCGGTCGAGACGGAATCCGGGCTCCTCCTTCGGGCGGTGCACCATGAACTGCAGGGCGATGGTGCGCCGTCCGTGGCGGGGGTCGTAGGCGTTGACCCGGGCGTAGTGGTTCGGGTACGCCTTGCGGCACTCGTTGACCTCCATCACCACCGCCGAGGCGTCAGTGAGGTCGAACATCGGCAGGCCCCACATATCCCACAACGAGTTGCGGGGATGCACGTCGTCGGTGAACTCGATCGAGACCGACCACTCGTTGTCCAGGGCGTACTGCACCTGGGCCTTGATCTCGTCGTCGGTGAGGTCGGGAAGGTAGGAGAAGGTCCCCTGTGTGACTCTCATGTCGGGCGCTCCTCTCAGGCGTTGGTCGGCGTCGGGGCGACGTCGGCGGTGTCGGTGGACTCGTAATCGAAGGCGATCTCGCCCCAGGTGTCGAGGGCGGACTGCAATGCGGGGCAGGTCTTGGCCAGCTTCTTGAGGATCTCCGGACCTTCCTTGAGGTAGTCGACACCCTCGTTGCGGGCTTTGATCATCCCCTCGAGGGCCACGCGGTTGGCCTCGGCGCCGGCGGCGATGCCCATGGGGTGGCCGATGGTGCCACCACCGAACTGGAGCACGACGTCCTCACCCAGGTAGTGCAGGAGCTGGTGCATCTGGCCGGCGTGGATACCACCGGAGGCGACGGGCATGGTGCCCGGCAGCGACACCCAGTCCTGGTCGAAGTAGATGCCCCGCTCGGGGTTCTCGGCGATGAAGTTCTTGGTGAGGGTGTCGTAGTAGCCCATGATCATGGCCGGGTCGCCCTCGAGCTTGCCCACCACGGTGCCGGCGTGGACGTGGTCGACGCCCATCATCCGCACCCACTTGCCGATGACCCGGAAGCTGACGCCGTGGTTCTTCTGGCGGGTGTAGGTGCCGTGGCCGGCCCGGTGAAGGTGCAGCAGCATCCCGTTGGCCCGGGCCCACTTGGCCATCGACTGGATGGCCGTGTAGCCGATCGTGAGGTCGATCATGATGATCGGGCTGCCGATCTCCTTGGCGAACTCGGCTCGCTCGTACATGTCCTCCATGGTGCCGGCGGTCACGTTCATGTAGTGACCCTTGTGCTCGCCGGTCACCTCCATGGCCCGCTGCACGGCGTCGATGGAGAACAGGAAGCGGTCACGCCAGCGCATGAAGGGCTGGCTGTTGATGTTCTCGTCGTCCTTGGTGAAGTCGAGACCGCCCCGACAGGCCTCGTAGATCACCCGGCCGTAGTTGCGCGACGACAGCCCGAGCTTGGGCTTGACGGTGGCGCCGAGGAGGGGCCGACCGTACTTGTTGAGGTACTCGCGCTCCATGATGATGCCGTGGGCGGGGCCCTGGAACGTCTTCAGGTAGTGCTTGGAGATGCGCATGTCCTCGAGGCGTAGGGCCTTGAGAGCCTTGAACCCGAACACGTTGCCGATGATCGACGAGGTGAGGTTGGCGATCGACCCCTCCTCGAAGAGGTCCATGTCGTAGGCGATGTAGGCGATGTGCTGGTTCTCGGTGCCCGGCACCTTGTCGACCTTGTAGCACTTGCCCTGGTAGTTCTCGAGGTCGGTGAGGCGGTCGGTCCACACCACCGTCCAGGTGGCGGTCGAGGACTCACCGGCCACCGCGGCCGAGGCCTCGATGGGGTCTACGCCCTTCTGGGGGGTGACCCGGAACGCCGCCAGGATGTCGGTGTCCTTGGGCTCGTAGTCGGGTGCCCAGTACCCGGCGTCCGCGTAGGGGATGACGCCGGCGCCGCCCTTTTTCTTCGGGCTGCCGTTCTTTCCGTTGGACTCTGCCATGAGGCCTCCTTGCTGTCGCCTTGGCATGGTCGTCTGCTGTCGGTTCCCGAGTCTTGTCGCCCGAAGTTAGATTGTCCATGACGTATTCCCAGGTAGCCATAAAGGAATGGTTATGACTATCACCCAGCTGCGTGCCTTCGTCGCCGTGGCCACCACCGGCTCGGTGCGGGGCGCGGCCGAACGCCTGGTCGTCAGTCAGCCCGCGGTGTCGGCTGCCGTCGCCGCCCTTCAACGCGAGTTGGCCGTACCGCTCGTGACCCGCCAGGGCAGAGGCTTGCAGCTCACGCCGTCGGGCACTGTCTTCGCCGGCTACGCCCGCCGCCTGCTCGGTCTGCTCGACGAGGCCAAGGACGCCACCCTCGGCCAGCTCCATCCCGAGCGGGGCCGGGTGCGCATGGCCGCGGTCACCACCGCCGGCGAGCACGTCCTCCCTCGGTTCCTGGCCTCGTTCCGGGCTGAGTACCCCGACGCCGGCGTGTCCCTCGAGGTGGGCAACCGGGCCCGGGTGTGGGACCTGCTCGAGCACCGCGAGGTCGACCTGGCCATCGGCGGACGCCCGCCCGGCAGCGGCCGCTTCACCAGCCTGGCCACCCGGCCCAACGTGCTCGTTCTCGTGGCCGCCGCCGACGGGGCCGATCCCGTGCCCGGAGGGCGCCGCACGGTCTCGGTCGAACGGGTGGGCTCCGAGGTGCTGCTGCTCCGGGAACCCGGTTCGGGCACCCGCAGCACCGCCGAGGAGCTCCTCGACGAGTTGGGCATCTCCCCCCCCACCCTGAACCTCGGTTCGAACGGGGCCATACGCGAATCGGTCCAGGTCGGGCTGGGCATCACCCTTATCGCCCGGGACGCCGTCGCCCGCGAGCTCGACGACGGCACCCTGGAGGAATGGACGTGCGCCACCCTGCCCCGCCAGCGGGCCTGGCACGTGGTGGCGCGGGCGGGCGACGAGCTCGCACCCACCGCCCGGCTCTTCCTCTCCCACCTGGTTCGCCCCCCCGGTTCGACCGACGAAGACCGCTTCCGGCTGACCGACGCGACAAGTGCAACTATCGGCGGCTGAGCGTTGCGGGCTAACGTGGCGGTCAGACGACGTACTCGACGAGGAGGGTTTGCGACAGTGAGCGCCAACGATCTCAGGGAAATCGCCCAGGCCATGGTCGCCCCGGGCAAGGGTATTTTGGCCGCCGATGAGTCGGTCGCCACCGCCAGCAAGCGACTCGAGTCGGTGAACGTCGAGCCGTCGGCCGACGTACGCCGCGACTACCGAAACATGCTGCTCACCACGCCGGGACTAAGCGACCACATCAGTGGCGTCATCCTCTTCGACGAGACGTTCCGCCAGAAGTCAACCGATGGCAAGGTCTTCCCCGACATGGTGGCCGATCTCGGCATCCTTCCCGGTATCAAGGTCGACACTGGGGCCAAGGAGCTGGCCAACGCCGCCGGCGAGAAGATCACCGAGGGCCTCGACGGGCTGCGAGAGCGCATCGCCGAGTACGTCGAGAAGGGGGCCAAGTTTGCCAAGTGGCGGGCGGTCATCACCATCGGCGACGGAATCCCCAGCACCTACTGCATCAACGCCAACGCCCACGCCCTGGCTCGCTATGCCGCCTTGTGCCAAGAAGGCGGGCTGGTGCCCATCGTCGAGCCCGAAGTCCTCATGGACGCCGACAACGACATCGACACGTGCTTCGAGATCACCGAGGCTACCCAGCGGGCCGTGTTCGCCCAGTTGGCCGAGCAGCGGGTGATGCTCGAGGGCATGGTCCTCAAGCCCAACATGGTGATCTCCGGGAAGAAGAACAGCCGCCAGGCGGGCGTCGAGGAGGTGGCCGAGAAGACCCTGGCCTGCCTCAGGCGCACCGTCCCCGCTGCCGTGCCGGGCATCGCCTTCCTCTCCGGCGGCCAGAGCGCAGTCGTGGCCACCGAGCACCTCAACGCCATGAACGCCATTGGCAACGTGCCGTGGAACATCACGTTCTCCTACGGCCGGGCCCTCCAGGACCCCGCCCTGAAGGCATGGTCGGGCCAGGCCGACAACGTGTCTGCCGGCCAACAGGCCCTCGCCAAGCGGGCCAAGGCCAACGGCCTGGCCACCTCGGCCAGCTACAAGCCCGACATGGAGTCCGACGCCGCGTAGCGTCCACCGGCCGACTCAACGTGCCTCGTCGGCCCTGATCTCGATCAGGCCGACGGCAGCAGTCAACTCGGCGGTACGACGACTTCGATGCTCGTGCCGCGCTGGGGCCACGACGACACGCTCAAGCGGGCGCCGATGAGCTCGGCTCGCTCGTTCATTCCCGCCATGCCGTAGGACGGCCCGGAGTTGGCCTGCGCCAGCGTGTCGGGGTCGAAACCACAGCCGTCGTCCTCGACGACCAGGCGCACCCCCTCGGCTGCCTGCTCGAGGACCAGGCGCACGCGTGACGCACCGGCGTGCTTCACCACGTTCTGGAGCGCTTCCTGGGCGATGCGGTACAGGGCCACCTCGATGTGAGGCGGCAGGCGCTCGCCCGCCACATCGATGCGAGCCGGCACGTCGAGCTGCACCGTGAGCCCGCTCAGCGTGCGGGCCAGGCTCTCCAGGCCGGGGCCGAGGCCCAGGTCGTCGAGCACCGACGGGCGGAGCCCGGCGATGGCGCTGCGCGTCTCGTCCAGGGCTGCGGTGGTGAGCTCCTTGGCCACATCCAGTTCCCGCGCGAGCAGGTCGGGGTTGCCTGTGGTGTCCGTGGCCGCCAGCAGGTGGTACCAAAGGCTCACCAGGCGCTGGCTGATGCCGTCGTGGATCTCCCCGGCCAGATGCCGTCGCTCCTTCTCCTGGGCCTCGACGGTACGGGCGGCAAATCCTTCGAGGGCCGCTTCACGGTCGGCCAGGCGCCGGTGCAGCTGCGCCTTCTCCACGGAACGGGCCACGAGATGGGCGACGCCGGTGAGCAGGGCCAGGTCGGTGGGGCCGTAAGTGCGCGCCTCGGTTGCGTGGACGTTGAGAACCCCCATCACCCTGCCCTCGACGACCATGGGCACCGACACCAGCGAGGCGTAGTCCTCTCCTCGGAGAGCCGGGATGTAGCGGTAACGCTGGTCGTTCCATTTGTCGGGAATGACCGCAGGCTCGGCGTTGCGTGCCACCCATCCGGCCACGCCCTCGCCGATGGCCAGCTCGACGGCGCCCACCTGTTGGTCGAACGGTGGGGTGGCCCCGGCCAGCACCACCCGTTGGCGTTCCTCGTCGACCAGGTGCACGAAACACACGTCGGAGCCCGTGGCCTCGGTGACCAGCGCCGGCACCTGACGCAGGACCTGACCCAGGTCGAGCTCGCTGGACGTGAGGTCGATCACCATCCGGAGCAGCCGGTTTTCGGCCTCGAGGCTCCTATCGGCAAGGGGAGGAACCTCTTTGCCGCTCGGCCTCGCCCGGTCGCGGCGCGCCTCCGATTCCCTTCGGTCCTCGCTCAGTGGAAGATTCCTTCTCGAAGAGCCGTGGCCACGGCCTGGGATCGGTCGGTGGCCTCCAGCTTGCGGTAGACGCCCCGAGCGTGGGTCTTCACCGTCTCCTCGCCGATGTAGAGCCGCTGTCCGATGGCCCGGTTCGACAGGCCCCGCACCATCAGCTCGAGCACCTCACTCTCGCGTTGGGTGAGACCGAGTCGTGCCCCGGGCCAGAATTCGCCACTCTGCAGATGGGCGGCGGTGATGGCAACCCGCCCGGCCAGCGACGGATCGATGGCCACGTCACCCTCCATGACCCGCTCCAGATGCGATGCCAGCTCCGGGGCGGTGGTGGTCTTGAGAAGAAACCCGGCGGCCCCCACACGCAACGCCTGGAAGAGGTACTGCTCGTCGTCGTAGACGGTGAAGAAGACCACCTTGAGGCCCGGATGCTGGCGGATCAGCTCCTGGCACAGGTCGAGGCCGCTGGCTCCCCGGAGGCGGACGTCGAGCAGCACAATGTCGGGTCCGACCTCACCAGCCAGGTCGACAGCCCTGGCCGGCTCGGTGGTGGAACCCACGATGGTCACCCGGTCGGCCTGGGAAGCCAGCATCGAGGCCAGCCCTTCGAGGACCACCTGATGGTCGTCGACCAGCAGCAGCCTGACCGGGTGTGGAGTTGCGGAAACCTCGGTCTGGGTCACGGCCAACGATAACCCTCCCCCCCACGACCCACCGTGGGGGGGAGGCAGGCCCGTCGATCTCTTCGTTAAATTTGCCCTTCTCCCCTAATCACGGGCGGGACTGTTTTCCTACGGACAAGGAGCGACGCGCCATGATGGTCGGTCGGCATCTCCCCAGCTTCGCCGCCGCAATTCCCTCTCGCGGGTCGACTGCCACCCTGGACGCTCTTGAATCCGCCGGACCCGAGGTAACCGTGACCGACAAGCCCATTGCCATCCAGCGTGCGTGGCGCAACAGCAACGGCAACCAGAGCACCCGGCCGATCATGCTGGCCATCGCCGGCGACAGCGCCTCAGGGAAGACCACCATCACCAAGGGCATCGTCGAAGCCCTTGGGCCCGAGCGAATCACGTCGATCTGCGTCGACGACTACCACAAGTTCGACCGCGAAGAGCGCAAGGACAAGCCGTTTACGCCGCTGCACCCCGACTGTAATTACATCGAGATCATGGAGCAGCACCTTCAACTGCTGGCCATGGGTCACCCGATCCTGAAGCCCGTCTACAACCACAAGGACGGCACCCTCGGCCGGCCCCAGTTGGTCGAGCCCCGTGAGTTCGTGATCATCGAGGGCCTTCACCCTCTCCACACCCGGCTGGCCCGGGCCTGCTTCGACGCCACTGTCTACCTCGACCCGCCCGAGGAGATCCGCTTCCAGTGGAAACTCAACCGCGATACCGGCAAGCGCGGCTACAAAGAGGACCAGGTCCGCAAGGAGATGGAGAAGCGTGAGCCCGAATCGGCGGAGTTCATCCGTCCGCAGCGGTCCAGCGCCGACATCGTGATCCGCTTCGCCCCCATCGAGGGCCGCAAGGAGTCCGAGACCGAGCCCCTGAGTGCCACCATCCTCCTGCGGCCGACGATCTCGCACCCCGAGTTGTCGAAGATCCTCACCGACGACCACCGCGAGGCCATGCATCTCAAGCTCTCCCGCGACGAGGACGGCAAGCCGGTCGACTCGCTACACATCCACTCCTACGCCGACCGGGAGGTCACAAGGGAGGTCGAGGAGGAGATCTGGAAGGAGCTGGGCGTCGACGAGAACGTGCCCCAGGCGCTGGGCACCATCGACAAGGGCGTCCGCAGCGAGCCCCTCGCCCAGGCCCAGCTGATCCTGCTCTACCACCTCTTCCAGGCCCGCCTGGGATAGCTGGCCGACTATCGGGCTGGCGCCAGCGGCCTGGCGCCAGCGTCTCCAGTCCGAGGCTCCGGGCGGCTTCGAGAAGGCCTCGATCCCTCGGTGCGCGCACGCGTGAGCTCATGCATCCGCGCATGTATCATGGAGACGTGCCCAGGACCATCCAGATACGGGATCTGGACGACGACGTGTACGCCGCCCTCCGGCGACGAGCCGCAGAGGCCGGCCTGACCGTTCCCGAGCTTCTGCGTCGGGAGGCGACTCGCCTGGCCAGCCGTCCCAGCGTGGAGGAGTGGCTCGCGCGCACGCGGCGACGCCCATCCGACATCGAGGGCGCCGACGTGCTGGCGGCTCTCGACGAGCTTCGCGGGCCGTGGCCGAGTGCTGGTCGTTGACGCGTCCTGCCTGTACGAGGTGGTCGCCGACGGCACCGTGGCCGAACGAGTCCGGCGGCGGCTGGCGGCCGATCCCGACCATGCCGCACCGCATGTCGTCGATGTCGAGGTCATCAGCGTCATTCGTCGTGATCACCGACTGGGCCGCCTCGACGACACCGCCGCCGCCCAGGCCGTCGACGACCTGAGGGATTGGCCGGGGGAACGCTACGGCCACCAGCCCCTGCTCGACCGCCTCTGGGAGTTGCGGGCCAACGTCCGGGCCTGGGATGCGGCGTACGTCGCTCTGGCCGAGGCGTTGAGCGCCACGCTGCTCACTCTCGATGGTCGACTGGCGATTGCACCTGGCCCGCGATGTCGCATCGAGGTCTTGATCTGAGGATTGCCGCGATCTCGGACAGCCATATCGGGCTACGGTGAAAGCGGCGGTCAGCGGGTGGCCGTTGCGTTTCCACGCCGTCACGAGATCAGAGGAGCAAATCCATGGCAGATATTGCGAAGTTTCTGGACAAAAGCTACGAGGACAAGGACTTTGCCAAGCTCGCCGGGGCACCAATCGCCGCTCTCCAGGGCGTCTCCGACAGCGATGCCAAGCACCTGAAGGATGCCTTCAACATCACGACGATCCGGGACCTGGCCACAAACAAGTACGTCCTCTGGGCGCAGGCCATCAACGTCCTGTCCAAGTAGTCAGCAGCGCAGGACGTCGACGTCGTAGGCGTCGACGTCGGAGTCTCGACTCACGGGTTCAGAGCCCGCCCTCGAACGCCTCGATAACCGACGCCAAGTGGTGGACCTCGTTGAACGAGCGCAGGACGGGGCCACGCTCGCCCATCCCCAGCCTGGTCACCGAGGCCACGTCGCAGAACAACTGCCACGCCACCTCGTCACCGACGCCGAGAGCCCAGAGCACCGCCGCCTTGATGGGTGAGACGTGGGTGACGACGACCACATCGCCGGTCGAGGCCGGTTCGACGAGCTCCTCGCACGCGGCCCGAACCCGGCGGCCGACGGCGGCGAGAGACTCACCCCCGGGAGGGACGAACTCGGGATCGGCGCGCCAGTGCTCCCACAGCGGTACCCAAGCCTCAGTCACCGGACAGCCGTCGAGGTCCCCGTAGTCGATCTCCACCCAACGCTCGTCGACCATCAACGCGCCGGTGCACACAATGGCGGCGGCGGTCTCGCGAGCCCGGCGCAGCGGACTGCACACGACCAGGGTGGCACCGCTGGCCACGCCGGCAAGGGCGCGCGCCTGTCGGCAGCCTCGCTCGTTGAGCGACAAGTCGGCGCGACCCTGGAGCAGATGGTCGGCATTGGCCGGCGTCTCGCCGTGGCGGACGAGGATCAGCATGCTCAGACGGCCACGTCGCGCGGAAGGCGTCCGGTGCGCCAGAAGTGGGTCCGGTTCTCTTCGTCGCCGAGGCGGAACCGCTGCCAGAACCAGACGAGGGCCAGAACGCCGGCCACCTCCTGGGCACCGAGCAGAGCGAGCCCGTGGTCGAGGAAGGGAAGGCGCCCGTCGAGCGACCACCCGAACGCCGGCCACCAGAAGATGTCGGTGCGGGTCCACATGCCGTCGAGGACGAGATGCAGGAGGGATCCCACAGGTAGGAAGATCCACCTCCGGCGGGCAGCACGGCGGCCTCGGGTGGCGAGCATGACCACGACCAGGAGGACGACGCTGAAGGCCAGGGTGTGGCCGGGTATCCCGCCCGGGTCGCCCAGGGCCAGTCGCGCGCCGCCGAACACCGCGTCGACGAGGTCGGGAAGCAGGGCGCCCAGTAGCACCACCCGGTAGTCGATGGCGGGATCGTGGAACACCACCCACACCACGACCAGTGCCATCCCGCACGGCCACAGGAGCACGGTTCAGGGCCGGATGAGGATCCGGCCGCACTGGTCGCAGGTAACCAGGGCATCGGGTGGCTCCCGCTTGATGCGGTCGACCTCGGTGGCCGGCAGGGTCAGGTAACAGCCGTTGCATCGCCCGCCCACGAGCGGAGCCGCCCCCACGCCCCCGTGCCTGGTGCGCAACCCTTCGTAGAGGGTGACGATGTCGGTGGGCAGTCCGACGGCGGAGCCCGCCCGTTTGGATTCCTCACTGGTCAGCTCGGCGTCGATGGTGACCTGCGCCTCGGCCACGGCGGCCAGGAGCCGAGAACCCTCGGCGTCGAGACGCCTCCGTTCGGCTTCGAGGGCTGCGACCGCATCGTCGAGCGGTTCCCGCTCCCCCATCGCCTCCAGTACCTCGTCCTCCAGCGTGCCTCGGCGCTGCTGGAGGAGGTCGCGATCCGCCTGCATGGCCTGAAGCTCCCTCGGGATGGTCACCACGCCCGAGTACAGCCGCCGGTCGACCTCGACAATACGGGCCTCGACGGTCGCCAGGTCGTCCTCGAGGCGGCTCTGTCGGCGTACCGCCTCGTCGCGACGAGCGCCCGTCTCGGCCAGCGCCGCGTCGGTTGACACCGACGACTCCTCGACGTGGGCCAGTTCGGCCATCTGCGGAAGCGTCTCGCGCCGGTGTCGCAACCGGTCGATGGCGGTGTCGTGGCCCTGGAGGTCCAGAAGCTGGGAGAAGACGGTCAGCTCGTGTCCTCCGCCTTATCGACCCGGTCGGTTCCGGCGGTCGGGCACGGTGATCACGGGAAGGTCGGGAAGGTTGATGGCGGGGATCGTGAAGGCCGGGGTGTCGGCGGGCCCGGGTTGGGGCCTCGGGACCGGCACCGGGGCGGGCACGTCGACGGCGGGACCGTCCGAGGCGATGGCGACCGGGGTACGGCGACGGGTCGGTGACTGGAACTCGTTGTCGATCGACAGGTAGCGGGAGCTGTAGGACGTCGCGTCCGGCGCCAGGAACCCGACGGCCGGCCCGTCGCCCAGCGCCACGTTCATGAACTCGTGCCAGATCCGAGCCGGGTAGGTGCCGCCGTAGACCTGGATGCCGCCCACGTTGTACATGGGGACGTCGCCCTCAGGTGAGCCCATCCACACCGCGGTGGACAGGGTGGGCGTGTAACCCACGAACCAGGCGTTGTTGAACTTGTCGTCCGTCCCCGTCTTGCCCGCCGTCGTCCACCCGGGCACGGCCGCCGCCGTACCGGTACCCCGTTGCACCACCTGGGTCAGCACCTGCGTCTCGGTGCGGACGTTCTGGGGCGACACGACCTGCTCGCCATGGGTGTCGGCCCGGAAGACGGTGTTGCCGCCGGCGTCGTCGACCTCGTCCACAAAGTAGGGCACGTGCTTTTGCCCGTCGGCGGCCAGGGTGGCGTACGCGCTCGCCATGTCCAGCGGCGACACCCCGGAGGTTCCCAGGGTGATCGACGGGACCACGTCGAGGGTGGACGAAATTCCCATGCGCGTGGCCACTTCGGCCACCTTGGCCGGACCGATCAAAGTCACCAGTCGGGCATAGGCACAGTTGACCGACTCCACGGTGGCGTCCGTGAGGCTCAGCAGCCCCCCGCCGGGCTCGGCGTTGTTCACTGTCCAGACATTGTCTTGGCCTCCCGGGTTCGGGAGCGTGCACGGCGAGGTGCCCAAGATGGTGTCGTACGGTGAATAGCCGGCCTCCAGCGCGGCCATCAGCGTGAAGGCCTTGAACGAGGACCCCGCGTGGCGGCGGCCCTGGAGGGCCAGGTCGAACTTGGTGCTGGCAAAGTCGGAACCCCCCACGAGGGCCCGTACCGCACCCGAGCTGGGATCGACCGAGACCAGGGCGGCCCGGAACTGGCCATCCGTGTCAGGGACGATGTCGGCAACCGACTGCTCGGCCTGCTGCTGCATCGCCGGGTCGAGAGTGGTGTGGATGCTCAGTCCGCCCTTGAACACCGCCGTATAGCGCTCCTTGGGACTTCCACCGATCCGAGGGTCGTCGAGAAGGAGCTTCTTCACCTGCTCTGTGAAGTAGTCGCTGCCCCTGATCGGCTCCTCGGGCCCCGGAGTGGGAAGCGGATCATTCTTCATGGCGTCGTCGGCGGCGGCGGTGATGTGGCCGAGGTCGCGCATGCGGTCGATGACCGCGTCGCGCCGTTTGCGAGCGGCGTCGGGTTCGGTGAAGGGGTCGGCGCCCACTGGATCACGGATCAGGCTCGCCAGAAGGATGCCTTCGCTCATGTTTAGTTGGTCGATGTGCTTGCGGAAATAGGTCTCCGCCCCGGACTCGAAGCCGTAGGCGTGATTCCCCAGGTACACCGCATTGACGTAGCGCTCGAGGATCTGGCGCTTGGACATGTTCTCCTCGAGGCGTAGTGCCAGCGCCGCTTCCTTGATCTTGCGGTCGGCCTTCTGCTTGGAGTTCAGCAGGGTGATCTTGATCAACTGTTGGGTGATGGTGGACCCGCCCTCGAAGACACCTCCTGCCTGAACGTTGACGACCATGGCCCGGGTCAGGGCCCGCACGTCGATCGCCCCGTGGTCGTAGAACCGATCGTCCTCAGCGTCGAGAACCGCCCGTTGGACATGGTCGGGCACCTTGTCGATCGAGACAGGGACCCGGTTCTCCTCCTCGTGCAGGGTGGCCAGCACGCTGCCGTCACGGGCGTACACCACCGATCGGGCAGCGAGGGGCTCCAAGGCGAGGGGGTCCCCCCCCGTGCCGTCGATCCCCGCGGTGGTTGCCCGACGCAACTGTGAAGCCAGTGCCACGGCACCCACGGCCACGCCCGCTCCGGCCAGGAGGATGACGACGACGAAGCGAACGATCAGGCGCATCCCGGGCGAGAGGTTATCGCCTTCGGCCCGAGCGCCGACCCGCAGGGACTCGGGAACTCAGAACCGCGCTAACCCCACTCCTCGCCAAGGATGGCCTCGAGCCGCTCCTTGCGCCGGGGACGCTCGGCCTTGGGGATCTGGCGGGCCCGGCAACGACCCGACAGACCGTGAAGCCACAAGGTGGTCTTGGTGTCGTCGTGGCGTTCGACGAGGATCCGGGAGTAACACTCGGGACAGCGAATCGTGGTCCTGGGCATCGTCTTTCTGCCTCAAGAATACCTCTCGCCACCGCAGAGTTCGGGGGTTATATCCGACCGACCATCCTGGTCAGCACGTCCCGCTCGAGCTCCGCAGGAAAGGGTTGGTCGGCGCTGGTCAGGGTCAAGGCGACTTCCAACTTCCCCTAGCGTACGTTGACGACATCGACATAGGTCGTCTTCGGATCACCGAAACGCTACCGCCTCGTCCCCGAGGTCGAGGCCGGGCAGCGGATCGACGGTGACGCTCGCCGGGGCCTTGCCGCCAGCGGATTTTCGGTCGATGGCACCGGTCAGGCGCAGACGAAGGCACGGAACAGCCCGGTCACCTCGGAGGGCGGCAAGGTCGGCTCGCGCTGCGGCCTCGTCGGGCATGGCCAGCACCGTCGACATGACCTGCAG
The DNA here is from genome assembly GCA_038238185.1 of Acidimicrobiales bacterium. Lineage (GTDB taxonomy): Bacteria > Actinomycetota > Acidimicrobiia > Acidimicrobiales > AC-14 > DATAQC01. The sequence continues at coordinate 16,836 of JBBRXY010000054.1, forward strand.
GGTGTCGCCCAGGCGGAACTCGTCGGATCGGGAGACGGCCTTGCCGACGGTCTTCGGATCAGGACGGCCCACGCACGCGGCCAGACGGCTGTCGTCGCCTTCGGAACCCACCAGGTCGGGGGCGGGCCCTTGAGTCCATTCCGGCGGCAGGTCGGTTCGTTCGACGGCGGCCTTCTTGACCGCAGCCTTCGCCGCAGAGTTGTCGCCGCCACTGCAGGCACCGAGCAGGAGACCGACTGCGCCGGGTGGTGACCGCGATCTGGCGGTGTCTCGGTGACCTGAGTTGAATAGCGGCCACGCTACTGCGTCACGGATTCGGTCGGGACGGCACCCCTGACTCCGCGATACTGGGGATCACACCACTGTTTGCGCAAAGACGAGGAGAACATGACCGAACTCAGCGAACTTCTGAAGGCCGGTGTCTGCGCCCTGTGCGGGAAGGGCGTGCACATCGACGATCACGAGGGCCGAGTCGCCTGCGACGGCTGCAACATGGCAACCGACAACTGCGACTGCGCCAGCAAGACCGACTGACCCTCACCCCTGCGCGAAGCCACCGCCCGACCGGGGCGGTGGCTTCGATGTCGGTCCGGACGCTCAGTCCTTGCGAACCTTCGACCTCACGAAATTGCCGATGGTGTCGGTCGTGACCGCCACCTTGTGCTTGCGTCGCACGTGCTCTGCCACCTTGGCCATCAACTCGTCCTCGGTAGCACCGCTTCCCTGCCAACGGCAGGCGTGGTCTTGGTCCCTTCAGGCAAACCTGTACGCCACGGTTCCTCCAGTCACGGTCCCAGGCCTTCGCCCGGCACCTTCGGTTCATCCAGTATCCGTTACCCCGAAGGGTTACGGATGAAGTGCCGTCAGGCTACCTCGCGGAGTCGCCGCAGCAGTCGCACTTGCAGGTGCTGACCTCGGCCGTCTCGGCCTCGGTTGCGTCGCCGCAACCGCAGGAACAGCGGCTTGTCGTTGTGTCGCTCATTGTGTCACCTCCCTGTCGTCCGGCGAGCAGCGAGGGCTCTCCGGTGGTACTGAACACATCGTAAAGGTGGCCCTAAGGGCCAGGTCAACCCCAACTTTTCTGTTGCTAATTTGGCAGGTGTGGCTTAGTGCTACTGAGCAAGAGGGGGGACACGGCACTGCCCACCGGTACTCAGGACAGGCCAACTCCCACGAGCCTTCCCACGGCATAGGTCCCGGCGGCGGCGACCGCGCCAACCGCGAGTTGGCGCAGCCCCGAGCGCGCCGCTGCCTGGTTGGTGATGAGGCTGATGGCCGCGCCGACGAGGAAGAGGGAGATGGCAGCCAGCCCGGCGGCAACCACCAGCGCAGCGGTGCCTGAAGTCACGAGGAACGGGAGCACGGGGACCGATGCCCCGGCTGCGAAGGCCACGAAACTGTACGTGGCGGCGGCCAGCGGGGAACCAAGGCTGGCGACGGCGTCACCGGCGGGCGCGACCGGCGGTAGGGCACCGGCATCGGGGGCAGCCACGCCCCACGCCCGGGCGAGCAACTCGAAGGCGACCGGCTCCCGCTCGGCCAAGGCCGCCAGCTCGTCGGGCCCGAGCCTCGTGCCTGCCTCCACCAACTCGCACTGCGACCTGACCGAGATGTACTCCCCCGCGGCCATCGAGCCGGCCCCGGCCACCAGCCCGGCCAGGCCGGCCAGCAGCACCACGTTGTTGGTGGCCTGGCCGCCGGCCATACCCATGACCAATGAGAGATTGGAGACGAGCCCGTCGTTCACGCCGAACACCGCCGCCCTGATCGAGCTGGACGCACGAGAACGCCAGGCCGGGGCCATGCTGGCCACGATCTCGGCATGGATCCTCTCCTCGGCCACCATGGAAGTGGGAACCTCGGATTCGTCGTCGTAGCGGCTTCGTTCGCCCGCCTCGACCCGTTCGAGCAGGGGGACGAGCCGGCGCACGCCGATGCGACGGCCCAACCACGACAGCGAACGTGTGACGAAGGAGGATCGGTGATCCTCGGAGCGGGGAACGGTTGCGCCGACGTCGCGCAGTTTCTCCTCCCAGTACCGGGCATGTCGTTCCTCGGCCGCCGCCAATTCGAGAAGCACCTCGCGGTGCTCACCTTCTGCGGTTTCGGCCAGATTCCGGTAGAGCGAGACGTTGTCGAGCTCCCGGGCCAGGTGGCGGCGGTACCGCCGGGGATCGGGGTGCCGGGGTCTCACAGGCCTCCAGAATGGCCGGACGGCCGACCCGGCGTGAGTCGGCCGTCGCCGGCGGGTCGAACCTGGCGCTAGTCCTCGTCCTTGAAGGTTTCGAGCAGGGCCTTCTCCTGGTCCTTCGACAGGTTGCTGCTGATGAGCTCGGCGTTCGTGCCCTTGAAGCGGTCGTGCACCTTGTCGAGCACGGCGTCGGAGGTGAGGACGAACAGCGCCGAGGTGCCGGGCGTGACCTTGTCGCGGACCTGCTGGACGAAATCCTCGTCGATGCCGGCGTGAGCCAGTGACCCGGTGAGAGCCCCAGCGGCGGCGCCGACGGCGAGACCGATGAGGGGGATGAAGAAGAGGATCCCGAACAACAGGCCCCAGAACGCTCCGCCCAAGGCGCCGGCGCCGGTGAGGTTGTGCGACTGGCGGGTCTTCGGCCGCTTCCTGCCCTCCGGCCAGGTGGCAAGGGCAGCGTCGTGGACCTTGATGAGCCCTTCGGTCTGCAGCTGGGCCAGGGTCTCCTCAGCCTTCTCTGCGCCATCGGCAGTGGGGAACTTCCATACGCTCAGGGTCGCCATAAACAGATCTCCTCGATCGCGGACGTTCGGAGACGACGGTCGCCTCCGCTCTTTCATGCCGTATTTCGGGATCGATCCTGGCGCTGACGTTCGACCCTGTCAAGAGCGGCCGGCGCCGTGGAACCGCCCCTCCACACGGTAGGTTCGCCGACCAATGGCCTGGATCCACGATGCCTCCGAGCCGGGCGAACGACAACCCATAGACATCGTCTACCTGGTCGTGGGGGCAGTGGGAGTCGTGGTGCTCGGGGTCTGGGGCCAATCCGAGACCAGTGTCGACCTCGACCTGTTGCGGGTGCTCAACTCGCTTCCGAACGCTCTCCGGGGGCCGGCCAGGATCGTCTATGCCGTCGGGTCGATCTGGACCGTCGTCGGGATCGCACTCGTCCTCCTGGCGCTACGGCGATGGCGGATCGCCTTCCACGTCGCCCTGGCCGGGTTTGGCGCGTGGGCTGGCGCGTTGGCCCTTCACCACGTCCTCGGGCCCCATGCCGTCTCCAACCTCGACCTCCGCCTGCGGACCGGAGTCGAGCCGGTGTATGCCTCGACCCACCTGGCGGTGATCACCGCCATCGTGGTTGCGCTGGGGCCGGCGCTGGTCCGCCCCGTGCGCCGCATATTGATGGTCGTGATCCTGTTGGTCGGGCTGGCGGCGATGTACCTCGGTGCAGCTCTGCCATCGGACGCCATCGGCGGCCTGTTGCTCGGGCTCGCGGCCGGCTCCGCCGTACTGGTGGGGTTCGGCGCTTCGTCCGGGCGGCCATCCCTCGAGGAGGTACGCGATGCGCTGATTGGTCTCGGTATCGACCTCGCCGACTTGTCCCGGTCCGGCGAACGGGTCCCTCGTCTGGCGGTCCTGGACGTCACGCTCACCTCGGGCGAACGATAGCGAGTCGTCGCCTACGGGCGCGATCAGCGCGACGGCCAGATCGCCGCCAAGCTCTGGCACGGGTTGATGTACCGCGAGCCGGCGCTCCCCGTGTTCGGGACCCGTCTGCAGCAGGTCGAGCACGTCGCCTACATGTTGATGCTCGCCGAGCGGGGTGGGGTGGCGGCCCCGCACTCCATCAGGACCGGCATGGCCGGGCCCGACGCCGCTCTCCTCCTCACCACCGAACCCACTGGCGTCCCCGTCGACTCAGTGCCCGCCGACCGCATCACCGACACGGTACTCGGCGCCATCTGGGAGCAGACCGAGCGGCTCCACCGGCTCGGGGTCAGCCACGGGAACCTCGACGGCAACCACATCCGGCTGGGCGACGAGGGCAGCGTCACCCTCAACGACTTCAGCGGTGCCGACGCCAGCGCCGAGCGGCGATGGCTCGACCGCGACATCGCCGCCATCGTCGTGGTGACGGCTCTGCTGGTGGGCGACGATCGAGCGGTGGCGGCGGCGATCGCCGCTCTCGGCGCAGCGCGCGTGGGCGAGGTCATCCCTATCGTGCAACCGGCCGCGCTGCCTCCGGGGGTGGGCAGAGGCACCAAGCATCTCGACAAGGTGCTCAAGGCTCTGCGCGCCAACTTGGCGGCCGCAACGGGGGCCAATGACGCCAAGCCGCTCAAGATCAAACGCCTCAGCCTGGTCAACATCGGAATGCTCGTCGGCGTCCTGATCGCCGTGGCCGTCATCGTCCCCAGCCTGGAGAACATCGACTTCGCGTCGGTCCAACACGTCTACGCCACGGCCACTTGGGCATGGATCGTGGCGGCGGTCCTCCTCTACCCTCTGATCCTCACGTCGGAGGCGACTGCGCTCATCGGGGCGAACAACGCCGAGCCACCGCTGATCCCCACCGTTCTCATGCAACTGTCGACCAAGTTCCTAGGGGTAATTACGCCCGACGGCGTCGGCGGTGTCGCCCTCCAGGTCCGCTACTTCAATCTGGTGGGCGTACCGGTGGCCTCGGGCACCAGTGCGATCGTATTGAGCTCCACGTTGGCCAGCCTCATGCAGCTGGTCATCCTGATTCCCTGCGCGGCGTTGAGCTCCACAAGTCTCGACCTGGGCAACGCGGGTGGCGCCGCCGGCCTCCTGCTCGTCGCCGTGGCCGCCGCCGTCATCGGCGTCGTCTTCCTCGTGCCCAAGCTCCGGGGCAAGGTCCTTCCCGTGGCCAAGCGGGCTGTCACCGATCTCTGGACGGTCATCCGCAACCCCCGCAAGGCACTGAAGCTGTTCGGCGGGAACCTCGGCACCACCCTGGCCTACCCGGCCCTGCTCGGCCTGTGCCTCCTCGCCTTCGGCCAGTCGGTCGGGTACCCGCAGCTCTTCCTCACCCAGGTGGGAGCGGGGATGCTCAGCAGCGTCGCCCCGGTGCCGGGGGGCGTCGGAGTCCAGGAAGCCGCCCTCACGGGCGCCCTAGGAGCCTGCTGAAGTAGTCGCCGAGGATCCACCGCTGGTGGCCCGGCGCGAGGCAGGCTCGGAGATGGCACTCGGAACGGCATTGGTGCAACAGCGGTTCGAGAATCCGAGGGAGGTGCTCGGGGATCGACTGCGGC
>JBBRXY010000055.1:0-21500 GCA_038238185.1 Acidimicrobiales bacterium
AGCCGAAGGAGGGCGCCGCCGAAGCCGTAGGTGGCCAGCGCCCCCCCGGCGAGCAGGCTCGTGCGCATGAGCCGGCGACGCTCGTCTCCGAACCCACGGGTCTCGGCGGGGTCGAACCCGCCGTTCGACCGGCGCGCGTGGCCCAGCTCGACCATCTCGGCAAGGGGCTCGGTGGTGGCCACCATGGCATCGGACTGGAGGTCCTGGGACTCCTCGAGCAGGCCCGCCAGGGCCCCGTCGTCGAGGTACCGCTCTTCGTCAACAGCCAAGGGGGTGATACCTCCGCATCGTCAATGGTCCTACGGCTCTAGCCGGAAACCTGGATGAACCCGTGGGGCATGAAGCTGTGGACCTCGCACTTGAACTCGAAGCGGCCCGCTTTGTCGACCTTGAAGGTCTTGGTGCCACCCGAGAAACGCCCAGTGTCGAAGCTGCCGTCGACCGCGGTGAGGGAGTGATCGGTGCCGTCGGAGTTCGTGACCGTGATGGTGTCGCCGGCCTTGGCCTGCAGCTCCACGGGCTGGAAGGCGAAGCCCTGAATGGTGATCGCCGTTCCCGCCGGGGCCGTCGGGGCGTTGACGGCGGTGGTCGGGGCGTTGACGGCGGTGGTCGGGCTCGCCGAGCGTTCCGGGCCGACGGTCGTCGACGCCCCGCCCGGCGTCGCCGTGCCCTTTGACCCCGACGACGAACACGCTGCAGTGGCCATCGCCGCCACAACGACCAGCACGGCGACGGGTCGCCAAAGATGGGGCATCGGGCTGATCCTCCGGTGGTGCGGGATGGGGCGGCCACACCGTACCGGGCGGCAGGTGTGGACGGCGACCCATCCAATGTGCCTCTCCGCACCGAAGAGGCAACACTGTGCCTCCTATGTCCTTGAGCGAAGCGAGCGATGCCACGCTGGTGGTGGCCATAGGGCGCTGGCGCCAGGACGCGTTGGCCGAGGCCTACCGTCGCCATGCCGGTGCGTCCTTCGCCCTGGCCCGCCGTCTCCTCGCCGACCGCCAGCTGGCCGAAGAAGTCCTGCAGGAGGTCTTCCTCCGCCTGTGGAACCAACCGGACCGGTTCGATCCCGAGCGGGGGAGCCTGCGTTCGTACCTGCTGGCCCAGACTCACGGCCGCTCCGTGGACCTGCTGCGCTCGGAGACGTCACGCCGGCGTCGGGAGGAGCGTGAGGCCCGGGAGACGGCCGAGCACGGCACCGACATCGAGCGCGAGGTCATGGACCACGCAGTGGCCGAGCAGGTTCAGGAGGTCGTGGCCGGTCTACCGGTCGACGAGCGAAAGGCCATCGAGCTGGCGTACTTCGGTGGCCACACGTATCGCCAGGTCGCCGTCCTTCTGGACGAGCCCGAAGGTACCGTGAAGAGCAGGATCCGTTCGGGGTTGCGCAAAATGCGCGTCTCCATGGTTGAGGCAGGGGTGAGTGTGTCGTGGGCAGAGGGTTGAGTCACGCGGACGCCTCCGAGCTGCTCGGGGTCTACGCCCTGGATGCTCTTGATCCCGACGAGCGCGATGCCGTCGAGGCCCACGCCGCCGAATGTGGAGCCTGTCAGGCCGAGATCACCCAGCACCGCGAGGTCGCCGCGTTCCTGGCCCCGGTGTGGACCCCCGCGCCCGAGGGCTTGTGGGACCGCATCGTCGAGGGCCTCGAGGAGACACCGCCTCCGCTCGAGATGCCTCTCGCCCCCGTCGTCCCCATTCAGCGGCCGTCCCGGCGATCACGCCCGATGGCGGCGGTGGCGGCCATGGTCGCAGTTGCGGCCGTGGCGGTCGTGGGCGTGCTCGGGTTCAAGGTGCTCGACGACGGCCGACGCATCGACAGCATGAACCAGCAGGCTCTGGGCACCGAGTACCAGCGGACCGTGAACGCCGCCCTCGCCGACCCCTCGGGCCACCGCGTCAACCTCCAGAGCGCCGACGGGGCAGTGAAGGCGGAGGCCGTCGTCCTTCCCGACGGTGCCGGTTTCCTGACCAACAAGAACCTGGCCGCCCTCCCGTCGGACCACACCTACCAGTTGTGGGCCCTGGTCGGTACCAGCCGGATCTCGGTGGGCGTGCTCGGCCCCAAGGTCGACTCCGCCGCCTTCCGGGCGCCCACCAACGCCGCCGGCTTCGCCCTCACCGACGAGACCGCCGGCGGGGTGGTTGTCAGCACCAACAACCCCGTGGTGGTCGGCAAGTTCTGAGCGGTACCGGCGAGGTTGGTCGGGGCTCAGCCTCGTTGGAGGTCGCGTAGGGTTCGGTAGCCGATCAGCGTGGCGCCTGCCCGTTGCGCCACCGACATCAAGGTGGAGCGGTCGGCAACCAGCTCGTGGTCGTCGACCCGCCCCGCCCAGTCGTAGGGCGCCAGGGCGCGTAGCTCGGCGGTGTCGACGGCCGGGTGGACGACGAGCTCGGTAAGGCCGGGTGGCAGTTCCGAAAGCGCTCGCTCGATCGCCCGACGGCTACCCATGCCGGAGGCTCGAACCAGGTGGTCGGGCGACAGGATCCCCTCATCGTGGGCCAGCGCCCGGTACGGGAAGCCCACCGAGCGCTCGGCGGACACCGGCCCGAGACGTATGGGGAGGCCGAAATCGGCGGCCAACTCGAGGTACACGTCGAAGAACTCGGGTCGCAGCTCGAGGGTGGCCATGTGCGAGTCGAGGTGGCTGACGTCGAATCCCCAGTAAATGGCCCGCTCCACCTGGGCCCGGCACTCGCGACGTACCTCGTCGAGGTCGGCGTGGTCCCAGGCGTCCTGCACGGTACGGGGGAAGCCGCCGTCGCCGTCGAGCAGGGATGGGGCGTGGGTGATGGGTGCCCACCGGAACAGATCGTGCTCGGCGTTGAGCGTGAGATGGACGCCGACGTCCTCCCCCCGGTAACGAGCGGCGGCATCGCGGGCCCAGGGGCAGGGGACCATGAGGCTGGCACTGGTGGCCACGCCATCGCGCAGGGCCTCGTAGACACCCACGTTGGCTGCGTGGGAGGAGCCCAGGTCGTCGCAGTTGACGATCAGCAGGCGGGCATCAGGCGGGTGGCCGAGGCGTTCGGCGACCGAGGTCACAAGTATCGACGGTAGCGCTCCGTTCCACAGACGATCAGCGGGCGCCCTTGGTCGGGTCGATCGGAGACGCCGGGTCGCGGCATCGGCCCCACAGGCCCCGGACGGCCTGGCGGGCCTCGGTGGCCGCGGCCACGAAATCGTCGGCGTGGGCCACATTGGGTGTGAAGGTGTACGGAAGGGCGAAGCCCTCCCGGGCCAGCACGAGATTGACGAACAAGTTGTCGGGCTGGCGGTAGACGTAGGCCAGGAGGCGCTTATAGCGGTCGCGCAGCTCGGCGTCGCGTTCGAGGCGCACGGTGGTACCGACCGGCAGCAGGGCCTTGGTTCGGGCCGAGGCCTCGGTGGCGAAGCACTGCACCGCGGTGTTCGGTTTCACCGACTCCGGTGTGTCGATGCCGATGAGTCGGAGGCGCTCCTCGGCGCCCCCGACACGGACGACGAGGGTGTCACCATCGATTACCCGGACCACGGTGGCCCGGGCCGACGGGTCGCCGGCTGATGCCGGGGCGCCAGTGGGCGAGGCGGACCGCTCACAGGCGGAAAAAGCGATGACGCAGGCCGTGAGGACGGCGATGACGGCGGAGCGACGAGACACGGACACCTCCGGAGGTAGCCAGGGGGGCGACACGGGAGGCGGCGGTTGCCGCGAGGTGGAGGAGTGGCGGTTACGAAGGCCCCATCGTGGCAGCCCGGGCACCAACGGCGCTCATGCTGCCTGACGGGAGGCCCGCTGCAGGGCGCGGCGAGCCGCCTCCAGGCCTCGACGCCCGATCTCGCGAGTGTGATCGTCGAGCTCCCAGGGGAGCTCGTCGGTCTCGACCAGGGTCAGCTGCTGTTGCATGTTCCAAAGCATGACAGGGGGGTATGACACTGACCCGGGCGGAGAACCGCTGCTCGGAGGCAGCCACCGTGATGAACCCTCGTAATGAGGCCAAACCGAAGCTCACCTCGACTAGAGTGTGCTTCTGAGCTACAGGACCGTGCCGGTTGTGACGATCGTGTTTCGGAGCAGAGATTCGGAACAGGTCAGAGCCCCCGGGCGTTGGAGAGAGCAATGAGCGAGACACTCGAAAACGACGCAATCAACCAGGCGCTTGAGATCATCGATCGAAGCCTGGGCACCCTCCACACGCGCGAGCTGGTGTCGGCGTCTGAGATGTCCGACCTCCTGCTCGATATGCGATCGCTTCTGGTCGCCGACTTGGCCGAGTTCGAGCGCGCCGGCGTCAGCTGAGTAGCGTCAACCCCGAAGCGTTCGGCTTCAACCCCGGGCCGTGAGGGGTAGCGCCCTGCCAAGGGGTACCAGGCGTCGAATAGCCAGGCCCATAGCCACGCCGACGGCCACTCCGGCGGCCACGTCTGATGCATGGTGGATCTTGACATAGACGCGGCTGCCGGCGATCACTGCGGCCACGCCCCAGTAGAGCGGCCACAGCGGGTCGTCCTCGGACAACAGCACGGCGGCGGTGAACGACGAGGTGGCGTGTCCGCTCGGGAAGCTGCTGGTGAGCGGACGCCGCAGGCCGAGGGGCCGGTGGACGTCCCACGGCGGCCGCGACCGGCGGAACACCGACTTGATCACGGCGTTGACCATGATCGACTCGGCCACGAGGGCACCACCCAGGCGCACCGCGGCCCGTTCCCCGTGGTGGGAGCGCAGCCCCCGGAGGCAACCGAGGATGACCCACGCCAGGCTGAAGTCTCCGAGCTCCGACGCCGCGTAGAAGAGGCGATCGGCCGGGGGAATGCCGCGGAGGTGGTCGAACCCGCTCTCGGCACAGGCGTCGAACCGGCGAATGCGGTCCCGGGTGCTGGGAAAGGGTCGGGCCACTGCCGCCGACGGTAGCGGCTGCCAGGCCCGCCCGACATTCCACCGCCGACCGGCCAAGTCAGCCGACAGCCAACTCAGCCGACGATGTTGTCAGCCGACGGCGAGGTCACCCGACAGCGAGGAGCTCCTGGGCCAGGGCCGGGTCGCCGCCGAAGGCCGGGCAGTACTCGCGGAAGGCGCACCAGTCGCACAGGCGGGAGGGATGCGGCCGGAAATCGTCGCGCTCGCAGGCGGTTTCCACGGCCTTCCAGACGGCCAGGGCCCGCTTCTCCATGGCTCGGATGGATTGATCGGAGGGCTGGGCGATGATGGCTACCGGCTGGCTCAGGTAGAGCAACTGAACGCGCACGGGGCGACGGCCGAGCAGCTGTTCGCACAGGAAGGCATAGAAGTGCACGCCGCCCAGGCGGCTCTGCTCGTGCACGACCCCCGGAACCTTGCCGGTCTTGTAGTCGGTGACCACGAGACCACCGGCGGCGTCGAGATCGAGGCGGTCGATGACGCCCCGCAGGGTGAGCGAGCCCAGGGCGACCTCGAGTCGCAACTCCAGGCCGATGGGGTGCACGTTAGTGGGGTCTTCGAGCTCGAAGTAGCGGCGGACGAGGGTCTCGGCTTCCTCGGCGAACAGGCCCTCGGCCTCGGCATCCAGGTTGAGGCCGACGAACTCGGGATCGGACGCCATTTCCCGGCGGGCCACGGCGAGGCACGACAGGGCGGTGGCCAGGGTGCGGCGGGGTGGCGCCTCGCAGAAGAGGAGCTCGAGGGCCCGGTGCACGAGCGTTCCCTTGGTGGCCCAGGGCGACGGCGGCTCGGGCAGGCGGTCGATGGCCGAGAACCGGAAGGCCAGGGCACAGTCCTTGAACGACGCCACCTTCGACGGGGTCAGCGAGATCGGAAGGGGCAGCGCCATGACACCAACCGTATTACAACCGTGTGACACAGGCGGCGGACCCACACGGACCCGCCCACGGTTGAGGCCCCGTCGCGCTACCGTGCCACGGCCGACGAGGGAGGGACCACGGCCACGAGCGAGTCACAGTCGGCGGAAGAGGCCAACCGGGCGTTCTACGCAGCCTTCGAGGCCCGCGACCTCGAATCGATGTCGCACCTGTGGGAGCACACCGACCGCGTCGTGTGTACCCATCCAGGGTGGGCGGTCCTGCGGGGCTGGGGGCAGGTGGCCGCGTCGTTCTTCGCCCTCTTCCAGAACGACCAGCACCTCCAGTTCATCCTCACCAACATCTCGGCCCAGTCCGAGGGCGACGTGGCGTGGGTGTCGGTCGACGAAAACATCCTGGCCGAGGCCGAGCCGGCCACCACCGTGGCGGCTCTCAATGTCTTCGTGCGACCGCCGGGCGGTGAGTGGCGGATGGTGGCCCACCATGCCTCGCCTGTGACCGCCGACGCCGATCTGGGCGAGGCCGAACCCGACGACCTCGACGAGCGCTGATCCCGTTACTCGGTGACGCTGAACCTCCTGACGGCCACGTCGATGCAGACCTTCAGTCCCGGAGCAGGGCAGCCAGCGCCGCTCCGTTGTCGACGGCGTAGTCGCGGTAGCAGTTGTTCATCAGGAGGTGGACCTCCCGGGCCGACGCCGCCAGCTCCTGTACCTTCGGCAGCCACTCCCGGAGCTCGCCCGCGTCGTAGCGGTAGCGGAACCGCTCGGCCGCGCTGGGCACCGGGCCCTCCCAGGTCTCGGCATTGCGGCCGTGGAAGCGCACCACGGCCAGGTCGGCGGTGGCGGCCACGACCGGGGGCACCGAGGACGGGAACCCGGCAGGCTCGTCCACGCACACGAAGGTGAGGCCCAGCGCCTCCAGGAACCCGAGCGTCGACTCGCACTCGTTGCCTTCGAGCCAGCGCCCGTGGCGGAACTCGACGCAGAGCCGGTAGTCGGGAAGGCGGAGGGCGGCCTGGCGGATCTCCTCGCGGTTGGCCTCCTTGGGCCCGAACCAGCGCGGGTACTGGAGGAGCACGGCCCCGAGCCGCCCGGCCGAGTGCAGCGGCATGAGCGAGTGGCGGAACCGGTCCCAGGCCTCGTCGAGCACGTCGGGCGGAAGGTGCTTGGCGTAGAGCCGACGCTTGTCGCGGTGCTCGGGGGGGACCTCGCCCTGCAGGTCGGGCCACAGCGAGTGGGGGAAGGTCGGATGACCGGTGAGCAGCGACCATGCCTTGACGTCGATGGTGAAGCCGTCGGGGGTGCGCTGGACCCACGTGCCGCTCAACTCCGGGGTGGGCGGGAAATAGTAGGTGCTGTCCACCTCCACGACGGGGAAGCGGCTGGCGTAATGGGCCAGGCGCTGGGCCGCCGTCATCGTGCGGCGGGGGTACCAGTCGGTCTCTTTGACCAGGGTGGCATCGGTCCACGAGCAGGTCCCCACCAGCACCCGGCAGCCGTCGACGTCGAGCACCGGGCCAAGCCCGCCTCCCTCGTCGACCATCCCTCGGTTCTACCCGTTCGGGGCGACCGGGCCTCCCTGGGCGAGGGCGTCGGCGAAGGCCTTGGCCACCGCCTGGTGGCCGGCCGTGCTTGGGTGGAAGCCGTCCTTGCTCACCAGCGACGCCGCGTCACCGCCCTGGCGGGCGGCCAGGCCGAGGGCGTGGAGGTCGATCATCGAAGCCCCTTCCTGGGCGGCTACCCGTGCCGTGGCGGCGTTGTAGGAGTCGACGGTCTGGTTGAGGGCGGCGGGGGTGGGGAGGCTCGCCCCGTCTCCACATGCCGCCCGGAAGGCTGTGTTTGCCGGAGAGGCTGTGTTTGCCGGAGAGGCTGTGTTTGCCCGAGAGGCTGTGCCGGACCGGCAGGCCAGGTAGGCGGGCAGCTCGTCGAGCGGAGGGACGTTCGCCACCAGGACCCGGGTGGCGCCGTTGGCCCGGAGGCGCCGCACGAGAGTGTCGAGGTCCCGCTCGAAGTCGGCGGCCGAGACACCGGCGACGATGTCGTTGACGTTGAGCCAGACCGTGGCCAGAGCGGGGCGGACGGTGAGCGCCTGGGGGAGCTCGTCGCGCAGTGCCTGGGCCACCGTTGCGCCCGGGATGCCCATGTTGACGAAGACCGCCGAGGTGGGCAAGGAGGTGCGGTACAGGACGCGCGGCCAACTGTCGCGGAGGGGTTCATCGGCACCGAAGCCGGTGGTCTCGCTGGCCCCCACGGCCACGTAGACCACCGGTGTCCCGCTCGCCGGAGCCGGCGGCGGCAGGCCCCGCCGGGTAGGCGACGAGCAGGCCGCAGCCACCAGGGCCACGACACCGACGACCAGCGCCCTACCCCCGCGACTCAAGCTGCCTCCATGGCTTCGCGTGCCGGAAGGCGGGCGGCCCGCCGGGCGGGAAGGGCGCCGGCAGCGAGGGCGAGCAGGGTCGATCCGAGGATCGATCCGACCACGATGGGGACGGGAACACCCAGGGTGACGCCGCCGAGGCCCTGGTCGGCCAGGTAGCGGTTGACGATCTGGCTCACGCCGAACGCGGTGCCGAAGCCGGCCGCGGTGCCGAGTACGCCCCCGGCGAAGCCGAGTACCGACGCGTCGAGGAGGAACACCCGCATCACGTCCCGGTCGCGCGCGCCGATGGCTTTGAGCACCCCAATCTCGCGCCGCCGTTCACGGACGGCGGCGAGCAGGGCGTTGGTGATGCCGAGCGAGGCGATCACCAGGGCGATGAGGCCGATGGCGCCCAGCACGATCTCGACCACGCGGAGGTAGCGCTGCACGGACGCGATGAGGTTCTCGGGCGCGGTAGTGGCGAAACCCACGTCGGTGATGGCCTTGCGCACTCCCGAGATCTGATCGATGCCCTGGGCCACCACGAACAGGCCGCTGTAGGGCGACGTAGGTATCTCCAGGCGACCGCCTCCGGTGCCCCCGGCTGCCGTCCACTGCTTGGCCTGGCGGGCCGCCTCGATGGAGCCCAGGAGCTGCCCTGGGGCGGCTTCCTGGGCGACCACCCCCACAATGGTGGCTTTCACCCACCGGCCCCGGAACCGGGGTTCGCCCGCGCCTTCGAAGATTCGAGGCGCCCCCATGGTGATCTCCGTGCCCACCACGGCGGCGGCCTGCTTCTTGGTGAGGCCGAGGCGCTCGAGGTAGCCCTGGGTGACATCCACCTCGATAAGGGTGCCGGCCGCCGGCAGACGACCAGCCAGGACGGTGATCGGGAGCTGGTCGGCGCGGGCCAGGTCGACACCGACCAGATTGTCGCCGAAGGGACCGGGGGGACGGATCCCGCCGGCCACAGTCACCGTCGACGGCGTGTCGTCGCCCTGATCGGGCGAACCCGGCCGGGTCGTCGTGGGTGCGGGCGGGGGAAGGGTCGCAAGCACCTTGGGGTCGACGGGCGGATCGGGAGCGACGATACGCATCTGCGTGGTGACGATCGGCACCACGGAACCAACGCCCGGCAGGCGGGCGATACGGGTCCGGGCCGCATCGTCGAGATCCTTGGGCGGGCCCGGTCGGGCATCGTCGTTATCGAGCTGGGAGGGGTCGGGCTCGGCGGCGGAGACCTTGATCCCGGCCAGGGGACCGCCGTCGCCGAGCTGCTTGAGCACCCGGGTGCGGGCGGTGCCGGCGATGGTGATGAGGGCGGTGAGCAGGGTGGCGGCGAGGGCAACCGCCAGCACGGTGAGGATCGAGTGTCCGAACCGCCGGCGAAGGTTCTTCACCGCCAGGGTGGCGGCATCGCGCCAACTCATGCGGCAGGGCCGGGTCGGCTGGTCACGCCCCGACGGTCGGCCTCGACGCTGTGGTCGGCCAGCATCACCCGCCCGTCCTCGATGGCGAAACGCTGCTCGGCGCGGGCGGCGAGGGTCCGGCTGTGGGTGACGACCACCAACGTGCAGCCGTGTTCGAATCGGAGCCGCTCGAGGAGGTCGACCACCATGGCGGCGGCCTCGTCGTCGAGGTTTCCGGTGGGTTCGTCGGCGAGGAGGAGCCTGGGCCGGTTTACCAGGGCGCGGGCGATGGCCACCCGCTGGCGCTCGCCGCCCGACAGTTCCGCGGGGCGGTGACCGGCCCGGGAGCTCAATCCCAGGGACTCGAGAACCTCTGCCGTCCGTATCCGCCTCCGACGGGCGGGCAGCCCGGACAGTGTGGATGCCAGCTCCACGTTCTCGGCCGCGGTCAACCTGTCGAGGAGACCGAAATGCTGGAAGACGAAGCCCACCGTGGTCCGGCGGTAGGCGGCCAGGTCGTCGCCGGTCAGGCCGGCGATGTTGCGGCCGCCGACCTCGACCTGGCCGGCCCGGGCTCGTTCCAAGCCGCCCAGGATGGCCAGCAACGTGGTCTTTCCCGCCCCCGACGAGCCGGTGACCGCGGCGTAACCGTTGGCGGCCACGGCCATGTCGACACCGTCGAGCACCCGCAGCTGGCCGGCCGCCGATCGGTAACCGTGGTGCAGCCCCCGCACCTCGATGCTTGCGCCGCGGCCAAGGGTGGTCTCCGCTGGCACCTCACCACTCTGGCCCAGTTGCGCGACTTGCCGGCCGCGGCTCAGGCGGCGGCGTGTGAGGCGTTGGTCCGGGCCTGTCGCAAGGCCCAGGCGCAGAGGCCGGCAACCACCACCCAGATCCCCGCCAAGACGATCAACAGGCCGCGCGCGTAGTTGATGGAAAGCGCGCTGGGCAGGTTCGGGTTCCGTCCGAAGCCCCGGACAAACGGATAGCTGTAGATGCTGATGACCGCGCTGGCGATCAGGCCGCCGCCGATGATGGCCCGAAACGGCGGCTTGAACAGGCGGGCGATGAGCAGGCCTGCGGCACAGGCGATCGGGGCCACGATCAGGTCGAGAATCAGTGCCGACTCCACCACGTAACGGGCCACGACCGATGGGTTCGTGGCCACGTGGTCGTGCAGCAGTCCGCGGACGCCGAGGATGATGACTGTCCAGCCGATGACCACGCCGACCCAGAACACCGGCCCACCCGTGGTCTTTCGGTCCTCCGTCTGGGCCTCCGTCTCCGTTTTGGCGTCGTTCGGAGTGGTGCTTCGGTCCTCGCTCATGTCACCGCCAGCCGGCTGACCCACTTGGTCTGCAGCACACCGGGACGATTGGGGGCGATCAGCCGCACCGGGTACCCGTGGTCGAGGTTGAGCACCTGGCCGTCGAGCTCGAGGGCGAGCAGGGTGTCGGCGTCGCCGGCCTGGAGGTGGTTCAGGTTGGAGGTGCGGTAGACGCCGCGAGGCTCCAACGATTCGACCACCACGCTGGCGTCGTCGGCGGCGCCCCCCGCCCTCAGCAGGTCGCGTACGCGCACGCCTCGCCAGGTGGCCGACGCGCTCCAGCCCTCGACGCAGGAGATGGGCAGGGTGGCCTGGTTCTGGGCCATGGCCCGCAGGTCGTCCAGCGAGAAGCTGAGCGGTTTGCCCACCTTGCCGTCGACGACGAGCCGGTACGCCGGGTCGCGGGCCAGGTCGACGACGGCCGCCTCGATGGCCGGGCGGTTGACCGGTATGCCCTGGGACCCGACATCGGGATCGCGGGGGGCGAGGATACCGAGGCGCCGAAGGGGCCGGAAGGTCTCACCGGCGGTGGTGACAACGAGGGCGAGCGACGTGGCGGCGAGCGCACCGAGGAAACCTCGCCGACCGAGATGTTCGGTGTCGCGGGGCACGGCCAGGTCGGGACTGCGCGATGACAGGGCGAGCCGCGTGGTGGCGATCTTGGCCCCGACGTGGATGATCAGGGACCCGATGAGGATGTAGGCGACCCAGTAGTGGGCCACGGTGAAGAAGAACGGCATGGGCGCGTACCAGCGGGCGATATTGATGGTGCCGGTGAAGACCATGAACACGCTGCCCCCCACGAGGGGCAACAGGCTGATCCGCTCCACCGCATGAGCGGCGTCACGGACGGCGGGGCGACCCCAGAAGTAGGGGTTGACCACCCAGAGCTTGCCGAACAGCAGTGGGATCGACGCCACGCCGGTGACGACGTGGAGGCCCTGGGTGATCCGGTAGAAACGGGCGGGCCGAGACGGGAAGGTGAGCCAGCCGGGGGGGTGCTGGGAGAAGTGGGAGATGAGGCCGGTGAGGAACGTGATCGTGAAGCAGACCCCGAGCGCCAGGCCCAGGATGGCGGCGGTGCGCTCGCTGTGGAGGGGGCTGGTGAAGCTGTCCTGATCGGGCAGGCGGTCGCGCGCCTTCAGCAGTGCCGCGGGTGTCTTCATTGCAGTACTACCGGCCAGGGACTATTAGAGGAGGCGTCCTCGATGGCGGTCAGCGTAATTGCAAAATGGGAGTTGGGAATGTCGGCGGCGACGGCCCGGGCGTCGGCGAGGCTGTCGACGTCTCGTAGCGGAGGGACCTCGGCGACCCGGAGCCCCAGTCCGGCGAGACGGTCACGCTGGGCGGCGAGGGTGAGCGGGCTGCTCATGGGCACGCCGACCACGGCACGGGGCTCGGGCGTGCGGAGACCGAGCACCCAGTAGCCGTCGTCGTCGGTGGGACCGAGCACGGCGTCGACTCCCGGCTCGGCGAGGCTGG
Source organism: Acidimicrobiales bacterium (assembly GCA_038238185.1). Taxonomy (GTDB): domain Bacteria; phylum Actinomycetota; class Acidimicrobiia; order Acidimicrobiales; family AC-14; genus DATAQC01. Next base: position 12,362 of record JBBRXY010000055.1, read on the forward strand.
CGAGGGCCAGGCCGAGCAGTGCGGGCGTGACCTGGGGCGTGTCGGCGGCGATGACGATGGCCGGCGTGCCGGCATCGGCAAAGGCGGCCGCCAGGCGCTCGTCGAGGCCATCGCCCCGCTGGGCCACGACACCGAACGCAGTGGGGAGCCAGGTGCCGGCGGTGCCCTCGAGGGCGACGGTTCGCCACGCCGCCGGAGTGGCGGCGACCACGGCCAGCGTGTCGACCAGCAGGGCCGTGGCCAGGACGGCTGCCTCCTCGGGCGTGCAGGGCGGACAGAGACGCGTCTTGACCCGACCGGCCACCGGCTCCTTGGCCATGACGATGATGCCGGCGCCGGAAGTGGCATTGGCATGCGTCATCGCAGTACCGCCGACATGTCCCGCACGGCGCGAAGCGTGCCGCCCAAGGTGCCGGTGACCTTGGAGCGGCCGGTGCGGGCTCGATAGGCCACCGGGACCTCGGTGATCGTCCAACCGGCCATCGCCGCCCGCAGCACCATCTCGAGAGGCCAGCCCGACCGCCGGTCCAGGATGCCGAGGTCGACGAGTGGCTGGCGGTGGGCCGCCCGCATAGGGCCCAGGTCGCGCAGGTGTACCCCTGTACGGCGCCGCAGCTCCAGGGCCAGGACCCGGTTGGCCACGCGGGCGTGCAGCGGCCAGGCCCCCCGGTCGGCGATCCGGGTACCCAGGCACAGGTCGGACCGCACCGCTCGGACCGACTCCGTCACGGCCTCGAGCTCGGCGGGATCGAGCGAACCGTCACAATCCATGAAGCAGACGATGTCGTCGGTTGCCGCCTGCAGGCCGGCCCAGCACGCCGCACCGAACCCCTTCCGGGGCTCGACCACCACGTGGGCCCCGAGCGATGCCGCCACCTCGGCCGAGCCATCGGTGGAACCATTGTCGACCACGACCGGGCGGAAGCCGGGCGGCATGGCCGCCAGGACCGAGGGGAGAGCCTTGACCTCGTCGAGCACCGGGAGGACAACGTCGGGCACGCGGCAAAGCTAAGTCATTCGTCCCTGTCCCGGAGCGGGACACCGCCGACAATGCGGCGAACTCACTCTCGTCTTGCCCACGCGGGGCGCCGGGCTCATACCATTCGGTCGTATGGAGCGGACAGGAGTGATCGGACAGCGCCTGGTCCTGGTCGCCGCCGGAGGCGTCGGCCTCACGATCGCCATGGCGGCGGTGTCGGGAACGGACGCCGTTGCCGCCGCCGAGCTGGCGGGCTGGGCATGCGTGGCCGCCGGCATATCGGGTGCCGCCGGCGCCGTCGCCCCCGGATCTGCCCTCCGACCTGGTTGCCGACGCAGGCACCGGATGAGCATGTCGCGCCGGGTCCGTCGCAGGTGAGAATTCTGGTCACCGGTGGAGCCGGGTTCATCGGGTCCCATCTGGTGGAAGCCCTCGTCGATGCCGGGTGGGACGTCCGCGTGCTCGACCTGCCCGTCGACCCGGCCGGACAGGAGAGGGTCGCCGCCGACCTGCATCCACGTGCCGAGTACATCTGGGGCGACGTCCGCGACGCCGAGGTGGTTGACCGGGCCTGCCAGGGCGTCGATGCAGTGTCCCACCATGCGGCCAAGGTCGGCCTGGAGGCGGGCATGGGCGATGCCACCGACTACGTGGCCCACAACGACCTGGGAACCGCCGTGCTGCTGGGCGGCCTCGATCGTTCGGGCTTCGCCGGTCGGATGGTCCTGGCCAGCAGCATGGTCGTCTACGGCGAGGGCCGCTACCGTTGCCGAATCCACGGGGTGACCCGGCCGGCCCCCCGACCTCGCGAGCGTCTGGTGGCTGGGCAGTTCGAGCCCCAGTGCCCGACCTGCGGGGAGGCTCTGGCCGTCGAGACCATCGACGAGGACGTCGGCCTCGACCCTCGCAACATCTATGCCGCCACCAAGGTCCACCAGGAGCACCTGTGCCAGGTGTTCGGTCGTCAGCGCGCCGTGCCGGTGACGGCCTTGCGCTACCACAACGTGTACGGGCCGCGGATGCCGCGTGACACGCCGTACGCCGGCGTGGCGGCCATCTTCCGAAGCGCGCTGGAACGGGGGGAGGCACCCCAGGTCTTCGAGGACGGCCGCCAGCAGCGCGACTTCGTCCACGTCGCCGATGTGGCTCAGGCGAACGTGCGTGCCCTGGCCATCGACCCGCCGGCTGACGGGGCCTTCAACGTGGCCAGCGGCAGGGCGCACACGGTCGGGGAGATGGCCGAGGCGCTGTCCGACGCCTTCGGGCCGTCTGCTCCTCGCCCCCGGGTCACCGGCGCCTTCCGGTTGGGCGACGTCCGCCACATCCTGGCGTCGCCGGCGCGTGCCCGGGCCGTTCTCGGCTTCGAGGCCCGCACCGACTTCGCCGCGGGCATGGCCGAGTTCGCCACCGCTCGGCTGCTGCGGTAACTCGTTCCGGTCACGGTCCTGTGGGCCAGGACCGACCGAAACGTGACCGGAACCGATGGTGACGGGCTCGTCAGTCCCGATAGGCGCCCGGGGCGGCGAACATGCCCCGGTGCCAGCGAGCCGGTGTGCTCACGGCTGCGCGCGGGTAGTCCTCGAACAGCCAGCGGGCGAAGTTCCGTCTCGTCCAGTCGTTGGTACCAGCCATGCGGATGGCCGCCCGCGCCCCTTTGCGGTGGCTGATCACACTCGACAGCCTCATCGCCAGACGGTGGTCAGCGAACAACGCCCGGCCCACCTCGGCCTCGTAGCGGCGCCGGGCCAACACCGGCCGCAAGGGCCCCGCCTCCTGGATCGCGCCGGCCGCGAGGCGCCCCGTGAGCATGGCCTGGGCGATGCCCTCGCCGGTGAGCGGGTCGGTGGCGGCGGCGGCGTCGCCCACGAACAGCACCCGGCCCTGGGCCGCGGTCAGTGGCATCCGCTCGACACGAGCCGGGATGGGCCAGGCCTTGTGGGGCCCCTCGGGGCGCGCGGCGTCTCCCAGCACCCGGCGGATCTCGGGCCGACTCAGCAGATCGGGCCACAGGCGCTTCATGTCGCGAACGGCGATCCCCTTGTCGCGTTGGATGCCGAACCCGACGTTCGCCCGGCCATCGGGAAGCGGGAACGACCAGGCATAACCGGGCAGCAGGTCGGCCTAGAACCACACCCACAGGGCATCGGCCTCCGGACCCACGTCGGCGAAGTACTGGCGGAACGCGTGCCAGTCGCCCAGGTAGCCGGGGACCTGGGCTCCGACGAAGCGGCGCAGAGGCGACCAGGCCCCGTCGGCACCGATGACGAACGGGGCCTGCACTGTGCCGAGGCCCTCGACCTCGACCTCGACGGCTTCGGGGGTGGTCGTGGCCGAGACGGCGGCGTGGCCGTCGTGGACGGTGGCTCCGGCAGCCCGGGCTGCGTCGAGAACGGCGGCATCGAGGGCGGCGCGGGGAGCGACGGCGGCGAACAGCCCTCGACCATTCGGTAGGGGAAGGCTGACGGTGTAGCCCGACGGGGAGCAGACCCGCGCCTCGTCCACGGCGTGCCAACCCTCCACTGCCTCGGGCCTGACACCGAGGTCCTCCAGCTCGCGAAGGGCGGCCGCGGTGAGGCCGTCGCCACAGCACTTGTCGCGCGGGAAGGCGGCCTTGTCGACCACAACCACCTGGCGCCCGGCCCGCGCCAGCACGGTGGCGGCCGTCGCCCCGGCCGGGCCTCCACCCACGACGACCACGTCGACCTCGAGGATCGGGACGTCGTTGGCCACGATCAACGATCCCACGACTACGCCTCTACGTGGACCGGTCGGAGGACGGCGGCCTGCCGAGTAGGTTCTGATGCCGTGCCCAGAGCTCTCGTTACCGGTATCACCGGCCAGGACGGCCGCTACCTCGCCCAGCTTCTCGTGGAGAAGGGCTACGACGTGGTCGGCATGGTGCGGGGCCAGGCCAACCCCAAGATCCAGATGGTCCAGGAGGAAACCCCGGGGCTCGAGCTCGTCGAGGGCGATCTCCAGGACCTGTCCTCGCTCATCGGGGTCGTCGAGCAGGTGCAGCCCGACGAGGTCTACAACCTCGGGGCCATCAGCTTCGTGGCCCTGTCGTTCCGCCAGCCCGAGCTCACCGCCGACATCACCGGCCTCGGCGTGCTGCGCATGCTCGAGGCCATCCGCGTGGTGGGCGGGTCGCGCGAGAACACCATCCGCTTTTACCAGGCGTCGTCGTCGGAGATGTTCGGCAAGGTCCGGGAGACCCCGCAGACTGAACGCACGCCGTTCCACCCCCGCTCGCCGTACGGCGCAGCCAAGGTTTTCGGCCACTACACCACGATCAACTACCGGGAGGCCTACGGTCTCTACGCGGCCTCGGGGATCTGCTTCAACCACGAGTCGCCCCGGCGCGGACTCGAGTTCGTGACCCGCAAGGTCACCAACGCGGTGGCCCGTATCAAGCTTGGCCTGCAGGACAAGATCGTCCTCGGCAATGTCGACGCTGCCCGCGATTGGGGCTATGCGGGCGACTTCGCCGAGGCCATGTGGCTGATGCTCCAACAAGACGTCGCCGACGACTACGTGATCGCCACCGGCGAGACCCACACGGTGCGCGAGCTCCTCGAGTTGTCCTTCGAGTCGGCCGGGCTCGGTGCCTGGCAGGACTACGTGGAGCGAGACCCACGGTTCGAACGGCCGGCCGAGGTCGATGTGCTCACCGGCGACGCCACCAAAGCGAGAACCATCCTGGGCTGGAAGCCCAAGGTCGGGTTCGCCGAGCTGGTCGACATGATGGTGCGCTCGGACCTGGTGGCCGAAGCGGCCCGCAGCCCCCGCCCACCCGCCGGCTAACCGGCGTCGAGCCTCCACCGCCTCCAGCGTCAAGGAAACCAGCCGCCATCGTGAGCGTCGACGTGTTGACGGAGATCACCATCGACCGGCCCGTGGAAATCGTCGCCGCCTACGCCGTCAACCCCACTAACGCACCGACCTGGTACGACAACATCGAGTCGGTTGAGTGGCAGACGAAACCGCCGGCCCGGGTGGGCTCGCGGGTTGCGTTCGTCGCCCGCTTCCTCGGTCGGCGGCTGGCCTACACCTACGAGCTGGTCGAGTTGGTGCCCAACGAGCGACTCGTCATGCGCACCGCCCAGGGCCCGTTCCCGATGGAGACCACCTACACGTGGACCCCGGCCGGCGACGGCAGCACCACGATGACGTTACGCAACCGCGGCGAGCCGTCGGGCTTCTCGAAGCTCGCCGCGCCGATGATGGCCGCGGCCATGCGTCGCGCCAACAACAAGGATCTTCGATCGCTTCGCCGCATCGTGGAAGCAGGCTGATACCGAGGGGCCAGGTGGGCGGCGGAGCGGCCCGCGCCTGGTCATACGATCCACCGGACCGGGCCCAGGTGGGGGCCGGCCAGTGCGAGCAGCCGTTCCCCGCCGCCCGGCCAGAGGGTGAGCCGGAGCTGGGTGTTGTTGTAGTCGGCGTCGAGGGCCTCGAACGAGAGGTGGGCGAGCGGAGCCTCGCTACCGGCTGCGGCGCCGGCGTCGTACCGGAGCTTCTGCGCCGCCCCCGCGTCGTCGGCGCTCAGGTTTCGGCGCTCCATCCGGGCTGAGGGCCGGTTCAGGGCGATGAAGGTTCACGAGCGTCGTTGATCGAACGTTCGACGTCGATGGGCGCTCAGCCCTTTCGGATCAGGGTTCGCAGGCGAGCGATTCTGGGGTACATGGTCGGGCCGCGAAGGCCGATCAGTTGCTCCTCTATGTAGTCGACGTCGAGTTGAGGAAACGACGTGCCGATAGCCCGTAGGTCGACCCAATCCTTGTCCCGGCCGAACGACAGCTTGAAGAGCGCCAGGTCCTCGGCGGACAGAAAGGGCAGGAGGACTCGGCCGGGCCCGAAGGCATGTGTGACGCAACGGCGCTCGACTTCGCCGTAGCGCTCGTCGAGGGAAGGGAAGATGTCGACGGGGTACGGATCGCGCCCCCCGCGGACGCGGATCCCCGCGATCGGCAGCCATTCGCGGCGCGGACGCTCAGGCCGCAGCCCGAGCGCCCCGAATGCATCGACGATGGAGTTGACATCGGACGAGGGCGCAAAGACATTCACGTCGACGTCGACGGTGCCGCGGGGTTCGGCGACGTAGGCCAGAGCGAGGGCGCCCCCGAACGCGTGGGAAAGACCGGAGGCGACCAGCTGGTGGTGGACGTCGACGACGAGATCGACGAGGCTCAACGGCGAATTGTCGCGTCGGCGGCCTCGAGCACGGCCGTGATAGCGCGGACCCGCTCGTCCATGGAGGTGTTCGGGGGAAGCGACTCGGCCTCGTCGGGCGGATCGGAGGGTAACGGCTCGGGGAGATCCTCGTCTGGAAACCAACCCGCTTTGGGAAGCGCGCAGTGGACGGCCCGGTCTCCCGCAACCGCAGCGAGCTCGAAGCCGCAGGCCACAACGAGCCGGTTCAGCGTGTCGGCCGACGGGACGCGGCGGCCGCTCTCTATGGCCGAGATGTTGGATTGGCGGACGCCGGACACGTCGGCCAGCTCTCGCTGCGTCAGCCCTCGGGCTTCCCGGACGGCACGAACAAAGGTCCCGTACACGGTTCGAGTGTATATCGAATTGGATAAGGTGGGACCGGGTTCCCCCACTGTCGTGGCGTGGCGGCCATTGCTCACGGCGCGGTTCGCCCGACCGCGGATCTCGATTGCTTGACTTCCCGAACTGAGTCGAACCTCGATCGTCTTGCCGCCGCCATGCGCGAGCTCAACACGAGGCTCCGGGGGACCATCCAGTCGTGGCCGACGACGTGTTTACGGTGCTCCCCGTCAGGAGTCGGCGCGATGTTCAGGCTGTCCTCGCCTTGAGGAAGCCATGCCGGGGTGTTGTCTCTCCAAAGACGACCCTGGTCCTCAGAAAGTCCTCAATTCCAGCGGTTCTTACGGTGAATGGCGGTCCACTACGGAGAGTGAGGGCGCGAAGGCAGAGCCGCCTCGACAGCGCAAACGATCGCCTGGGCGTGGCCGAGATCGGTGGCGAGCAGGCGTTTGGTGATGGGCTGCTGGTCGTACTCGTTGCGGTTCCGGACCTGGCATACGGTCGAACGCCCGGACGTGGGGCAGAGCGGCACCGGAACCTTGTCGACCCAGCTGGGGCTCACATGACGCTCGAACACTCCCTCGACCCTGACCCGCGGCGTTGCGCTCACTGCGTCCGCCAAGTGCCGACCCACCCGCTACATGGCCCCCGAGGTGAGGCGTTCAACCGCGGCCAGCACGGTCCCGAAATCGCCCTCGACAAGCAGGTCGAGGGGCCGGCGGGCGCCAATCGAGCGGTTTCTGCCATGGAGCCAGATCTGGACGCCCTCGTCGTCGTAGAGCTCCGTTAAGAGCTCGATCACGTAGTCGAGATCGAGCAAGCGGTCTCGAGCCGAGCCCTGCGGCCGATGGCGTCCGGCTGCCCAGTGCTGTACCTGGCGGGGCCGGACGGCCACGACCCGAGCCAGCTCTTCGGTAGTCACGCCTCGCCGCACCCGCGCCACCCGGTGCGGGTAGCTCCCTGCCGGCATGGTCGTCCGGGCCGCTGAGCTGTCTGCCACGGGATCTCCTCTCGTCGCTCGACACATTCTACGACGTAGTTGGCGACACGGAAAGTAGGCTCTTGAACGACAGGTCGTACAACGCGGAGAATGGTAGTCTCGGGTCGTCCTCGAGAGTGGGGACGCACGTCAAGTCATTTGGGTCGAAGCCTCCTGGTTCAGCCACGCTCCAGCGCCAAACCAGGACGGTCTGCGCCTTCGGCTGACCTACAGGCGTCCGAGCAACCAGCGGCCTACCTCATCAGGGCGTTGGTGACGACGAGTCGGCCTGTAGGCGGGGACCAGCCCTACATAGCCGCTGACCTGCGGTTTTGCACGTCCTGGGACCACCTTAGTCCTCAGAAAGTCCTCAATCCAGCGGCTCGTGCCGGTCACTGTGGGAACATCGCGGTCATGGCCCAGGAGCTGCTGGTCCTCATCGAGTCCGACCCTTCTGTCCTCCACGGCCAGGCGCGGTTTCGCGGCACGAGGGTCGGCGTCAGCGTGGTGCTCGACTGCCTGGCCGCCGGCATGACCGACTCCGAGATCCATGAGCAGTACCCCTCGCTGCCCGACGACGCCACTCGCGCCGCCTTGGCCTATGCCGCCGTGCTCGCCCGCGACGAGCTGTACCCGCTCGAGCCCACCTCTCGGTGAGGGTCAAGCTCGACGAGAACCCTCTACGACGTGAGACCAGCCAGTCGTACGGATGTGGTCGCCGGTGTGGTAGTGGTGACACTTTTACGGTCTTGTCTCAGGTCGCCTTCGGATGGAGCCGTCTAGGAGTCGCAGCGATAGGTCTCGCTCTCCTCGTGATTGGGATCGAGGTCGTTAGATTGGTACGGTCCAAGTCGTAGGTTGACAAACCCAGCCGGCGCCATGGGGCGGCTATACCGTCCGGCTCGCGACACTTGGCGCGCTCTACTGTCTCGCTTTCCGTCTGCTCGCCCTTGCCATGAATAGCTTGATTACCCACACAGAAGCAACCCATGAAATCAACGCAGCGACCAAAAACTGCCCAGATACTGGTGGACCCATAGGTGCTCCAATGATGCAAGTAGCAAAGAACCCTGACGGCTGATAGTTATCTGGGCACTGTGGTGTATACCCGATATACGCATAAAGCACTACTACGAACGGTAAAGCCAGCACAGTCCCGTATACGAAAGGCTTGCGTCTTTCATTCGGTTTGTTGTTCTTCATCGGCGGATACCACTTGCCGTCGCTGGCCTGCCACCACTTGCCGTCGCTGGCCTGCCACCAACCCTCGCCCAGCGACGTGTCACTCATCCGCCGCTCCTCTCAGTCGCCGATTCGTCAGGCTATGCCGGTCCGCCTTCAGCCTGCTAGTAACTCCTACGATCCAACCGTGCCCAAGTCGACCGGCGAGAACTCGATGGGCACGCCCGTTCGCCTGATCGTCGACGCTTCTGTGGAACGTCTGGTGCGGCACTCCGGGGTGCGCTCCGGCGCGACGGTTTCGAAGGCTCCGGAGTCAGCCGTCTGCTAGTGCTAGTCCCGTGTTCCGCACATGCCGGCGGCTGGGTTTGTTTGAGAAATTTGTAATTCCATGCAGGAGATTCGCGGGGTGGTCGCGAAAGTCCTTACATGGCAAGGAAACGACCGAT
>JBBRXY010000056.1:0-20490 GCA_038238185.1 Acidimicrobiales bacterium
ACGGCGGCGGGCAGCGGAAGGGGTAGGTCGCCCGAGGTCCCCCAACTGGCCGAGGTCGTGCCTCCGCCGGCGTAGGCCACGTACCAGGTGCCGGTGGACGGCCGGTAGATGCCGAAGTCGGTCTTGGCGTCGCCGTTGTAGTCGCCGGGCACGGGGATGTCACCGCTGGTGCCCCAACTGGCCGAGGTCGTGCCTCCGCCGGCGTAGGCCACGTACCAGGCGCCGGTGGACGGCCGGTAGATGCCGAAGTCGGTCTTGGCGTCGCCGTTGTAGTCGTTCGTGGCCTTTTGGCCGCCCCCGGATCCCGACGCAGGCAGCTGGTCGACGAAGACCGAGTTCAGGTCAATATATTGGTTGTTGATGCAGTCGGTGTACCCGTGGTACCCCGCGTGGGCGACCCAGATGCTGCCGTTGGGGCCGTTGGCCAACGAAGGCACGTCACCGATCACCCAGCCCTGCTTCGTGCCGCCACAGCCCTGGTGGCCGACCGCCGCATAAGTGGGCGAGGTTCCACTGTCGACGCGGCGAGCCTGCCAAACCGAACCGGCGCTGTTGCAGGCGCTGATGCAGGTGGCCAGGCCCATGCCAAGCCCGAGGCCGCCCGAGTTGGTGTCGAACACGAGCACGGGACGGCCCTGGGAATCGAAACCCATGTCCGGCTTGGCGCCGTCACCGGCGGGCAGTCCGATAGGCCCCCCGACCCAGTTGGCCGCGCTGGCCGCGCACGCGCCGAGGCAGGCGAAGTGCGTCAGCGAGTTGCCGTAGGTGGCGAGGTGGGCGACACCGGCGGAATCGAGACGCAGGACCGGTGGGGCGGCAGGGATGGCGTTGAGACGGAGGAACGACCAGTTGGCCTGGTCGGTGCACATCGAGTTGCACTCCAGGTAGGCCGAGTAGACCACGTCGGGGTCGAACAGCATGTGCTCGACGACCTTGGTTGCCAGCCGAGGCCGGCCGAGGGTGTCGAAGACCAGCGAGGGGAAGTCATAGAAGGTGACTTCCTGGGTCGTGGTCGTGGTGCGGCGAATGACCGTGGCGTTCCAGCTGGCGACGTTGGTGCAGGCGGCATCGCAGGATGCATAGACCAGGCCGTAGTCCAAGGGATCGTCGGGGTTGTAGAGCGTGAAGGCGAAGCGCGGCCTCCCCTGGGGGTCGATGGCGAAGGAGTGCGCCCCCTGGACGTCGTCGAACCCGCTGAACTTTGAGGAGAGGTCGATGACCGTCCATCCGGCGGGAGTGGTGCAGGCGGTATCGCAGCTGGCGTAGCGGAACGGCGCACCGAAAAGGATGCGGGGCTTGCCGTCAGGCGTGAGGACCAACCGAGCGGACCTACTGTCGACAGAGGTGGCTACCGTCGCCTTCGCCCACTGGGTGGAGTCGGCGCAGTTCGCGGTGGGGCCACAGTAGGCATAGACGCCCGCACCGCTGCGGACGTAGAGGATGTGTGCCCCTCCCGCTTGGTCGCGAACCAGGGCCGGACCATAGGTGTTCGCACTCGTGTCGAGAAACGTCGTGCTGGTGGGCTCGGTCGGGGCGGTGGTCGTCACGCTCGCCATCGCCGGTAAAGCCCCGGCGCCAATGATCACTGCTCCGATCGCGCTCACCACCGCGGCTATGAGGGACCTGCGGATCCTGATGCGTCGTGCTCCAGCCATGACCGTCTCCTTGTGTGTGTGTGTGGGCCTGCTCCGGACCCCGGCGGCGGAGTCAGGCCTGACCTCCGCCGCATACCAATGGTGCGCTTCCGTGCGCGGCGGGCCAATGGTGCTGGCCCGTGTTCGATGGTGGTGCTGGCACCCGGCCCTGCCCCCCCCAACGGGCGCCTGGAGGCGCCCTGGTCAGACCGGGTTTTCGGCCCCGGCCCCGCCGGGCGCGAGCGGTATGCGACCGGACACCCGGGTGCCCCGGCCCGGTGAGGATTCGACGTCGACGCTTCCGCCGATGGCACCCACCCGGTCGCCCATGTTCACGAAGCCGGCGCCCACCGACGTGCGGGCGGCGGGGTCGAAGCCGGCGCCGTCATCGGCCACCTCGAACAACAGGCCACCGGCCTCCTCCCACATCCGCACGGTGGCGCTGGCGCCCTCCCCGGCGTGCTTGCCGGCATTCTGCAGCGCCTCCAGGCAGCAGAAGTAGACGGCGGCCTCGACGTCTGTGGGATAGCGCCCGGAGCCGGGCACCTCGACATCGGTGGGGAGAGCGGCCCGCCCCGCGGCCGCGCCCAGGGCCTCGGCCAGGCCGCGGTCCACCAGCAGCGGCGGGTAGATGCCGTGGGCCAGGCTGCGCAGCTCCTGCACGGCATCGCCGACGTCGTGGCCGAGCTGGGCCAGCAGCTCCTTGGCCGCGGCCGGGTCGGCATCGGCCAGCTGCTGCACCAGGCGCAGGTTGACGGCGAGGGCCACCAGGTGCTGCTGGGCGCCGTCGTGGAGATTGCGCTCGATCTGGCGGCGGGCGGCGTCGGAGGCCGCCACCACCCGGGCCCGCGACGCCCGCAGCTCCTCGGCCTGACGTCGGACCTCGTCGAGCGACTCCTGAAGGGCGGAGTCGAGGGCCACGTTGTGCAGGGCCAGCCCCACCTGGCGAGCAAGTTCGGCCAGCACCGTGTCGTCCTCAAGACGGAAGGCGTCGCCGTCGGCGGGCCGCACGGCGACGATGAGCCCCAGGAGCTGGCCGGAGTGGGTTGCCGGCGCCACCCGGATGCTGGCGTCCTCCCGCCCCTTCAGCAGCCCGGCCAGCCAGACCTTCACCCACGCCGGGCCGCAGACACCTGCGCGGGAGACGACCGCTTCCTCGTCGGGCACCAGGGCGACCGACACGGTAGGGGCGTCGGGAACCGACACCACCCGCTCCAGCCGGCCGCCGGAGCCCGTCCACACCTCGGCACAGGTCAGGGCGAGCGACTTGCGCAGCGACTCGGCCAGCTGGAGGAGGAGCTCGTCGAACGGGACGGCCCGGGACAATCTGGTGCCGAAGGTGCGCACGACCTGGTCGGGCGCCTCGCGCTCGCCGTACACCAGCCGGTTGGAGAACTGGGCCAGGCGCTCGCGGGCGGGCAGGTAGACGAGGGCGGTGACCGCCGCCGCCAGCATGGAGAGCAGGAGCAGGGAGCGCTCCGACGTGGTGGGCGTCCGCCCCAGCCCCAGCACGACCACCACGTAGACTGACACCACGACCCCGCTCAGCCCGGCGATCGACACGGTATGGGCCAGCAGCCGGTCGATGCGCCCAAGAAAACGGGGCGAGCACGACACGGCCAGGGCGACGGGCATGGCCACGGTCGCGGCGGCCACCACTGCCAGCCCCTGGGGCGGCCAGTCGACGAGCAGACGGAGGGCGGCGGTCACAAGGGTTAGCTCGGCAGTGACGACAACAGCCCAGCCGAACCACTGCAAGCGCTGGCGCTCCAAGCCACGGGAGTGCCGGTAGCGCCGGTTCGAACCGCCGAAGCCGATGGTGGCGGCGACCACGGCCTCGATCCCCAACGGCCACAACGGCAACGTCGGGCGTTGCGTCCACAGCCCGACTCCGACCAACAGGCCCACCAGATAGGCGGCGCCGATGACGGCCCGGCTCACCCGGCATGATCCGTCGGGCAGGCTCAGCAGGATCTGCATCCCGATGGCGGGCAGCACGGCTACGGCCAGAGGCAGGGCGATCCGGGCCATGGTGGCCACCGCGCCGGGAAGGTCGGTGCCGTGGTCAGCGGCCCGAAGAGCAGAGGCGGCCAGGCTGGCCACACCGGCCACCAGCACCCCGACCAGCACCAGAGGCCCGAGGCGTTCCTGACGGCGGCGGAAGGTGATCACCACCCCGGCGATCGCCCAGCAGCTGATGAGCGCGGCGCGGAGCACCTCGGTGCCGGTGTCGCGGGCCATCACCGCGCCGGCGACCGCCAGGCCCACCGTCACCGGCGCCAGGAGAGCGGCGGCGGATGGCCTCTGCTGGTGACCGCTCGTCTGCGGATCCGAATGAAGGTCGATCTGGCCTCCAAGGGTCGCGGCCCCGGCTTCGGCAGGCATCGTCACTCCGATCTCAACACGACAGCGGCCTGGGTGCGACCGGCCGACCAGGCCGGGGCGGCGGCGATAGCGTTGGCCACCAGGAGGGCGGCCAACACCAAGGCCACAAGGGCGAGGACAGGCGTGACCGGGCTGGGCACGATACCGAGCTGGTTGGCGAGCAGGCCCCATGCCCAGCGGCCCAGGGCCGCCCCGACCGGCGCGCCGATCGCCAGGGCGATGAGGACCAGAGCCGTGGCCTGCCAAGCGACCACGGCCGCGACCTGGCGGCGGACGAACCCGAGGCTCTTGAGCACGGCGAGATCGTGATGGCGGCGCCGGACGGAGCTCACCAGCAGGTGGCCGATGGTCGCGGCGGCCAGGAGGGCCAGGAGACCCGCCATGACGACGGCAGGCCCCGGACATGACCGAAGTTGACCAGGTCGGTCGGCTTGTCCGGGGCCGACACCGTCCAGCCGTCGCCTAAGGCACGGGTGAGGCGGTCCTGCAGCTTGGCCCGGGCCTGAGCCTGGCCGACACCAGGGCCGAAGCGCACGACCGCGTTGGTCGGCTCGGGAAAGTCGACCTCGCCGGCGAGGCGTCGCAGCCCCTCCACCGTGACCACCGTGCCTTGGCCGAGACCGGTGGAGTCCTCCTCCTGGGGGAGCACGGCGCGACCGACGATGCGCACCGGTGACGGCGGAACGGGGGCGACCGAGACGGCCGCCTGGAAAGTCTGGCCGATGTGGGCATCCAGGTCGTGCAAGGTCCGGGTGCCCAGCGCCACTTCGTCGGGGCCGACGGGTGCCCGGCCTTCAATGATCAACGGGGGCACCGAGCCCTTCCTCACGTCCAGGGCCACCGCGCCGGCGTCCACGTCACCCACCCGGACCGGAATTCCTGTGTAGCCGACGGCGACAGCCGACAGCCCGGGATCGGAGAGCAGGGTGGACACGGCGGGAACGACGGTGATGTCGTCGCCCGCGGTGCGGTTGACGGCGGCGTCGAAGGTGGTCCCGTAGAGCCGAGGGGTGGAGAGGAGATGTGACAGGCTGGCTGAGAAGGTGATCGAGGCCGCCAGCGCGGTCATGGCCACCACCGCCCCGGCGATCGTGGTGCGCACCGGCACCGCCGTGCGGCCCCGACCCGGCTCGAGGACCATGCGCACTCCCGTAGTGACCGTCGGAGGGCACCCGGTCCGGGCAAGGAGATCGGCCACCATCGACGGCCGCCGGCGCCCAGTCGACGAGCGAGCGCTACCCAGACTGGCGGCGTGGTCCTCGCTCCGCCACGACAGAAGGGCGACGACGGCCACCACCGCGGCGACCACGGCCAGCATGCCGACGGCGATGGTGGGAAGGTCCACCGCGGGACCGGGTTCGGGCTCGGCCACCCGGGCCAGGCCGATCGGAAAGCGGGCGGAGATGGCGACGGCGACCGTGGCGGCGGTGAGGGCGCCGCCGACCCCGATCAGCGCGGCCCGGGCGAGGCCGAGACCCCACAGCTCGGTCCTGGTCATACCCACGGCCGACAGCACTGGATGGTCCGCTGACTCCAGCGCGGTCTGGCGGCCGATGAGCTGGCCGCACACCAGGGCAACTGTCAGCCCCCCAAGCACGGCAAGGGTCCCCAAGGCGACGGCCTGGAGGTGCAGGGAACGCTGCACCGTCACTGCCTGCTGGGACCGCACGCTGGTGGCCACCGGTTTTCCGCCGCCCATGGTCCGCAGTTGCTCGGAGACGGCGCCGACATCGGCCGGCCCGCGCCGGAGGCGCAGGGCGAGCACGGGCTGGACCACTGCGGTTTCGCCATGGGCTCGGGCGAAGGCCGCGCTGGCCCACACCGGCTGGTTGCCTGTGCCCATCAAGGGCGGGAACTCGCCCGGCGCCGCCTCGATCCCGACGACGCGCAGAGCGACCTCCTGCGTCCTCGGCTCGGACGCCGCCGGAAACAGTCCCACGGCTAGAGTGCTGCCCAGCCGGAGATGGCGGCTCTCGGCCAGGGTGAACCCGACGACCGCCTCGTCCGCCCGCTCTGGGTCGGGAAGCCGCCCCGACAGCAGCTTGAATCGGTTGAACCTGGTGCCGTAACCGCGGGTCGCGACGGCGAGCTGGAGGTCGGGCTGGTCGGTGGCGAACAACAGGCCCTCACCGGAGTCCTGCACCTGTGGGAACTGCGCGGCCAGGTCGAAGTCGACAGTGCCGAGGGAGGGTCCCAGCACGTTGTAGACGATGATGTCCGCTGCCTTCGCCGCCTTCACGAACCGTGGATAGGCGGTATCGGTACGTCGGGCGCCGGCGGCAGTCGCTATCACCGTCCCGCCGAACACGCCGACGAGCAAGGCCAGGCCCGCCCAGGCCCGCCAGCGGGAGCGGGCCTCGACTCGTAGCCGGAACAGGACGGCGGACATCACTCCGACCTCAACACGACGGCCGGCCGGGTGCGGGCGGCGATGCGCGCCGGGGCGGCGGCGATGAGGTTGGCGGCGATGATGGCGGCGGCGATGATGGTGGCGGGAACGGCGATGGTGATAGCGGCGAACGGCACCTCGGCGAAGGTGGCCACACCGAGCTGGGCGGCAAAGAGCCGCCACAGCCAGCGCCGGCGATCAGGCCCAAGGGCAGGCCCGCCATCAGGGCGATGGTGGTGATCGTCGTCGATTGCCAAGCGACTGCCGCCGAGAGCTGATGGCGGACGAAGCCCACCGTCTTGAGGATGGCGAGGTCCCGGCGCCGACACCGGACGGAGGTCACCAGGGTGTGGACGAGCGTGGCGGCCGCCAGCGCGCCGAGCAGGGCGGCGAGGACGAGCGGCGCCGTGCGCACGCCTGCATACCCGCTGACCTGGCCCGGACGCTGGGCGCGACGTAGGCACACCGCGTTGACGCAATCGTTCCCCAATGCGGCCGGGTCGCCGGCCTCGCGTTCTCGAGTGGCCTTCACCATCCTCGAATAGGCGGTCTGGGTACGCCGGGCACCGGAATCGGCTGCCAGAGCTGCGCCTCCGAGCAGTCCCACCAGCAGGGCGGTCGCAGCCCACGAGCGCCATCGGGTCCGGAGATCTTTGAGAACCAGGAAGCGGACCGCACCCATCACTCGCTCCGGAGCACGACGGCAGCGCGGGTGCGCGCCGCCATCCGGGCGGGGACGGCAGCGATGAGGTTGGCGGCCACGATCGCGGCGGGAACGACGACGACCACAGCGACGACGGGCGTCCGGGCGGTAGCGGCCACCCCGAGCTGATCGGCGAACATCGCCCACAGCCAGCGTCCCGCCGCTACGCCGAGGGGGACGCCGATCACTACGGCGATAGCGGCGAGCACGGTCGACTGCCAGGCCACGGCGGCCGATACCTGGCGACGCACGAAGCCCAGCGTCTTGAGAATCGCCAGGTCGCGACGGCGACGGCGGATCGACGTGACCAGGGTGTGGGCGAGCGTGGCCAACGCCAAGGCGGCCAGGAGCCCGGCCAGGACCAGCGGTGTGGCCCGCACTCGCGAGTACCCGTCGATCAGCCCGGGCCGCTGGAGAGCCGATACGCACTGGCCGCTGGCCCCGCTGCAACCCGCAGCAAGTTCGAGGAGCCCGGTTACGGTTCGTTGCCTGATCGCCGCCTGCGCGGGGTCGGGGTTCCACCGGATGAGCATGAAGTTGTAGATGTCGGCCGGGGCATCGGGGTTGGGCTGAGCCAGGACCGAGGCGGCGACCGCGGCACCCTCGCCCAGCGAGGTGGTGGAGAAGGTGCCCCGACCCATTTTGGGGAACACCGCCCGACCCACCACGCGCATGGGTCGCTCGCCGTCGCCTGCCCCGACGGTGACGACGTCGCCGACGCGCCGGTGGAGGCGGGAGAGCACCGAAGTGCCGAGAACGATCTCATCGTCAACGCGAGGTGGCCGGCCGGCGAGGAGCGTGGGGAACACGGAGTCGGTGATCGCCTCGATCCCGACGGCCGCCACCTGGCGGCCGGCGACCGTCACGTCGCCGTACACCCCGCCGGAAAACGCCGCCACGCTGGGGTTGCCGTGGAGCAGGGCGGAGGCGGCTGCGGTCGGGATGACACTGAAACCGGCGTCGTAGACGACGTCCCAGTCCTGGCCGTAGAGGCGTGGGGTGGCCACCAGGTTGTTCAGGCTCGTGCCGAAGGTGAGGGCGGCAAGCAGGGCCGTGATGGCGATCAACGTGCCGGTCACGGTGGTGCGCACCGGAACCGCAGTGGCCCCGCGCCCCGACTCCAGGGCCATGCGGACACCGGTGGTCACGCTGGCCGGGCAACCGAGCCCCGCCGCGGTCTCGGCCAGACGCGAAGGGCGAGTGACGTCGGCGCGTGCTCGTCGCCCCGACGAGATAGCGGCTCGCCACGACGATACCGCCACCCGGGCGGCGAGGAGCAGGATGATCGCCACAACCCCGGCAGCCAGCAGGGCGACGTTGACGGCCGGGCCCGGGTGGGGCTCGGCTACCCCCGCGGGGCCGATCGGGAAGAGGGCCGAGGTGGAAATGGCCAGCGCCACGGCCACCAGCCCGCCGGCCGCGGCGACGGTGGCGGCGCGCACCGTGGCCACCGCGAACAGCTGCCTCGGGGTCATGCCCAGAGATCGCAACGCCGGGTCGTCATTCGATTCGAGCGCTCGTTGGCGACCGAGGAGCTGGCCGATCACCAGGAAGGCGGTGAGCGCCGCGAGTGCGGCAAAGGCGCCGAGGGCGACGGCCTGGGGCGCGATCGAGCGCTCGGCCGCTACTCGACGGTCCGCCTGGGGGGTGAAGAACACCTGGCCGACCTCCGGGTGGACGGCGGCTATTGCGTCAACCTGGCCCCTGAACCTGCTGATGTCGGTGCCGGGTTCGAGACGCACGACGGCGGCGTCGAAGGGAATATGCTCGGGGTCGGCGTAGGCTCGGTAGAAGGCGGAGGTCACCGTGAACTGGGGACCGGAGTCGCGCGGGGAGACGGGCACCACCTCGGTTGGGACCACGCCTATTCCCACCACCGTGAGGGATACCGGCTGACCCTGGGACGAGTCGATTTGGCGTAGGTCGTCGGGGAGGTCCCGGAACACCAGGGCTGAGACCTTCGATCCGACCTCGAGGTGGTGCAGGTGGGCCATGGCCGGGTTGGCCAGAATCTCATCAGCCCGCTCTGGGCGGGGCACCCGTCCGGCCAACACCGTGGGGCGGAAGATGGTGTAGCCGACGCGGTCGTCGACGCTGGCGATCCCGGCGGGGTCGTCGACAATATCCGGCTTCCCGGCGGCGTCGACGGGGACGATGTTCACGCCCGCCAGTTGCCCGGTGGCAGTGACACCGGGAAGGCGGGCCATCTCGTCGTAGAACCCGGTCAAACCGGTGTGTTCGACCCCCACGAGCACGTCGGCATCGCGGGTCTCTCGCACCATTCGGGAGTAGGCGGTCGCTGTGCGTCGGGCTCCGGCGGCGGCGGCCAGGACGATGCCTCCGAAGAGGCCGATCAGGAGAGCCAACCCCAACCATGCCCTCCAACGGGCCCGGAACTCGGCCCTCGTGCGAAACTTGACCGCCGACACGTCGCGGCCTAGGCCTCGGCGGCGTTCTTGAAGGTCAGGTCGGGCGACGGCGATCCGGATGTGCCGGGCGTACCGTCTTCGATCCTGCCGTCGCGCATGGTCACGATGCGGTCGGCGGCGTCGGCCACCTCCTGGTCGTGGGTGACCATCAGGATCGCCTGGCCGTCGGCGTGAAGACGACGGAACAGCTCCAGGACCTCGGCTCCGCCTGCGGTGTCGAGGGCGCCGGTGGGTTCGTCGGCCAGCACGAGCGTGGGCTTGTTGGCCAGGGCTCGGGCTATCGCCAGCCGCTGGCGCTGGCCGCCGGAGAGCACCCCCGGGGCGTTGCGGGCCTTGTCGGCCAGGCCCAGCAGGTCGAGCAGGTCGCGGGCGCGGGTCTCGGCCTGCTTGCGCGACGATCCGGCGATGATGGCCGGCAGGGCCACGTTCTCCAGCACGCTCATGCCCTCCAGGAGGTTGAAGAACTGGAAGACGATGCCGATGTGGGCCCGGCGCATGCGGGCCAGTTGGTTCTCGTCCTTGCCCACCAGCGACTCGCCGGCCACGGCGATCTCGCCGTCGCTGGGACTGTCGAGGCCGGCGGCCAGGTTGAGCAGGGTCGACTTGCCACAGCCCGACGGTCCCATGACGGCGATGAACTCGCCTTCGTCCATGACCATGTCGACTCCCCGCAGGGCCCGCACCGGCACCCCCTCGGACTCGTAGGTCTTACGCAAACCCGTGGTCTCCAGCACGTTCATACGTCCTCCTGGATTACAGCTGAGTCGATACGGAAAGCCCGCACCGGCGTGTCGCGCCCCTTGACCATGGCGGGATCGAGGGCGACCAGCGCCAACTGATCGTCGAGAGCAGCAGCGGTCGCCTCGCTGGCGATCGTCTGGCCCGGGTGAGCCCACTGCTGCAGGCGCTGGGTGAGGTTCACGGTGTCGCCGACGAGGGTGTACTCGAGCCGTTCGTCCGACCCGAGGAGGGCGGCGGCCACCTGGCCGGTCGAGAGGCCGATACCGAGGCCGAACGGTGGCAGCCCGCGGGCGGCCCAGTCGTCGTTGACGACGGCCTGGCGCCGGTGCATGGCCAGGGCGGCGGTGACCGCCCGCCCGGCATGGTCGTCCTGGGAGATGGGCGCCCCGAACACCGCCATCACCGCGTCGCCGACGAACTGCATCACTGTGCCGCCGACGTCGAGGATGGCGCCGTTCATCTCCGCCCGGTGCTCGTTGAGCTGGCCGGCCAGCACGCTCGGGTCGGCGTGCTCGGCGATCGTCGAATAGCCGCGGATGTCGGACATGAGCACCGTGACCTCGAGCGTCTCCGTCTCCCCGATGCGGCGGCCCTCCCGTCGCAGCTTCTCGGCGATGCCTCCGGGCAGCAGCCGGCTGAGGCTCTCGCCCTGCTCCTCACGGTCGACGATGGCCTGGTGCAGCATGCGGAGCCGCCGCAGGGCGCCGGCGGTTCCCGTGCTGGCCTCCTGGGCGAGCTTGAGGAACAAGCCCTCGACGGCGTCGGAGACGGCCTCGGCGGTGGTGTCCTGGGCGGCGGCGATGGCCTTGATGGGCCGGCCTTCGGCCACCAGGCGCAGAAGGTCGTCCTCGGCCGCGGAGAGCTCGCCCGCTCCGGCGACCGGGTTCACCAGGGCGGCGACGATCGAGGGGTCCAGCATGGATCCGCCGGTGGCCACCTCGCGGACGGCCCGGGCCAGCTGGTTGCCCTCGGCCACCCGGTCCTTGAGGAGATAGGCGTACCCAGCCGAGCCCTCGGCCAGCAGGGAGATGGCGTACTCGGGGTCGTCGTACTGCGACAGCACGACCACGCCGGTGCCCGGGTGGCGCTTGCGCAGCTCCTTGGCCGCGTCGATGCCCTCGCGTTGGAACGACGGCGGCATGCGGATGTCGGTCACCAGCACCTGGGGGGCGGCCGACTCGGCCCCGGCCAGGAGGCTGTCGTAATCGGCGGCCACACCGACCACGTCGAGATCGGCCTCGAGCGACAGCAGGGCGCGGACGCCTTCACGCACGAGCAGGTTGTCGTCAGCCAGGTACACGGTGATCTGGGACCCGGCCATCTAGGCATTAGGCCTCAGAACGACCAGCGGCGCAAGGGCACCGGCACTACTCCGCGAGGGAGGCCCGCCACACCTCGGGAGGCGGGGTGGCACGCTGGGATTCGCCGCCGAGCGTGCATAGGGTTCAGACAGGTCCCTGCATCTGAGGAAGGCACCCATGCGCATCGAGTCGTCCGTCCTGTCCATCTCCTGGATCCCCTCCGAGGCGGTGCGGGGGATGACCAGGCTGCCCTTCGAGATGGGGGTGAGCCACTACGACTCCCCCCCGCCCGACGTCATCGACGACCTGGAGTCGTTGCGGGAGGCCGACGGGTTCCGGTTCGCCAACGAGATGACGGCATGGGCGGAGGTCCACGAGGGCCGAATTGTCTCCTCGGGCCAGCAGGGCGGGGGCTACATCGGCTCCACCACCTTGTCGGTGGGGCCCAAGGCAGTGGTCTTCCCGGCGGTGGCGTTCCCCGACCTGCGGCCCCCGCCGGAGGTGTCGGAGACAGCCGTGCGCTTCGTGCAGACCGCCGGCGGGCGCACCGGTGTCCCCGCCCCCAGGCGGGTGAGGCGCCCGCCGTTCGTGCAGGTCGTGGCCCCGCTGGCATGGTCGACCCTGGCCCTCACGATCCGGGCCGACGGCACCTCGGACTGGGAGGTGGTGGGGGCCAGCCCCTTCCCCCGTCACTGGATCTACGGGGCCGACAGGAGGCTGGCGGCCAAGACGGGGATGATCGACTTCACCGAGTGGTACCGCACCGCCTTCGGGTCCCATACCCCCTGGGGCGACGAGGAGTCGCCGGCCCTGGTCACGGTGGCCGAGACCGCCCTCGAGCGCCAGCTCTCTGCTCAGATCATGAAGGCGGGGGCCAAGCCCAGGATCACGACACTCGACAGCGGGAAGGCGCTGGTGACCCAGGGCGACCCCGGGGACTCGCTCTTCGTGCTCCTCGATGGCGTCCTGGCGGTGGAGGTCGACGGCCAGCAGGTGGCCGAGGTGGGGCCGGGAGCGGTGCTGGGCGAGCGGGCCGTCTTGGAGGGGGGCACCCGCACGGCGACTCTGCGGGCGGTGACGCCGGCCAAGGTCTCGGTGGCCCCCGCCGCCGACATCGACACCGAGGCCCTGGCCGAGGTGAGCCGAGGGCACCGGCGCGAGGAGGCGTAGCGGTGGCCGGCATGGGGGGCCCGGTCTGCGGGCTCATGGCCCGTCAACCGGCCGTCGGCGACCGCAGGTGAGCGCTGTCTGGGCCGTCGTGCGGACCGGTCTCGGGCGGCGGGCGGCTACGACCGTGGTCCTGGCCCTTCTCGTCGCCGTGGCCACCGGGACGGTCGTGGCCTCGGTGGCCGGTGCCCGGAGGACCGAGTCGGCCATGGACCGCTTCGTCGCCTTCTCCCGCCCCGAGGACGTCTATGTGCAGGCGCCCGACTCGGTCACCGCCGAGAAGGTGGCGGCGTTGCCCCAGGTCGTGGACCACGGCCGATCCCCCTTTGTGTTCCTGACCCGGACACCCGACGGCGCCGACGCCGGGAGCGTGGTCACCTTTGCGGCCGCCGACGAGCGGATATTCCGCACCATGAACCGGGTCGACGTGATCCGCGGCCGCCAGGCCCGCACCGACGACCCCACCGAGGTGGTCGTCAACGAGCTGGCTGCCCGCCGCCTCCATCTCGGCGTGGGCAGCCCGCTCACCCTGTACGCCTACAACCTCGACCAGGTGCTGGGATCGGCGACCAGCGGTGGCACCCCGGGAGTTCCGGCAGGACCTACCTTCACCGTCCGGGTGGTCGGCGTCGTGCGGGCCCCGGCCGACGTCAACCCCGGGCCCGACGTCGACGTGAGCTACCTCGGTCAACAGGTGGTGGTGCTGACCCCGGCGTTCCTGCGCACCTACGCCACGGCCCTGGGTGCGGGCGTCCACGATCTGCAGGGTATGGAGGGGGTCAGAATCCGCCTCCGCCACGGCCTGGCCGACCTCGGCGCCTTCACCGCCGCCGCCCGTCCTCTCATCGGTGACCAGGGCCAGATCCTGGTGGGCGGCGACACCGCCACCGCCGCGGTGTCGACGGGACGGGCCATCCACTTCCAGGCCTTGGCCCTACTCGCCTTCGCCGCTCTGGCCGGGTTGGCCGCCCTGGTCATCGTAGGCCAGGCGCTGGCCCGCCAGGTGACTCTCGACAGCGCTGAGCACCCCACCCTCCGGGCGCTGGGGATGGACCCAGCCAGTATGGTGCTGGCGGCCATCTTGCCGACAGCGGTCATCGCCACGGCCGGGGTACTGGCCGGAGTGGCGCTGGCGGGCGTCGCATCACCGCTGTTCCCGATGGGTCTGGCCGGCCAGGCCGAGATCCACCCTGGCCTCTCGCTCGACCCGGCCGTGCTCGGTCTGGGCGCGTTGGCCGCCGAGGCGGCGGTACTGGTGCGAGCCGGGTTGGCCGCCCGTCGGGCCGCCAGGAGGGTCACCGCAGGGCCTGCCGCGGTCAACCCGCCGGCGAGGCGGTGGCGCCTGGCCACCTCGTTGGCGAGTGCCGGGCTGCCGGCGCCTGCCTCGTCGGGCGTCGGCATGGCCCTGGACCCCGGCCAGGGGGCCGCCACCATCCCTGTGCGTTCGGCCATGGTCGCCGGCAGTACCGCGGTGGCCGGAGTAATGGTCGCTCTCACCTTCGCCCTGAGCCTGAACGGCCTGGTTCACGACCCTCGCCGGCAGGGCTGGAACTGGGACGTGCTGGTGGGCAATCCCAACAGCCAGGCCGGCGCCGCCGCCGAGATCGTCCCCCGGCTGGCGGACAACCCCCTGGTCGGGGCGTTCTCCGGGGTGGTGCCTGTGGAGAGCATCGAGGTCGCCGGCCACCAGGTGGAGGCGGGCGCCGTCGACGATGTAAAGGGCGACGTGTTCCCGACGGTGGTCCAGGGTCGGGCGCCCCGCGCTGCCGACGAGATCGCCCTGGCCGGCGCCACCCTGGCCGCGACGGGGCGACGGATCGGGGACACGGTCGACGTGAAGGCCGGCGACCGCAGCCAGGTTTTGCGCATCGTCGCCCAGGTCGTCGCGCCCACGGCCGGTAATCTGGCCACCAGCATGAGCAAGGGCGCGGTGCTGACCGTCGCAGGCGCACGCCGGCTCGTGCCCGACGTCGCCCCCGCCAGCGTGTTCGCAGTTCGCTACGCCCCTGGTGCCGATCGCCAGGCCGCCTTCGCCAGCCTGGAGCGTGACTTCCCCCGGCTCGTGCTGGGCCCCGTCACCGCCCCGGAGGTGCAGAACCTGCGGCGGGTAGCCGGCCTGCCTTACATCCTAGCCGCCCTGCTCATCGTGCTCGGCGGCGCCGCCATGGCCCACGCCCTGGTCACCACCATCCGCCGTCGCCGGCGCGACCTCGCCATCCTCAAGACCCTGGGTTTCGTGCGCCGGCAGGTCAACGCCACCGTCGCCTGGCAGGCCAGCACCCTGGCCGTCGTCGCCGTGGTGGTCGGGCTACCGCTGGGCCTGGCCGTCGGTCGTTGGTCCTGGGCGCTGGTGGTGACCCAGCTGGGCACCAGCTCGGGGCCGGTGACACCGGTGGTGGCCGCGGCTCTGGCCCTCCCGCTGACCCTGGCAGTGGCCAACCTGGTGGCCGCGGGGCCCGGATGGATGGCGGGCCGGGTGCGACCGGCGACGGTGCTGAGGACCGAGTAGGCATGGCCGACATGGATGCCGTCGTGGTTGGAGCCGGTCCCAACGGGCTGGCGGCCGCCATCACCTTGGCAAGGGCGGGCCTGTCGGTGACGGTGCTCGAGGCGGCCGAGGTGGCGGGAGGCGGGACCCGCTCGGAGGAACTGACCCTCCCCGGCTTCGTCCACGACGTGTGCTCCACTATCCACCCTCTCGGCGTGGCCTCTCCGTTCTTCGCCGGCCTCCCGCTCGGTGATCACGGCCTGGCCTGGGCCCACCCCGAGGCACCCGCGGCCCACCCCCTGCCCGACGGGTCGGTGGCCATGCTGGAGCGGTCGCTGGACGCCACCGCCGAGGGGCTCGGAGCCGGGGACGCCAAGGTCTGGCGCCGGCTCATCGGCCCGCTGGTCGAACACTGGGACGACCTCGACGCGACCCTGCTGGCCCCGATGCTCCGCCTACCCCGCCACCCCCTCGTGCTCACCAGCTTCGGAGCGCGCGCTGCGCTGCCCGCCACCACCCTCGCCCGCACGGTGTTCCGCGGCGATGCCGCCCGCGGCCTGTTCGCCGGGCTGGCGGCCCATGCCATCCTCGACCTCGGCTCGCCGCTCACGTCGTCGTTCGGGCTCATGTTCGCCGCCACCGGCCATGCCGTGGGCTGGCCGGCGGCCCGGGGCGGCTCGCAGCGGATCGCCGACGCCCTCGTGTCTTACCTGGCCAGCATGGGCGGCGAGGTGGTCACCGGGCACCGCGTGTCCTCGTTGGCCGACCTGCCTACGGCTCGCGCCGTGCTGTTCGACCTCACTCCCCGGCAGGTCGTGGCCATCATCGGGGACCGCCTGCCGGCCGGGTACCGTCGCCGCCTCGAGCGCTTCCGCTACGGGCCGGGGTCGTTCAAGCTCGACTATGCCCTCGACGGGCCCGTGCCCTGGAAATCGCCCGGGTGCGCCCGGGCCGCCGCCGTGCATCTCGGGGGCACGCTCGACGAGGTGGCGGGGGCCGAACACGATGTGGCCCGGGGCCGCCACCCGGAGCGGCCCTACGTCATCTGCGCCCAGCCCAGCCTGTTCGACTTCGGCCGGGCGCCCGACGGCAAGCACACGTTCTGGGCCTACTGCCACGTGCCCCACGGGTCGACGGTGGACATGACCAGCTCCATCGAGGACCAGATCGAGCGGTTCGCCCCCGGCTTCCGCGACCGGGTACTGGCCCGTCACGTGATGTTCCCGGCCGACCTCGAGGCCCACAACGCCAACCAGATCGGCGGCGACGTGGCCGGCGGCTCGCTGGCCGGCCTTCGGTTGGTGTCCCGCCCGGTGCTGGCGACCAATCCCTACGTGCTGCCGACCGAGGGCATGGCGGCCTACCTGTGCTCGTCGTCGACGCCCCCCGGCGCCGGCGTGCACGGCATGTGCGGGTGGTGGGCCGCCCAGTCCGCCCTTCGCCGTTTGGCCTGACCGCGCTCCTCCGAGGGAGGCCCCTCGCTGCGGCACGACGATCGCGCCCTACCCGCAGGCGGTGTTCCGACCGCAGCCCCCGGGCAGGGACGGTACGACCCGAACGAGCATGACGATGTCCCAGCGTGCCGATGTCACAGGTCGACGACCATGCCTTCGGCTGCGGCCGCCACATTGACCGGCGAATCCTGGTGGGAGCGAACGACCTCGTCGAGATCGTCGTCGGTGCGGGACGGATCGTGGTGGAACAACACCAGGCGACGGGCCCCGGCCGCCTCGGCCAGGTCGACGGCGTAGTCGACCGTCGAGTGCCCGAAGTCGCGTCGATCGGTGAACTCGGCGGCGGTGTACTGGGCATCGTGGATGAGGACGTCGACGTCGGCCGCCAGCGTCATCGCCGCGTCATGGTGGACGCCGTGCCCCCTGGGCCCGTCGCCGAGCGACACCGGCCAATGGTCGGACAGGTAGGCGAGGTTGCCTGAGCCGTCGGCCACCCGGTAGCCGAAGGTCCGGCCGCCCTTGTGAGGTATTTCCGCGGCCACCACGTCGAACCCCTCGATCCGGTGTCTCCCCGGCTCGATGCCTGTGAATCGCCAGTGCCCTCGGAGTTGACCCGGGGTGACAGGAAAGTGGGGCGGCGACATGGCCCGCTCGAGCACGCTCTCGGGGTCACCCTGGGCGGGGATCACCAGGTTCACTTCGCTGCCGGGGTGGTCCCCCGCCGGGAAGAAGGGCAGGCCGTGGGTGTGGTCCCAGTGGAGATGGCCGAGCAGGATCGTCCCCCGGAACGGCCGGCCGCCGAGATGGCGGGCCAGTCGCGCCAGTCCCGTGCCGCCGTCGAGGACGAGCGACGGGTCCTCGCCGTCGTGGGCGAGGGCGACACACGACGTGTTCCCGCCGTAGCGGACGAACTCGGGACCCGGAGCGGGCGTCGAACCCCTGACCCCACAAAAGAGCATTCGCACCGGCGGACTGTTGCATCGGCGCGCCGCCGCCGCAACTGGCACCACATCGCGGGGGCAGGCGGACGACGTGGTTTTCCCCGGGCGTTTCGCCTACCGAAACGACGAAGTGGCCCGCAACGGGGACCTACCGAGGGCGGCCCGCAGCGGGTACGGTCAGGTCGTGCGCTGCCCGGGGTGTTCGAGCCTCGGGGACAAGGTCGTCGATTCGCGAACGGCCGACGAGGGAGCGGCCATCCGCCGCCGGCGCGAGTGCCTCGAATGCGGCCGGCGGTTCACCACCTACGAGCGACTCGAGGAGGCGCCCGTCGTGGTGCTCAAGCAATCGGGCGGGCACGAACCGTTCTCGCGGGCGAAGATCGCCGCGGGCGTGCTGGCTGCGGCCAAGAACCGCCCCGTCACCCACGACGACGTCGACGCCCTGGTGGCCGATGTCGAGGAGTCGTTGCGCCTCGTCGGCCCCGAGATCACCAGCGCCCGTATCGGTCTCACCGTCCTCGAACGGCTCCGGGCCCTCGACCAGGTCGCGTACCTCCGCTTCGCCAGTGTGTACAAGGGTTTCGAGGGCCCCGGCGACTTCGAACGCGAGATGGGCCTGCTCCGCAAGCACGAGCCGCCGCCCGGAACCGCCTTGTAGCGGGTCCTTTTTTGTCCACAGCCCCTGACGTGCACCTTCGCAGATGTGAACCCTTGCGGCTGTAGTTACGGTGCTGTAATTTGTATCTGTATCGCGTAGCCGGGCGGCACCCACCACAAGATGTTGTGGTTGACGACGGATGCGACAGAATTCACGACAGCTGAGGGAGGCGCCCCGCATGGCCATGGCCCCGGAGCAGACAGGCATCGGCATTCGCCGCCATTTCACCACCGAGGGCGTCGACCCCTACGAGGAGGTCGTCTGGGAGCGGCGCGACGCCCGGATCACCAACTACCGGGATGCCACGGTGGCCTTCGAGCAGCGCGACGTCGAGTTTCCCGTGGGCTGGTCCCAGAACGCCACCAACATCGTCGCCCAGAAGTACTTCCGGGGGGCCCTCGGGTCGCACGAGCGCGAGTCGTCGCTGCGTGAGGTCATCGACCGGGTGGCCGACACCGTCACCCAGTGGGGAACCAAGGACGGCTACTTCGTCGACGACGACGAGGCCGAGGCCTTCCGGGCCGAGCTCAAGCACCTGATCCTCCACCAGAAGGCCGCCTTCAACTCGCCCGTGTGGTTCAACATCGGCGTTGCCGGTCGGCCCCAGCAGGCATCGGCCTGCTACATCCTCGCCGTCGACGACACGATGAAGTCCATCCTCAACTGGTACGTCGAGGAAGGCATCATCTTCCAAGGCGGTTCGGGCGCGGGCATCAACCTGTCGGGCATCCGCTCGTCCAAGGAGCAGCTCCGGGGTGGGGGCACGGCCTCGGGCCCGGTGAGCTTCATGCGCGGCGCCGACGCCTCGGCCGGCACGATCAAGTCCGGTGGCACCACCCGCCGCGCCGCCAAGATGGTCATCCTCAACGTCGACCACCCCGACATCGAGGACTTCATCTGGTGCAAGCCCATCGAGGAGCGCAAAGCCAGGGTCCTCCGCGACGCCGGCTTCGACATGGACCTCGACGGCAAGGACAGCCACTCCACGCAGTACCAGAACGCCAACAACTCCGTCCGGGTCACCGACGAGTTCATGCAGGCCGTCCTTGACGACGCCGACTGGGAGCTGAAAGCCGTCACCACCGGCGATGCGGTCCAGACGATGAAGGCACGCGACCTCTACCGCCAGATGGCCCAGGCGGCGTGGGAGTGCGCCGACCCCGGCATGCAGTTCGACACCACCATCAACCGCTGGCACACCTCGTCCAACACCGGTCGCATCAACGCGTCGAACCCGTGCTCGGAGTACATGCATCTCGACAACTCGGCGTGCAACTTGGCCAGCCTGAACCTGTTGCGTTTCCTCAACGACGACGGTTCCTTCGACATCGGCGGATTCCGGGCTGCGGTCGCGGTGATGTTCACCGCCCAGGAGATCCTCGTCGGCAACGCCGACTACCCCACCGAGTCGGTGGCCGAGACCTCCCGCCGGTTCCGCCAGCTGGGTCTGGGCTACGCCAACTTGGGCGCCATGCTCATGGCCCTGGGCCTGCCGTACGACTCCGACGGCGGCCGGGCCTGGGCCGGGGCCATCACCGCCCTCATGACCGGCGAGGCCTACGCCACGTCGGCCCGTACGGCGGCCCGGATGGGGCCCTTCGCCGGCTACACCGAGAACCGTGAACCCATGACCCGCGTCCTGGGCATGCACCGCGACGAGGTGGCCAAGGTCGACGAGACCATGGTGCCCGACGACCTCCTCAGCGCGGCCAAGGAGTCGTGGGACCTGGCCATCGAGCTGTCCGACCGCTACGGCGTGCGCAACTCCCAGGCCACTGTCCTCGCCCCCACCGGTTGTTTGGTGGGCGGGTCGCTGGTGGCCACCGACCGTGGCCTGGTGCGCCTCGGCTCCCTCGGCGACCCCGACGGCCCCCAGTGGCAGAGCCTCGACGCCACCGTCGCCACCGACGAGGGCCCGCGGCCGGCCAGTCAGTTCTACATCAACGGTCTGGAGCCGGTCGTCACCGTCACCACAGCCCGGGGTCACCGCATTCAGGGCACGCCCCAGCACCGGGTGAAGGTGGTCGACCCGGCCACGGGTGCCTGGGAATGGCGCCGCTTCGCCGACCTCGCCTCCGGCGACCTCGTCCCCCTCGCGCTGGACCAGATGGTCGGCAACCCCCGGACCGTGGCCCTTCCGGTCCTCGGCAGTGCCATTCACGACGACGACCTCGTGCACGTGCCCGAGGAGATGACTGTC
>JBBRXY010000057.1:0-20327 GCA_038238185.1 Acidimicrobiales bacterium
GCGGGGTCGAGGATGTCGGGCCGGTTGGTGGCGGCCATCATGACGACCCCCTCGGTGGTCTCGAAGCCGTCCATTTCCGACAACATCTGGTTGAGGGTCTGCTCACGCTCGTCGTGGCCACCGCCGAGGCCGGCCCCGCGCTTGCGGCCGATGGAGTCGAGCTCGTCGACGAAGATGATGCACGGCGCCTGTTTGCGGGCGGTCTGGAAGAGGTCGCGCACCCGGGCCGCACCCACGCCCACGAACATCTCCATGAAGTCGGACCCGGTGATCGACATGAACGGCACGCCCGCCTCGCCGGCCACCGCCCGGGCGATGAGGGTCTTACCCGTACCCGGGGGGCCGACGAGGAGCACGCCCTTGGGAATGCGGGCTCCGATGTCGCGGAACTTCTGGGTCTCCTTGAGGAACTCGACGACCTCGGTGATCTCCTGCTTCACGCCCGTATAGCCCGCCACGTCGGCGAAGGTGGTCTTGGGCTTCTCGGTGTTGTACACCTTGGCCTTGGATCGGCCGATGGACATGATCCCGGCCATCTGCCCTTGGGCCCGCCGGCTCATCCAGACCCAGAACCCCACGATCAGGGCGATGGGCAGGCCGTAAATGAGGATCGAACCGAGCAGGTTGGAACTCGGGCCGTGGAAGTCGACCTGCACGTTCTTCTCGCGGAAGAGGGCGAGATCCTCGTCGGGGATCTTGGCCGGCCCGGTGGTGGTGAAGGTCTTGCCGTCGACGGTCTTGCCGGTGATGTGGGACGACTCGTTGGTGATGTCGACCTTGGCCACCTGGCCCTTGCTGACCTTGTCGCGGAACGCCGTGTAGTCGATGGCGGCGGACTTGGACCGGGTTAGCGACGGGGCCAGGATCAGGGCGACGAGGGCGAGGGCGATCAGGCCCCAGACCAACGGGCGGGACCACCCGGGACGACCGGGCAGGCCCGGTAGGCCGCCGGGGCCCGAGCGGTCCCGGCGCGCGTCGCCAGGCGGGGGGGAGGGCGCGGGAGTCACGGCCCCAATGGTAGGCCCTCGTCGGGGGCTACCGGGCCCCGGGGGCCTCGTGGTGCGGGGTCGCTGTCAGGTACACGGCCGGCCCCGGCGTCACAGGCGGGTCGCCTGCCAGGCGGCCTCGCGACCATGTCCCGGCAGCCACCATCCGTCATCGAGGACCACGCTGTGGCTAGCGTCAAGCGAATGGACCGCCAACGCCTCTGCAACCGGCCGGCGTGCGGGACGGCGGCAGCAGCCTCCCTCACGTTCCAGTACGTCAATCGCCGGGTGTGGCTCGACGACCTGTACGACGACCCCGACCCCTCCATGATCGACCTGTGTGCCCTCCATGCCGACCGCGTGAGCGTGCCCGTGGGATGGTCGGGCGAGGACCGCCGGTCGGTCAGTGCGGAGATCAGCGAATCGCTGGCGGGCTGACCCTGCTTTCACCGCCAGGCCAGATCAGGCTGCTCCCCCCGGCTTCCCGGAGAACCAGGGTGGCGGCGTGACCGACGTGATCTCGGTGCAGGGCCTGGTGAAGCGGTTCCGGTCGGTGGTCGCCGTCCACGAACTGAGCTTCGACGTCCAGTCGGGGACGGTCACCGGTTTCCTCGGCCCCAACGGAGCCGGCAAGACCACCACCCTGCGGGCGCTGCTCGGCCTCGTCAACGCCACCTCGGGCACGGCCACGGTCTTCGGTCAGACCTACCGCGAGCTCCAGAACCCGAGCCGGCGTATCGGGGCGGCATTGGAGGCGTCCGGATTCCATCCCGGACGCAAGGCAATCGACCATCTCAAGGTCGCCGCCATCGCCGCCGGCATCCCCAAGGCCCGTGCTGGCGCGGCCCTGGTCGAGGTCGGCATGGAACCTGCCGCTGATCGGCGGGTGGGCGGGTTCTCGCTCGGCATGCGCCAGCGCCTCGCCCTCGCCGGTGCGCTCCTCGGCCAGCCCGAAGTGCTCGTGCTCGACGAACCGGCCAACGGCCTCGACCCCGAAGGCATCCACTGGATGCGCGGGTTCCTGCGTTCCTACGCCGACCAGGGAGGCACCGTCCTGATCTCCAGCCACGTTCTGTCCGAGGTGGCCCAGACCGTCGACCACGTGGTGATCGTTGCCGGTGGACGCCTGGTGGCCTCGTCCACGCTGGCCGAGCTCACCGACCGCACGTCGGGTGGTGCGGTACGGCTGCGCTCCGAGCAGGCCGGTCCCCTCCGTGACGCCCTCGTGGCCCGAGGGGCGGCGGCCACACTCGCCGACGGCGACGCCGATGCCGTGGTGGTTACTGGCAGCGAGGCCAAGGACGTGGGCCGGATGGTGGCCGACACGGGCGTGCCCGTCTTCGAGATGACCACCGACGGGTCGAACCTCGAGGACGTCTTCCTGCAGCTGACCGCCTCCGAGGCGGGTCAGCCGTGATCGCCCTCGTGCGAGCCGAGGTGCTCAAGCTGCGGACTACCCGGGTCTTCTTCGGCCTATGCGCGGCGGTGGCGGCGTTCGCCGTCCTGGGCGTCGTGGCCGGCATCCTGACGGCCGGGAACTCGGGGTCGCCGCCGCTGGGGAGCGCGGCGAGCGCGCGGAACATCTTCGGTACCGGTGGCACGGCCGGCATCTTCACCCTCATCCTCGGCATCCTGGCCGTCACCGGCGAGTTCCGACACGGAACGATCACCCAGAGCTTCCTGGTCGCGCCCCGGCGCAGTCGGGTCGTGGTCGCCAAGCTCATCGCCATCCTCGTGGCCGGCGTGGGCGTGGGAGTGCTCGGCTCGGTGGTCACCGTCGCCGTGGCCTGGCCGTGGCTGGCGGCTAAGGACGTCAGTGTGTCTCTGTTCAGCTCCGACATCGGGGCGGTGACGCTGTTGGGGATCGTCGCCGCCGCCGTGTTCGGCGTGATCGGGGTGGGTGTCGGCGCCTTGGTCCGCAATCAGGTTGCGGCGATCGTGGGCGCACTCGTCTGGGAATTCGTCCTGGAGAGCATTCTCGTCGGGGTGGTGCCGTCGGTGGGGAAGTGGCTGCCGGGCGCAGCCGCTCGGGGATTGACCCGCGAAACACTCCAGAACGGGTCCCTGCTACCTGCGTGGGGGGCGGCCCTGGTGCTCGTTGCCTATTGCCTGGTGTTCTCCCTGGCTGGTGCCCAGCTCCTCATGCGCCGCGACGTCACCTGATTCGGGCCCGCCTCCTACGCTTGGAGCCGTGGAACCTCCCGTAACCCGGCGCGCCCTGTTGGGCCACGACCGTCCGGCTCCCGATGGCGGGACCGGTCTGGCGCCCATGCGGTGGGGTGTGACCTATGCCGCGGTCGGGCTGTTCGTCGGCCTGCTGCTCTCGAGTCTTGCCGCCGGGTTCTGGCTGGCCGCCACAGGAGACAAGACCCTGTCCCTCGGGGGCCTCGCTCTCGGCCAGGTGGGCCTGTGGGTTGGTCTCGCCGGTTCCGCGGTGTGGGCGTCACGCACCCACGGCACGGGCCGCGTTTCCGTCGATTTCGGTCTGAGGATGCGCCCCCTCGACATGGTCGTGGGACCCATCGTGGGGGTGCTGGCCCAGGTCGGCCTGGTGACCCTGATCGCCCTTCTCCTCTCGCCCCTGCTCGGTCATCCCGAGGTCTCCCAGGAGGCCACCGACCTCGTGCGCAAGGCCCACGGCATCGGGCTCGTAGGTCTGGTCGTTTTCGTGATCGTCGGGGCGCCCGTCGTGGAAGAGCTGTTCTTCCGGGGCCTGCTGTTGCGAGGTCTGAGGAGGCGAATGCCCGATGTGGTGGCGGCGGCGCTGTCCTCGCTGCTGTTCGGGTTGGCCCATTTCCAGGGTGCGAGCGCCGGGGGGCTGGTTCTGGTGGTCAGCCTGTTCGCCTTCGGTGCGGTGCTGGCCGTCCTGGCCCTCCGAAGCGGCCGGCTCGGCCCCGGGATCTGGGCCCATGCCGCGTTCAACGCCTTCACCGTGATCGTGCTCCTCGCCACCTGACCCCACCTCCCAACCCTCCCGATCAGAAATTCTGAGAAATGTCTCAAGTCGCGGCTTCGGGGCGTCGTTATGAAGCACAGCCTGGGAGGGCTACGAAGAAGGGGAGTCACATGATGTGTCCCACGTGTCGCGTGGTGGACCTGAGCGAGATCCGGTTGAACCTGCGCAACGCCGACGTCAGGCTTCGGGCCTGCGGTCGCTGCGAGCAGCGTTGGTGGGACCGCGACGGTGAGCCCGTCGCCCTCGACGAGGTTCTCGGTCTCATCCGACCGCTGGTAGCCGTACAGGTTTGAGCACTGCCGCAAGCCGGACACCCGGCGTGCTCCGGTCCCCGCCGGGCCAGATCGGTTAGGGTCGCCACCCGTTCTCCCGTTGTACGGGATGCGGGAACGGCAGAACGGGGATCGACATGGAGGGTGATCCGGCGGGCCCTGGGCCTCCGCTCGAGGGCGGGGCCGAACCGGAGGCGAACCTCGAAAAGGAGGTCGTGGCGCTCCGCTCCGAGTTGGAGCGTGTGCGGCGGGTGAAGGCCCGTCGAACCCGTCAGATCGCCACGGCGGTGCTCGCTGTCCTGACCACGATCAGCGTGATCGCCAGCACCGTGGCCTACTGGGGCCACCGGACGGTCTTCGACCAGGACCACTACATGGAGGTGGTGGGCCCCCTCGGTGCCAATCCCGCCGTCACCGGCGCGTTGTCCACCTATCTGGGCGACCAGATCGTCACCGCCCTCGACCTGAAGACGCGGATCGGCGATGCGCTCAAGGACATCCCCGATCTGCCGGCGACGGCCAACCTGCTCGTCCGTCCCGTTGCCAACGCGGTCGCCAACTCTGCCAACGACCTGATCCGTCGGCGAGTCAGCGAATTTCTGGCGTCGCCGGATTTCCGCAACCTCTGGGTGGAAGCCAACCGGGTCGGCCACACGAAGGTGGTGGCTCTGCTCCGCGGCGATTACCGCAAGCTGCCGAACGTGAAGACGGGTGACGCCGAGGTCCGGTTGGACCTTCTTCCGATCGTTTCCAGGATGCTCCGCCAACTCGTGCAGGATGGCGTCGGCGCCTTTGCGCCCGGCGTCACCGTCCCTGACGTCTCCTTGAAGGACATCCCCGACAGCGCCCGCCAGCGTCTGTCCCAGGCCCTGGGGATCACCCTTCCGCCGAACTTCGGCGAGGTCACCCTCATGTCGAAGAGCCAGCTCGAGACGCTGCAAAACGGGGTCAACGCCTTCGACCGCCTGGTTTGGGGATTGATCCTCCTGAGCATCCTTCTCGGGGCGGCCACGATCGTCGTGGCGATCAACAAGCGGCGGGCACTGGTCGAGTTGGCCGTCGGTGTCGTGGTCGGCCTGATCTTGGCGGGCGTCGTCATCCGCAGGGTGAAAGAGGCTGTGGTCCACCGGGTCAAGACGGGCCAGGTCAAGGGCGCGGCGCGCGCCGTCATGGACGGCGCTCTCGGCCCGCTGCGGACGATCGCCGTGGTGGTGATCGTCGTCGGGCTCATCGTCGCCGTGCTGGCCCACCTCCTCGGTCGCCCGCGATGGCTGACCGGTTCCTATTGTTGGGCCCGCGAGCAGGCCGGCAATCCTGACACGAGGACACGCATCGCCGACAACGCCGACGGCCTGCGCATCGCCGTCATCGCGTTGGGCGTGCTCGCCCTCTTCTTCACGGGGATCGGGGTGCTGGCCGTGCTGGTGGTCGGTGGCCTCGTTGCCGTCGCCTTCTGGGCGATCGAGGGCATGGGGCGGTCGGAGGCGCCCGGGCATCCAGACGAAGAGCCCGACAGCGACCACGAGACGGTGATGTCCCGTTGATGCGCACGACCCGTCGGTCGTGCCTGCGTCAGGGAGGCACCGAGACAGCCACCGCCGAGGACACACCGGTGGCGCCCCAGACCCGTACGTCCTCGGCACATACTAAGATTTCCGCGTGCGGATCGGCTTACTCGTTGGCCTGGTTTCGGGCATTCTCATCTGCCTCGTCACCGAGATCTACTGCCACCGATGCCTCGCCCACCGAGCCTTCCGGATCCATCCGGCGCTGGGGTCGTTTCTCGACGGCTTCATGCAGGTCTACGGCGGGGTTCATCCCCAAAGATGGGTCGGGGTCCATCGGCTGCACCACCGTTACGCCGACACGCCGCTCGATCCTCACTCCCCCCTCCAGCGCCACCCGCTCTCGGTGCTGGTCGGTACTCCCTACCTGTTCGCCACGGCCCGGCGGCGGCTGCCGGCCGATTCTTCCCCCGGGCTGGGGATCCGGCTGGTCGCCATCCAGATCCTCATCATCGCCTTCTGGTTCTTCACCATCGGGCTGGTTCCGATGCTGACGGTGCTGGCCGTTCACCTCGGCTGCTACCTCGGCATCATGGGAATGGTCAACACCGTCGGGCACCGCTCAGGGACCAAGCCCCACCCCGACTTCCCGGGATACGACCTGGCGTGGGCGGCCATCCTGCTGCTGGGCCACGGCTACCACAACTCCCACCACGCCCATCCCGCTGCGGCCCGGACGGGGGTTCTCGACCCGATCTGGCCGATCTTGCGCCTTCTCTCCGGGGTGGGACTGATTGCGCTCGAGGAGCAGCGGACGCAGACACAGCCCCGAGCCTGCTGCCTGGCCTCAATCTCCCCGGCTCCGGGTCGGTAGTGCGCGAGCGCTTCAACGTAGGGTCGTTCCTGATCGCGTAAGCGTCCTCGTCGCCATCGACCTGATGGCCAGAGCTGCGGCCAAACCGATGAAATATGCGGCGAGCGTTCAGGTATCGGTGGAACCGTCCGGAGAAACCACCGTGCACGCCTCGGATGGCACGCGCACGGAGACGTAGCAGAAGCACACGCAGAGGGTCGTCCAGGGTGTCAAGTCCCGGGCCCCCCACGTGGTGGACCCTCAGGCCGTCAGGGCCCTACTGGTTCAACCCTCGTTCGCGAGGACCGTGTTTACTGGAGCGGGCGACGGGAATCGAACCCGCGTAACCAGCTTGGAAGGCTGGGGCTCTACCGTTGAGCTACGCCCGCAAGGCGGTGTTGTGTCGGGGAGAGGGGATTTGAACCCCCGACCTCCTGCTCCCAAAGCAGGTGCGCTACCACTGCGCCACTCCCCGGTGTGTCTCGTTCCCAGTGAAATCGTCGGCGGCTCCAGCCCCGAGAGTATCGGCTCGGCGCTGGTCGCTTGGGGTTATCCGTCGCCACTCCGCCTAGGTTGTCTGGATGCGCACGGTGACCAGGGTGGCCGAAGCCGAGGACGGCACCGTGATCGGGTACCAGCTCACGGGGAACGGGCCCGCCATCCTGTTCGTGCACGGCGCCGCGGCCGATGCCCGGCAGTGGGCCATGGTCATGCCCCTGCTCGCCTCCCGGTTCAGCGTGGTGGCCATGGACAGGCGGGGACGGGGGTCGAGCGGCCCCATCGGGGCGGACCACTCGATGAACGTCGAGTGCGGGGACATCGTGGCCGTGGCCGAGGCGATCGACCGACCCGTCCACCTGGTCGGTCACTCGTCGGGTGCCCGTTTCGCTCTCCACGCCGCCCTCGGCCTGTCCGATCTCGCCAGCCTGACCCTCTACGAGCCGCCCGCGCCGGAGACCTTCGCCGACGACACCCTCCGGAAGCTCGCCAAGCTGGAAGAGGCCGCCGACCGGGAGGGAATCCTGCGGACCTTCCTCGTCGACATCGCCGACAACGACGAGGAGGCCTTCGCCTTCATCCGGCGCCGGCCGATCTGGCCGATCATGGTCGACAACGCCCTCACCCTTCCCGCCGAGCTGCGGGCGGTGAGCGACTACCGCTTCGACCCGGGCCTGTTCGCCGCCCTGGAGGTGCCCACCCTGTGCCTGCTGGGCCAGCTCAGCGGCCCGGAGCTGGGCCGGGTCGCGGCCGAAATCGTCGACGCCCTGCCTCAGGCCCGGGTATCGACACTCGCCGGCCAGGCCCACGGCGCCATGATCAGCGCCCCCAAGCTGTTCGCCGCCGAGCTCCGGCGCTTCTTCGAGACCGTCGACGCCTGAGCCGACCACCGTTTGGCGCGCTGATCGACGCCAGAGGGTGACCAGCGCGCCGAGAAGCCAGGACTCAGGCCAGGCGGGTGATCTCCACGCTCACCGTGAGTCCCTCGGCCGGGGCACCGTGGTACACGCCCCGCAGGGGGCTCACGTCGGCGTAGTCGCGACCTCGGCCCACAGCCACATGGCGCTCGTTGACGGGCTGGAGGTGGGTGGGGTCGAAGCCCCACCAGTCGCCGGTCCACGCGTCGACCCAGGCGTGGCTCTCGCCGCTGGTGGCGGTTCCCACCTCAGCGTCGGTCGAGGGATGCAGATAGCCGGACACGTACCGCGCCGGAATGCCCATGCCGCGAAGTACGGCCAGGGTCAGGTGGGTGAAGTCCTGACACACACCGCTCCCGATCCGCAGGGCGTCGGCCGCCGTCGTGGTGACGTCGGTGGTGCCCTTGCCGTAGGCGAGCCGGTCGTGCACCCATCCGGCGGCCGCCTCGACGGCTTCCACGGGCGACCGCGCGGCGTCGAAGGCCGGGCCGATGTCGAGCAGCGTGGGGACGTAGTTGGTCGGACCGAGCAGTTCGGCGAACTGGTCGCGGATCGCCGGCGAGGCCAGGACGTCCCATCCGGCCGAGGTAAAGGGTTCGATGGCCGGCGACGTCTCCACCACCGAGGTGCCCACCACCGAGAGCCGGGTGTGTGGCTCGTGTACGTCGAAGGCGTCGACCAGGGTTCCCCAGTAGTCCCAGTAGCGGTAAGTGCGGGTGGCCGGGGTCACGGTGACGGAGGTCTCCATCGCCACCTGGCGATCGGTGCTGAGGGGCGTGACCCGGGCTTCGTTGTACGACGAATGGACCTCGCCCCGGTAGCGGTACCCGGTCTCGTGCCGGATTCGGAGCTCCCAGCTCACGGACAGGACCCGACGAGGCTCATGGGCGTGTGACCCGCTCCCGGCGCCATTCGACCGGTGCCGTCTGCTCGAAGAAGCGACGGGCCACCGCCGCCCCGGCCTCGGCGCACGCCGCCTGGAGGGAGCGCAGGTGGCCGGGGACGTCGGCCATCAGCTCGTGGACGCCCGCGAACTCCAACTCGTTGCGGGCCCGGCCGAGGATGCGTCGGGCCTCGTCCTCCTGGCCGGCCCGACCGGTGCTGGGCCCGAGCTCGGCCAGCCGGCGTTCGGCCAGGTTGAGGGCGTAGAACGCCGAGCGGGGGAACAACCGGTCGAGGAGGAGGAACTCGGCGACGAGGGAGGAGTCGACCCCCCGGTTGTAGGTGCGCAGGAAGGCTTCGTGGGCCGAGCACGACCGCAGGGTCGTGACCCAGTTCGGGGATCCCGAGGGGTCACAGAACCCGGCGAGGAGCAGCCGCGCCGTCATGTCGACGCGCTCCAGGGTGCGCCCGAGCACCAGGAACCGCCAGCCGTCGTCGCGAGCCATGGTGGAGTCGCCCAGGCCCGCCAGCATCGCCGCCCGCTCCTTGACGAACTGGAAGAACACGTGGGGCCCCAGGCTGTCGGCGGCCCGGCGCTGACCGGGCAGGGCGACCCAGGTGGCATTGAGGCATTCCCACATCTCCGTCGACAGCACCTCGCGCGCCCCGCGGGCGTTCTCGCGGGCCGCGCTCAGCGAACCCACGATGGAACAGGCGTCGGAGGCGTCGAACCCGAGCATGTCGACGACGGCGGCGGTGTCGAGGTGGCCTTTCGGCGCAGAGGTGCCCATGACCCCGAGAAGCACCCGGCAGGCCGTCTCCTCGCTAACCGTGGGGTCCTCGAGGATGTGGTGGACGTGGACGTCGAGGATACGTGCGGTGTCCTCGGCCCGCTCCACGTAGCGGCCTACCCAGTAGAGCGATTCGGCGATGCGGCTCAGCATCGCCGGCCCGCCTGTTGCTGCTGGGCGGCCTGGGCCACCGCCGGTCCGGGGTCGGGGCGAGGGCCCCTGCGCATCTCGCTTCCACTGGCCCCGGCTGCGCCGGACCCGGGCCCGGGCTGGGCGGGTCCGGCGCCCGTCGCCGTCGGCCGAGGGCCGTCGCCGGCGAGCACCCAGGTGTCCTTGCTGCCACCGCCCTGGCTGGAGTTGACGACCAGGCTGCCCTCGGGGAGGGCCACCCGGGTGAGACCGCCGGGAACGACCCACACCCGGTCCCCGTCGTTCACCGCGAAGGGCCGCAGGTCGAGGTGTCGAGGCTTCAACCGGTCGCCTACTCGGGTTGGCGCGGTCGACAGCTCCACGGTCTCCTGGGCGATCCAGCCGCGTGGATTGGCTGACAGCGCCGCCCGGGCGCTTGCCAGCTCTTCGTCGCTGGCGGCGGACCCGATGAGGAGGCCCTTGCCCCCGGACGCGTCGACGGGCTTGATCACCAGCTGGTCGAGACGTTCGAGGGCCGCGGCCAGCTGATCGGGATCCTGGAGTCGGTAGGTGGCGACGTTGGGCAGGATCGGCTTCTCGTGCAGGTAGTAGTCGATGATGGCGGGCACGTAGGTGTAGACGAGCTTGTCGTCGGCCACCCCGTTTCCCACGGCGTTGGCGATGGTGACGTTGCCGGCCCGGGCGGCGTTGAGGATGCCGGGGCAACCGAGCCGGGAGTCGGTTCGGAAATGGAGGGGATCGAGGTAGTCGTCGTCGATCCGGCGGTACACCACGTCGACCCGCTGCTCGCCCGTGGTGCTGCGCATGTAGACGGTGTTGTGCCGGCACACCAGGTCGCGTCCCTCCACCAGCTCTACGCCCATCTGGCGGGCCAGGAAGGAGTGCTCGAAGTAGGCGGCGTTGTAGACGCCGGGCGTGAGCACGACGACGGTGGGGTCGGGGCCGCCCCCCCGGGCGGCCCGCGGCAAGGGGTGGGGGGGGGGCGCCCGGGGGGCGGCGGCCCGGGGCCCCCCGGGGGGGGGGGGGGCCCCCCCGGGGGGCGGGCCCGACTTCAGGCTTTCGAGGAGGCGCGCCGGGTAGCCGTCGACCGGGCGCACCCGGTGGCTGGCGAACAGCTCCGGGAAGACCCTCGACATGGTGCGCCGGTTCTCGACCACGTAGGAGATACCCGAAGGCGTGCGCAGGTTGTCCTCGAGCACACGGAACTGGCCGTCGGCGCCGCGCACCACGTCGATACCCGCCACGTGTATACGGACCCCATTGGGCGGGACCACCCCGTTGGCGGCCCGGTGGTAGTGCTGGGAGCTGGTGACCAGAGCGGCGGGTACGACCCGGTCGGCCAGGATCCTTCCCAGGCCGTAGATGTCGTCGAGAAACGCCTCCAGGGCCCGCACCCTCTGCACCACGCCCGACTCCAGCAGCGCCCACTCGTCGGCGCCGAGGATCCTCGGCACCAGATCCAGTGGAAACGGCCGCTCCTCACCCGAGAACGAGAAGGTGATGCCCTGATCGCGAAAGGCACGGTCGCGCGCCTCGCAGCGTCGCTCGAAGTCGTCCTCGGCGAGCGACTGGAGCGTCTCGTGGAGGGAGGCGCAGACCGGCCGAGGTACGCCCGGTGATTCGAACAACTCGTCCCAGGTCGTGGTCTGGTAATCGTCGAGCAGGTCGCCCACGCCCCATGGTTAGCATCCCGGTGTTTCGTGACGGTTACCTGAGGGCGGAAAGGCGCGGTTACGTTTGCCCTGAGAGGCCCGGACGACCCGGGGCCACAGTTCACACGGGCGTGACACTCCGGCAGCGTGACGTTCACGACAGGGAGCGACACTCTTCAGGGGGGCCCACGGCCGCCGTCGCCGGAGGGCGCTCACGTGCTGGTCAGAATCGGTTGCCATTTCGAACACGACGCTGTCGAGGCCACACCCAGCCTCTGGCAGGTCCGTCCCCGCACCGACGGCCCCCATCGGATCGTGTCGGAAACCTGGTCGCCCCCGGCCCCGGCGGGCGCCTACGTGGACTCGTACGGCAACGTCTGCGACCGCCTGACCCTGCCCCCCGGGCCGTCGACGCTCCGCTACGACGCCGTGGCCGAGGTGCCGTCTAACTTCGACGAGACCGATCGCACCGCAGCCCAGGTCGCCATCGAAGATCTTCCTGACGGGGCGTTCGTCTACCTGCTCCCCAGCCGCTTCTGCTGGCCCGACGTCTTGTACGACCAGGCCTGGGCCATGTTCGGGGCCAGCCCCCCCGGTTGGGCTCGGGCCCAGGCCGTCGCCGACTGGGTGCACACCAACATCGCCTACCAGGTCGGCGCGAGCACCCCGATGACCACGGCCCACGACGTGTGGCAGTCGCGGTCCGGGGTCTGCCGCGACCTGACCCAGCTGGGTATCACGCTGTGTCGGGCCCTCAACATTCCTGCCCGCTACGTGGCCGGCTACCTCCCTGACATCGCCGTCCCGCCGCCCGACCTGCCCATGGACTTCTGCTCGTGGTACGAGGTCTGGCTGGGCGGGCGTTGGTGGACGTTCGACCCCCGGAACAACGAGCCGAGGATCGGACGGGTCGTGATCGCCCGGGGCCGTGACGCCCTCGACGCCGCCATGGTCACGATCTGGGGAGCGGCCGAGCTCAAGGTCATGACCGTCTGGGCCGACGAGGCCGACAGTGTCACCACCGCGCCTGACGCCGCCGTCGACGTGGCCGACTCCGGCGGCAGTGGCTGAGCTCTCGTCGCTCCCGGCGGTCGACCGCGACGGCCTGGGCCTGGACCTGGGCCTGGCGTCATGGGTCACCGGCGCGGTGTCGTGCGACGGCTCGCCCGAGGCCACCGTGTACGTGCTGCACCAGCGCTTCCGCTACGACTACGAGACTCCCGTGCGCCACCTTCGCCACCAGCTGATGGTCGTGCCCCGGGTCGTCCACGGCGATCAGCGGCGCCTCGATCACCGTCTGACCGTGACCGGGGCTCCCGCACTGGTCTCGGTGAGCTCCGACGGGTTCGGCAATCACGTGGTCGACGTCCGGGCGACCACCGTCGACGACGCCATCGAGTTCGAGGCGTGGGCCCTGGTCCGGCGCACCCCGAACCCGCTCGCGGGTGTCACGACCCTTCCCCCGTCGGCCGTCGGCGACCGGCGACTGATTGCCGCCACGGAGTTGACCCGAGCCGATGCACACCTGGCCGACGCCGCCGGCGAGCTGGCCTCGGCTCGTTCGTCCAAGGGGCGACCGGGGGCCATGGAGTTGGCCGAGCGCATCTGCGACTGGTGCCACCGGTCCCTCACCTACGCCTACGGCG
This sequence comes from Acidimicrobiales bacterium, assembly GCA_038238185.1. Classification (GTDB taxonomy): domain Bacteria; phylum Actinomycetota; class Acidimicrobiia; order Acidimicrobiales; family AC-14; genus DATAQC01. Next base: position 13,109 of record JBBRXY010000057.1, read on the forward strand.
TCACCGGAGTGCGCACGTCGGCGGCCGAGGCAGTGGCCGGTGGCCGGGGGGTGTGCCAGGACTTCGCCCACGTGATGCTCGCCGTGTGCCGGGCGGCCGGTCTTCCGGCCCGGTACGTGTCCGGGCACCTGGTGGGGGAGGGTGGCTCCCATGCTTGGGTCGAGGTGGCCGTGGCCGACGCGGCGCGGCCGGGACGGGCCGAGGCGATGGCCTTCGACCCCACCCACGACCGGCGGGCGGGCTGGGGCTACCTGACCGTGGCCGTCGGCCGCGACTACGCCGACGTGGCGCCCACGTCGGGCACCTTCGAGGGCGGTGGTCCCGGCGTGCTCACGGCCCGCAAGCATCTCGGGCAGGTGGCTACCGACCTATAGGCGGTCGACGCGTCGATTTCCACCGCGTAGTACCGGTGGACGCGGCACCCGTCCCCAGGAGCATCCCATGAAGGCGCGGCGGCGGGCGGCGTAGCGTTGCCGGGTGGGCACAGGTCAATGCTGGGACGTGTTCCTGGCGTACGCGTCACCGGACCGCGACTAGCCGGTCGTCGACGCTCATCTCACGGTTTGATTAATGGTGCGTGACGAAGACTTTCCCCGCTGGGGGCTTGCATCGGCCCTTCGGCCGCGATACGTTAGGGGAACACCAGTTCGTTTCGGACGGGCACGCTTCCCCCTGGTCACGCCTTCGAGTGAAGGAACGCAGTGATGTGCGAGGCGCTTGCGGGAATTCGGGCTGCGATGGGTCGTAGTGCGGCCGCGTTCGATGCCGCGCTCGTGACTGCGGCCGATGCCGCCGTGGTCGTCGACCACGCTTCGACCATCGAGAAGATGGCGGCCACGGTCAAGGCGCTTGCTGCGGCCCGCGTGGCTGAGACCGAGGTGTGGCGGCGCGAGGGCGACCGTTCGGCCGCCCATCATCTGGCCCGTACCACCGGTACCACCGTCGGCGCCGCCGCCGACGTGATCAAAGCCGCTCGGCGCCTCGATGGTCTGACCAAGGTTGGCGCGGCGGCGCGGCAGGGCGAGCTGTCGTCGGGACAGGTCGCCGCCATCACCGATGCGGCAACTGCTGACCCCGACGCGGAGGCTCGTCTGGTCGACACGGCCCGTCAGTCGTCGCTGCAGGAGCTGAAGGACGACTGCGCCCGCACCAAGGCGGCGGCGTCAGCCGATGCCGAGGCCCGGCGCAGGCGCATCCACGAGCGGCGTTGCCTGCGCACCTACACCGACCCCGAGGGCGTCTGGCACATGGTGGTGCTCAACAACCCCGAGGTCGGCGCCGAGATCATGGCCGTCATCGACCCCATCCGCGACCGCCTGTTCGCCGAGGCGCGTGTTGAGGGCCGCAGGGAGCCGACCGAGGCTTACGCCGCCGATGCCTTGACGGCGCTGGCCCGCAATGCCGGCGTTGCGGCCACCGGCACCGGTCCGGGCGTTACGGCTGATGGCGAAAGCGGTGACCCGGCCACGATCGAAGGACCGCGTCCGACCGGTACCGCCGTGGCGGGGAACGGCGGGCCCATGGCCGGCCGCGGGGCACGGGCCAAGATCATCGTGCGGGTCGATCTGCCGGCGCTGTTGCGGGGCCACGTCATGTCGGGTGAGGTCGCCGAGTTGGTGGGGTACGGGCCGGTGGCCGTGTCGGTCATCCGCGACATGATCGACAGCGGTGACCCCTTCCTCACGGCGGTGGCCACCAGGGGCGTCGACGTGGTCGGTGTGGCTCATCTCGGTCGGCGGCCGACGGTGTACCAGCAGACGGCCCTCGAGTGGCTGTACCCGATCTGCGCGGTCGAGGGGTGCGCTGCCGTGGCCCGATTGGAGATGGATCATCGCGAGGACTGGGCCACCACTCACGTCACGTTGTTCTCGCTGATCGACCGATTGTGCCCGCATCACCATCGCCTGAAGACCCGGGAGAATTGGGGCCTGGTGGAAGGCTGCGGGAAACGAGCCTTCGTCCCGCCGACCGATGGGCGCCACCCACGGCATGCGTCGCGTCGGAGGCGGGCGCCGGCGGCGGCAGCTACCGGGCCGCCGGGCGGGGGGTGACCGCTGGTCGGCCGAGCCGTCGGCCGGGCCGATGCGCGTCGGCTGAGCCTCCCCGCCGAGCTGGGTCGCGCTCCGGCTGGTTCGCGCGCTGGCTATGCCTCCGAACCGGCTACGCCTCGGAACCGGGCGACGCCTCCGAACCGGCGACGCCTCGGAACCGGCGACGCCTCCGAAACGGCGACGCCTCGGAACCGGCGACGCCTCCGAACCGGCGACGCCTCGGAACCGGCGACGCCTCGGAAGCGCCCACGCCTCGCGTCGGCTGGGCGTTCGAATCGGCTGTGCGTTGAGGAGGCTTGGCGCAGGGGAGTGCTGCCGCCCCAGCCCCGCCGACCCCTACGTCCCCGGCTACAGGGCCGCGAGGTAGCGGAGGGCGGCCATGCCGGGGAGGAAGCAATACGCACCGCCCTTGACCGTCACGAAGGTCGGGAGACCGGTCACCTGGCGGCGAACGGGGTTGGCCGGCCAGGTGAACAATCCGCCGTCGGGGCGGTTGCCCATGATGGGGTCGACCTCGCCGTAGAGCCCGGCGAAGTAAGGGTTGCCCAGCCAGGTGTGCTGGACGAACTCGAATTGGCGCTCGATGTCGGCGTTGAGGCAGATGAACACCAGGCCTCGCTCGGCATCGGCCGCCTCGTCCGGCGTGGAAGGGGAGTCCACCAGGGGTCGTCCGTAGGAGCGGCCGCGGCGCAGGATGCGGTGGTTGCGGTTCGACTTCCGGGCCCGCTCGGGATGTTCCACCGAGGAGTCGCGTGGGTTCGAACGCCGGATGTGCGCACCGAGCGGACACGACAGTCCGTCCTGGTCGACGTGGTAGCCGAAGTCGTTGGCCCCGGCCAGGGCGGCGTCGGCGTGCTCGGGTGCGAGCACCAGAGGTGCCCCGTTGGGCCAACGGCCCACGAGCTTGGCGGCCAGAAGTTCAGGGTCGTTGGCTGCCCCCGACTGCACGAACCGACGGAACCCGGCCACGTCCTGGGCCAGCTGGCGGAAGACCACGTAGGTGCCCCCCTGGCCCAGATGACGACGCCCGCGCGGCACCCAGCTGGGGTGGCCCAGATGATGGCCCGGGTCGGTGGCCGCCGCCACCGTGGGTCCTGCGCTCGGCTTGCCGAAGTTGTCCTCGTAGCCCAACACCACCTCGCCGGGATTCACCTCGGTCCACTTCGGCGGAGGCGGTTCGGCCGCTGGCTGCACTGATCGGGTCTTGCGCGGCCAGCCCTTCATCACCGGCTGGGACAGCCCGTCGGCGAAGCCGAAGTGTTCGGTACCACGGTCGTCGAGAACGACGCCGTCGATAGCTGGGCTCACCTCCTTGAGAGCACGGTCGGCCGTGAAGGCCGCCCGGCGACGGGCGTGCTCCTCGTCGAGCGCCGGCTCGTCGGCGGCGTACATCATGAGCACCAGGTGGATCTCGGGCTTGGTCGGACCGCCCCATCGCCACGATCCCGGTTTGTTGACCCCGTCATCGCCGAGGATGAGCGAGCGGTGGTCGGTGACCATCCCCTCCTGAAGAGGGCGGGGGAACGTGGCCAGCGCGTCGGGGGGCAGGCCGAGGGCCCGGAGGCCGGTCCAGGTGAAGGCCACGTTGAGACACGGCGAGGCGTCGTTGTCCGGTCGGTCGGCGGCGGTGCTCACGTCGTCGATCATCGAACCGAGCCATCGCCGTGCGGCGTCGGCGTCCGTCACGCCCAGGAGCAGGTAGCGGGCCACGCGCAGTTTGCCGTAGGCCCGGGCCACCAGGCCCTGCATGTCGGCGATGTCCAACGTCGTCGCCTGGTCGTCGGCTCCCGCGTCGTCGCCGGCTCCCGGTCCGCTCACAGTCGTCGCAGCCATGCCTGGACCTCCTCCCCCCGAAGCGAGGCGTACAGGCCTTCGCGTATGGCGCTGTTGTTGTCGATGATCGCCATGGTGAGGTTCGGGTAGGCGCTGTACCAGGCCGCCGTGGGGCAGCCGTTGGCCCGGGCCCAAGCCCGGAACCGGGGACCGTCCCTCGCCCCCGCGAGAGCCACGAACCAGGTGCGGGGGAACTCCACCGTGTTGCCCCACACCGCGGTGAGGCCCACCTTCGCCTTGTCGATGAAGTCGCCGAGGTAGCTCTCCCAGCTGCCGTCGAAGTTGGAGACGAACAACAGGTGGCGGTCCTTGTCGATCAAAGCCCAGTGGGCGAAATGGATGCTGGGGATCCCGCCCAGGTCGCCGTTGGCGTACAGAACCCGCGCCAGGCGATTGAGGATCCACAGCACCAGTTTCAGGGTGGTCATCCGGACGAAACCGGGCTTGACCGCGACCACGCTGGCCAGGTGGTTCTGGGGGTGCAGATCCTCGGCGACGAGCTGGGCGTTGACCCACTCAATGTCGGGCTGGCCCTTCTGCACCCGATCGGTGGCCTCCTTCCATCTCAGCACCCCGAGCCAGACCAACAGGAGGGGAATCAGCACGGGTGAGGTCACCAGGACGCCTGCGGCGAGGACCCCCAGCCTGGCCAGGTGGCCGGCGCGCTCGCGCCACGTCTGGCGCGGCGGGGTGTTGGCTGCCCACGAGAAGCGGGGGTCGGACCGGACGAAGTCCTGGATGGCCGACCGGACGGATTCGGGCGAGCCCGCCAGCCGGTCGGCCTGCTGCTCGGAGGCGATGAAGCCTTCGATGGCGTTGCGCAGCTCCGCCTCCTGGCGGATGCGGACAAGGCTCCGGCCCGTGGCACCCACGTGGCAGGCGCCGGGCCGGACGACGTGGCTGCCGAGCCAGGCCTCGACGGCCCGGACCGTCCCCCCGACCGGGTACCCGATGCAATTGGCGAACAGGGCGTCGATCCCGCCGCGGGCGCGGGCGACGAGGATCGGTAACCAGTCGTCGAGCGTCCCGTCCACGTTGTTCTCGAAGATGAGGGTCTCGGGAAGGTGAGCACTTCGGAAGATCACCAGGCTGGCGAAGTGGAGGGTCTGGAAACCGCCCAGGGCCAGCACGGAGTTCGAGGCCGGATCGGCGGCGATCTCGGCGACGATGTCGCGCAGGATGTCGAGACGATCGGGCTCGATATCGGCGACGATCGTGAAGATGGTGTGCGTCACGTCCGTGCCTCTTTCACCGCTCGAGCCAGGCGACAAAACCCACGGTAGCCGTCCTTGGTCGCTGTCCGTCGAACATGGGTCGTCTCCGATGCGGCAGCTTCGCCCCTATACTCCGAAACCCGGTGAAGAGCACTTTTGAGAGCCTCGACGACAACAAGGTGAAACTCTCGGTCGAAGTCGACGAGAGCGAGGTCGACAAGGCCGTCGACGCCGCCTTCCGCAAGCTGGCACGCGAGGTCCGGATCCCCGGGTTTCGGCCCGGAAAGGCCCCCCGCCGCTTGCTCGAGGCACGGCTCGGCTCGGATACGGCCCGCCAGGAGGCGATCCGCGAGGCGCTGCCCGACTACTACGCCAAGGCGCTGCGCGAGAACGACGTCGAGCCCATCGCCCCTCCCGAGATCGAGATCACCGCTGGTCGTGACGCCGGGCCGGTGAGCTTCGACGCGGTGGTCGAGGTCATGCCCCAGGTTCGCGTGGCCGGCTACGAAGGCCTGCGGGTCGCGCTTCCCAACCTCACCGTCACCGACGAAGAGGTCGACGCCCAGATCGACCGGTTGCGCGATCAGTTCGGCGAGTTGACCGTCGTCTCCCGCCAGGCTCGGGCCGGCGACCACGTCTCCATGGACCGCAAGGTCTATCGCCACGACGAGATCCTCCTCAACGCCGACGACGAGCTCTACGAAGTGGGCAAGGGCACGATCGTGGCCGAACTCGACGAGCAGCTTCGCGGGGCCAAGGCCGGTGACATCCTCAAGTTCAACGCGGCCGTGGCCGGCGTCGATGACGAGGTCACCTTCCAGATCCTGGTCAAGGAAGTGCGCGAGAAGGTCCTTCCCGAGCTCACCGACGAGTGGGCCGGCGAGGCATCCGAGTTCGACACCGTCGCCGAGCTGCGGGAGAACCTGCGGGCCCAGGCCGATGCGGTCAAACGCCTCCAGGCCGCTCTGGCCGTCCGCGACAAGGTGGTCGAAGCTCTCGTGGAGCTGGTCGACGACGAGATGCCGGAGGCGCTCATCGCCTCGGAGACCGAACGACGCATCGAGATGCTGTCCCACCGGCTGAGCCACCAGGGTGTCGACCTCGACGTCTTCCTGAGCGCCACCGGCCAGAGCCGCGAGGAGCTCCTGGCCCATCTCCAGGCCGAAGCGACTTCGGCGGTCAAGGCCGACTTGGGCCTGCGCTACGTGGCCGAGGCCGAGGAGATCGAGGTCACCGACGACGACGTCGAGGCCGAGATGGTCACCCTGGCCGAGCGCGAGAAGTCCACTCCCAAAGAGATTCGACGCCGACTCGAGAGCGAAGACCGCCTACCGGAGGTACGCTCGGGGATACGCAAGACCAAGGCCCTGGAGTGGCTGGCTGCCCATACGGAGTACGTCGACGAGGAGGGCCGGGTGGTCGATCGGTCCGAGCTTGAACCGGTCAGGTCGGCGACACAAGACGCAGGAGACGCCCGAATGACCCAGGGAGCGCAGTGATCGAGCCACAGAGCGAGGACCACGGAGCCTTTGAGAAGCACAGAGCAGCCGAGGCCCGCAGCGACCGGACGATCTACAACTACATCGTGCCAACCGTCATCGAACAGACGAACCGGGGCGAGCGGGCCTACGACATCTACTCGAAGCTGCTCAAGGAGCGCATCATCTTCCTGGGCACGCCGATCGACGACACCGTCGCAAACCTGATCATGGCCCAGCTGTTGCACCTCGAGGCCGAGGACGCCGACAAGGACATCAACCTCTACATCAACTCGCCGGGCGGCGAGATCACCGGCCTGTTCGCCATCTACGACACCATGCAGTTCATCAAGCCGGAGATCGCCACCTACTGCATGGGCCAGGCCGCGTCGGCGGCCGCGGTGCTGCTCGCCGCCGGTACCAAGGGGAAGCGCCACTCGCTGCCCCACGCCCGCATCCTGATCCATCAACCCTACGGCGGGGCCGGTGGCCAGGCGGCGGACATCGAGATCCAGGCCAAGGAGATCCTGCGCATGCGCGAGCTCCTCGAGCGGGTGCTGGCTCATCACACCGGCCAGACAATCGAGAAAGTCGGCAAGGACACCGACCGCGACTTCATCATGAGCGCCGACGAGGCGAAGGA
>JBBRXY010000058.1:0-19874 GCA_038238185.1 Acidimicrobiales bacterium
CGACGAGGGCGACGGGTCAGGGGCACTCGAACGGCGCCTCCGGGCCGATGATTTCCGGGCCAACGTCGCCCGTCTCCGGGACGCGGTGGAGGCGGAGATACGCCGCCGGCTGGTGGCCGAGCGGGGTCCGGCATCGGTGGCCCGGTCCCTGCGGCGACCGTTGCCCGAAGACGTCGACTTCATGCACGCCACGCGCGAGGAGATGGCCGCCCTGCGCCGGGCCCTGCTTCCTCTGTCCCGGCGTCTGGCCGTGCGCCTGGCGCGCCGTCGCCGCCACCGACGCCAGGGCGCCCTCGACTTTCGATCGACCGTCCGCCACTCGTTGTCGACGGGCGGCGTCCCCGCCGAGCCCCGGTTCAAACACCCTCGCCCGTCGAAGCCCGAGATCATGGTGGTGGCCGACGTGTCCGGGTCGGTGGCCACCTTCGCCCGCTTCACCCTTCAGTTCGTCCACGCCCTGTCGGGCCAGTTCTCCCGCGTCCGGTCGTTCGTGTTCATCGACGGCATCGACGAGGTCACCCGCTTGTTCGACGGGGCCGACGACCTCGCCCACGCCATCCAGCGGGTGAACACCGAGGCCGACGTGATCTGGGCCGAGGGCCACTCCGACTACGGCCACGCCCTCGGCGTGTTCTGGGAGCGCTGGGGCGCCGAGCTCACGAACCGCACGACGGTCGTGGTGCTCGGCGACGCGCGCAACAACTACCACGACCCGGCGGCCTGGGCGGTGGCCGAAGTGGGACGCCGGGCCCGTCATCTGTGGTGGCTCAACCCCGAGCCCCGGTCGTACTGGGACACGGGGGACTCGGTGATGTCCGACTACGCCGGGCACTGCGACGGCGTCTTCGAATGCCGCAACCTCCGGCAACTGGAGCACTTCGTCGAGCGCATCGGGTGATGCCGAAAACGGAGCGGCGCCAGGCGGGCCAGGTGGACCCCGGCCTCGGGCGGTGGCTGAGCCGGGCGGCGCTCGTCGTTGCCGCCCTGGCCATGGCGGTGCTGCTGGTCCGGGGCCCGGGGGCCAGCAACGGGATCAGCCTCGTCCTCCTGCTCGTGGCCTTCGTGGCTCTCGCGGTGATGGTGGGGGCGGAGCGGCGGCGGCGGTTCCTCGGGCGCCGACTGGTGTTGGGCGTGAGCGGAGCCCTGCTGGTGCTGGCGGTGGTGGTGCCTCCCACCCAGTCGGGCGACGTGTGGTCCTATGCCATGTACGGGCGCATGGTCTCGAACTATCACGACAGCCCATACCGTCACCGGCCTGCCGAGTACCGCTCCGACCCGATCGGCCGACGGGTCCCCGGGTTCTGGTTGCAATCCCGCTCCGTTTACGGCCCCCTCTTCACCGGTGTCTCGGCGGTTGGCATGGCCGTGGCCGGCCCCTCGCCGTTGGTCGCCCGGCTGTTTTTCCAGGGCCTGGCCGCCCTGGCCGTGGCCCTGTCCCTCCTACTGATCGACCGACGCACCCGTGACCCCATGGCCCTCGCCCTGCTCGGGGTCAATCCCATCGTGATCGTCAGCGTGGTGAACGGCGGCCACAACGACGCCCTGGTCGGCCTGGCCGTGCTGGCGGGCGTCCTGGCGGTCTGTGCCCGGCGTCCGGCGTGGGCCGGCGCCGCCCTGGCCGCGGCCGCCCTGGTGAAGGTGGCTGCGGTGCTCCCCCTGGCCGCGGTGGCGGTGTGGGTGTGGTGCCGATACGGTCGGCGCGCCGCGGCGGTGCTGTCGGCCACGGCCGCCGCCGTCGGTCTCTCCGGCCTGGTGCTGGCGGGGGCCACGTCGGTGATGGCATCCCTCGGCGACGCCCAGAGCCGGGTGAACGGAGGCTCGATCTGGGCCGGTCCGCAGCGCTGGCTCGCCGAGACGGGCTCTTCGCTGGCCGGGGGCCGGACCCTGTCATGGGTGGCGACGGTGCTCGCGGTGGGGCTGTGGTTCCTCTTCCGTTCTTGGCGCGTTGATCACCCCATAGCCTCGTCGAGCCCGACGAGAAGCGTGGGGGGTGGCAACGGGCCGTTCCTGGCTGCCGGCGCCGCAGTGGTGGCCTACCTGCTGGTTGGCACCTACGTGCTGCCCTGGTACCTGGCGTGGGGCCTGCCCGTGCTGGCTGTGGTGTGGCGGTGGCGCATCGGCTGGCTGGTGTTGGTCCAGGCCGCCGTCCTCCAGCTGGCCACGGCCCGGCCGCCGAGTGCCGCCGTCGCCGACCCCCTGTCGGTCGGCAGCCCCCTCGGTCGGTTTCAGCTCGACCTCTACACCGTGGGCGCTCCCCTGTTGGAGGTCGTCCTGGTGCTGATAGTGATCGTGGCCGTGGTCCGTCGGCAGGCAGCGGGCTCGGTGACCAGTACCAGCCCAGCCCTGCCGCAGGGGGAGGGCGCCGGCTGAACAGGGTGAGAGTCCCGAGGAGGTGAGTCCATCTCGGCGGCTGGTTGCTGGCCGCGAGACCGGAGGCTCGGCCCGCCGATGCTGCGCATCGACCATGTCTTGACGACGGAGCAACTCGTCGTCACCCGGATCGAGTTGGGCACGGGTCACGGGAGCGACCATCGCTCGCTCATTGCCGATGTCGTCCGCACGCGCTGAGAGCCGGCGGGTGCGGGTGGGGAGCCGGTCAGCCCCGCAGCAGCTCGGCCACGTCGAAGGCCAGGTCGATGGACTGGTGGGCGTTCAGGCGGGGATCGCACATGGTGGTGTAGTTGTCGGAGAGGTGGTCGTCGAGCACGGCCTCGGCCCCGCCCAGGCACTCGGTGACATCGTCGCCGGTGAGCTCCACGTGCACGCCGCCGGGCCACGAGCCGACAGCGCGGTGCACGGCGAAGAAGAGCCGGATCTCGGTGAGGATGTCGTCGAAGCGACGGGTCTTTCGTCCCGACGGCGAGACGAAGGTGTTGCCGTGCATCGGATCGCACACCCAGACGACCGGGTAGCCGGAGTCCTGGACGGCCTTCACGATCGGCGGCAGGAGCTCGTCGATCCTGGTGGCCCCCATCCGGGAGATCAGGGTGAGCCGACCCGAGACCCGGTTGGGGTTCAGGGTGGTGCACAGCTCCACCACCTCGTCGGGTGACGCCGACGGGCCGATCTTGACCCCGATGGGGTTCTCGACGCCCCGGAGGAACGACACATGGGCGCCGTCGAGGCGCCGGGTGCGGTCGCCCACCCACAGGAGGTGAGCCGAGCAGTCGTACCACTCGCCGGTGAGCGAGTCCTGGCGGGTGAGCGCTTCCTCGTAGCCGAGCAGCAGGGCTTCGTGGCACGTCCAGAAGTCGACCTCGTGAAAGGTGGACTCCGTGGCCAGGTCGATGCCGCAGGCGGCCATGAAGTTCAGCGCCCGGTCGATCTCCCTGGCGATGCCCTCGTAGCGGCGCCCTTGGGTGCTGGCGGCCACGAACTCCTGGTTCCAGATGTGGACCTTGGTGAGGTCGGCGAAGCCGCCCTTGGTGAAGGCGCGCAGCAGGTTCATGGTGGACGCCGACTGGTGGTAGGCCTGCAGGAGGCGCCCCGGGTCGGCCACCCGGGCCGCGGCGGTGGGCTCCTCGCCGTTGACCATGTGGCCCCGGAAGGCGGGGATCTCGGTTCCTCCGACCGTCTCGGTGGGCGAGGAGCGGGGCTTGGCGAACTGCCCGGCGATCCGCCCCATCTTCACCACGGGCACCCCGGCGCCGTAGGTGAGGACCACGGCCATCTGGAGGATCACCTTGAGCTTGTCGCGGATGCCGTCGCCGGAGAACTCGAAGGACTCGGCGCAGTCGCCGGCCTGGAGCAGGAACGCCTTCCCGTCGGCCACCTGGGCCAGGCTGGACGTGACGTTGCGAACCTCGCCGGCGAACACGAGCGGGGGAAGCGAGCCGATACGGGCCAGGACCTCGGCCAAGGCGGCGGGGTCGGGCCAGTCCGGCTGCTGCTCGACCGGGTGGCCGCGCCAACTGGCGGGCGTCCAGGTCGAGCTTCCCAGGCTCGTGGTCGTCTTCGGGCTCAAACTCATGTCGGGCTCTGGGTCGTCTCGGGGGATCGGGCGTGGCATCGGGGGACGTCCGTCGGACACGGGTGAGGGTCGTCGTCCACCGCCGATCGGGCGGCGATTCCCCCACTCCAGGGTAGAGGGCATTCGCAGGCTCGACCAACGGCTTGCTCAGTCGGGCAGTCGACCGTGGATCACCACGCCCAGCTCGTAGGCCTCTCGGGCGATGGGATCGGTACGTTGGGCCCGCCGGTCGGCCAGCTCGGCCGCCGTCCATGCCGTAGCCTCCAGGCCCGGTGGCTTTCGGGTCCGGCCCAGGAGGGCGAGGCGGTCCTGGAGATCGTCGGGCAAGTCGTCGACGACGACGAGCACGTCGATGTCGCTCCACTTGTTGAAGTCACCGCGGGCCACGGATCCGACGACGACGATGGCGCTGGCACCCAACGACGGCCCCGCCTTGTCTGCCCACTGTCGAGCCACATCGACCAGAGCTGCTCGTTCACTGCGGCGCCGGGCGATCACCACGTCGGTCACCCGCCATCACCGTCCGCTTCGCACAGTTGACTCCACGCATCGTCCACGGCGTCGAGGACAGCATCGGCATAGCCGAAGGCCAGGCGGCTGCTGGTTGGGTTGTAGTGGTCGTATGGAGTTCCGGAGGGGTGGGCGTCGGGGTAGCGGGCGGGGATGTAGTGGCGGGAGAGCTCCTCGGCCGCGTCGGTGACTGTCGACCAGTCGGCGCCGAGCGCGCCGGCTGCGCGCGCGACGAGCTGGGGCAGGTCGTGCCCCCATGCTTCCTCCCCGATGGCATGGAGCAGTCCCTTGACGCCAAGTTGGGTCGCCTGCTCGCACAGGAAGCACGCCCAGCCGTCGGAGCCGCCGTCTGCCACCAGGCGTGCGGCGTCGAGCGTTCGATCGGCCTGCGAACGCCATCGATCGAATTCGGGCCGATCAAGAACACCCATGCCACGAGCGTAACGGTGAGTCATGCGCTCATCCGGTTCCGGTCTCGATCGGCGTCCGTAGAATCGTCACCAATGCCATCCGTGACTCCCTCGGGCGACCGTGGACCCCGGAAACGGCCACGTATCGGGGTGTTCGGAGGCACGTTCGACCCGGTGCACGTGGGCCATCTCGTGGCCGCCTCCGGGGCCCGCCACGCCCTCGACCTCGACCGGGTGCTCCTCGTGGTGGCCAACCAGCCGTGGCAGAAGCACGACCGGGGCGTCTCCCCGGCCGAGCACCGCCTGGCGATGGTCACGGCGGCCGTGGCCGGAGCCGACGGACTCGAGGCCAGCGCCATCGAGATCGACCGGGGGGGCGAGTCCTACACCGCCGACACGTTGGAGACCCTGGCCGAGGCCGAGCCCGGCAGCGATCTCTTCCTGGTGGTGGGGGCCGACGTGGTCGCCGACCTTCCCACCTGGCGTCGGGTCGGTGATGTCGCCCACCTGGCCACGTTGGTGGTGGTGAGCCGTGCGGGCGTCCTTCACACCGACCCGGGCCCGGGTTGGACCACCGAGCACGTGAAGATCCCCGGCCTCGACGTGTCGGCCTCCGACCTCCGGGACCGGGTCGGCGCCGGCCGCCCGCTCGACTTTCTGGTGCCGGCACCGGCGATCGACGTCATCCGACGCCTGAATCTGTACGCTGGAGGTAGATGAGCACGGCGCCTGCCCAGTGTCCCGAAACCCAGGACCCTGGGTCCGGTCTGCCTCGCTGGCCAGACAACCTGAGGGCTCGTGCCGTCTCAGGGCGCGCGTGACCGGCGCTCCCACTACCCAGTCGTCCCCGCCAGACGGGGCCGCACCATCTCCGATCGGAGGGATCTCCACGACCACCAAGACCAAGAACGAGCACGAGCGCGGCATCGAGCAGGTGCGTGAGTGGGCCCGGGTATCGGCACGCGCGGCCGACGCCAAGGGCGGCGAGGAGACTGTCATCCTCGAAGTCGGCGCCGTGCTGGCCATCACCGACGCGTTCGTCGTCACCAGTGGCCGCAACCACCGCCAGGTGCAGACCATCGCCGAGGAGATCGAGGAGCAGGTGAAGGCGTGTGGCGGACCGTCGCCGCTGCGCACGGAGGGCCGGCGCGAGGGGGAGTGGATCCTGGTCGACTACGGCGACTTCGTGGTGCACGTCTTCCTCGACGAGACCCGCACCTACTACGACCTGGAACGCCTCTGGACCGATGCCCCCCAGGTGGCCTGGGCGCCCGAGCCGGCCGGCCGACCTGAGGCAGTGGCGGTGGTGGCGGGACGGGCCGAGTGACCGGCTGGTGCCCCATCACCGCAGCGCTAGACCCCGACGGCGGCTCGAACCGCGGCCTTGCCCTCGGCCACCGTCATGTGGGCCAGCTCGGGCAATGGCAGGCCCAGATGATGCACGACCTCGTCGGCCACGAAGTAGCCCACCCGCCACTTGGTCTCCACGAAGCCGCCGCCGAAGAAGGCCTCGACCGTCTCGGGGGCATCGAGGCCCGACGCGAAGGCGTCGACCAGCTCGTCGCGATGCTCACGACACCACGGGAGCCAGTCGTCGACATCGGGATGGCCGTACCAGAAGTACTCCTGGTCGGGTCGCCCGGGCACCACCGCTCGCGAGGCGGCAATGGCCACTCCCTCGGCGAAGGCCAAAGCGGCAGCGTCGTCGTCGGGGAACACCTCGCCGGTGGCCAGCTCGCACCACGCGTGGGTGCTCTCGTGGGCGGCCAGGACCCGGGCGCCCTCGGGCGACTGGAACCACTCGAGGCAGTGGAACACGGCAACGTCGTCGCCCACCCGGCTCACCGCCGCGTTGGTCATGAAGCTGCCCACCAACAGGACGTGGAGGGGTGACGGTTCCAGGGGGACTTGGAGTGCCGCGGCCAGGGCCGGGTCGATCGCCTCGATGTGGGCCCGCATCACGGGGGCGGCGTCAACCACCCGCTCCCGCACGTTGGACAGCTCCCGGGCCAGAGCGGTACGGCCCTGCGTCGAGCCGTACTCGGCGTTGAAGACCTCGAACACCTCGGGATACTGGGACTCGTAGAGCTCGGCCCACTGGGCCTCGCGCTGGAGCGGGGTCTGCAGTGCCACTTTTCGGGCATAGGTGTCGAAGGCGGGCGTGGTGTCGACGAGGCGAGGCATGGGGGCGAGTCTCGGGCCACGGGCGCCTGATCGCAAATGAACGGCGACCTACGGCTTTGCGTCGGGCACCCGGTGCCCGACGCTCATGCCGGGTTCAGCTCATCCGAATTCGGCCACCAGGTCACGGAAGCGGCGAGGACGAGGGTGCTCGTCGGGCGGCGGCGGCGGGGGCAGCGGGTCGGTTTCGGACACGGCGACCGAGGTGAGCGGGACGACGGCGATCCTGGTGGCCATGGGGGGAGGGCCCAGGGGCGGCATCGTCAGCGACGACAGGCCCAGCTGCGCCGAGCACGCGGGCCATTGGCCCCAGCCGGAGATGGCCTGGAGGCGCACGACGGCCTCGTCCTGCGTGCGGGGGGGGGCCTGGTTCGGGTAGCCCGGGTAGCCGAGCGACTGCCAGGTCTCCACCATGAACTGGTAGGCACCGAAGAAGCCGTCGTGGTTGTCGGCGGCGTAGTCGCCGCCGGACTCACAATTCCGTAGGGCGGAAAGGATGGCTTCGGCCGAGGGGCCGTCGCCGGTGTCCCCGGAGAGGGCCGGGCCGATGTCGGCGTGGGCAGGGACAGCCGTCGGCAGGTACGTGACCGCGGTACCGGCGGCGAGGGAAAGACTGGCGGCGAGCGCCATGGTTCGGTGTGTGCGCATCTTGCGCCTCCTTCAGGAGCCTGCGAACAGGGCATCCGGGGTGGCCTGGGGTGCGGGCACTCGTCTTGGCCATGCAAACTCGCGAGTTCGGGGTGACTCTGGACCTGGCTGGGGTCCATACGAGGGTGGAGACGGCGACCCGTAGGGCGTGAAGTTGTCGAGAGCAAGTCCTCCTGGGGAGAGTGGCGGGCCGACCCGGGATTCAGGGCACGGCACTCAGCGCGGGCAGCTCGTGACGAGCCGCAAGGTGACAGCGTAGGCGCTCGTGATCCCTCGCACAAGGACCCTCGCCCCCGGACGACCCCTCTTCGGTCCGGCCGGGGTGAAGTTCCCGGCCGGGATCGGTCATCCCCATGGCCCGGGGCTCGGGGGTCTGAGCGTGTTCGGCGAAGTTCAGTTCCGGCTCAAGTCCGGTCCCGTCGATGCCGATGCACCCCAGTGAGGGGCCAAGACATGTGCCCCGAGGGGACATTTGCCAATGTCGCTGTCGGCTGAGATCCGGGGCCTGATGCAGGCGCGGCGAGCCCGCCACCGCCGTTCGACGCCAGCGCCCACGCCCGTCCCCGCCGTCGCGCCCGACCTGGTCGAGCACCGACGGGAGGAGGCCACCTCGATGCTCGAGGCCCTTCTCATACTGTGGGCGGCGGGGGAGGCGGTGTTCCTCGTGGCTCTCCTGACTGTTCCTCCTGCTGTTTCGCGCCAAGCCGTGCTGACGGTGGTCGAGGGGGCCGGCTTCCTGGCTCTGGTCGTGGTGGCCGAGGGGCGCCGCCGGCTTCCGCCCTGGACGGCCGAGGCCTGTACGTGGCTCTGCCAGCTCGTCGTCGGGGGCGTGGTGTGGGCCTATGGGGCCCAGTCGGCCCCCTTCGCCCTCTTCTGGCTGTGGTTCGTCGTCTACGCCTCATGGTTCCTTCCCTGGCGCCGGGCCGCTGGCCAGGTCGCGCTCGTGGCTGTCCTATATGGGTCGGCTCTGGCCGTCGACGGCGGCGGCGGCCTGGCCGGGCTCCAGTGGGCGCTCACCGTGGCCACCCTGGTGGTGGTCTGCACCCTCGTCGCCGTAGTACGCCACCGGTTCGATGCCCTGGTCGAGCGCCTGGCCGACACTGCCGCCACCGATCGCCTCACCGGCCTGGGGAACCGTCACACGTTCGACGAACTGGTGGAGCGGCAGTTCGAACTGGCCCGGCGGGCCAACGAGTCGCTCACTCTGGTGCTCGGCGACCTCGACGGCTTCAAGGCCGTCAACGACCGCTTCGGCCATCGCGCCGGCGACGAGGTGCTCCGTCGTATGGCCGCGGTGCTGAGCGAGCACTGCCGGGTGTCCGAGCCGCCCATGCGCCTGGGCGGTGACGAGTTCGCCTTCGTGCTGGTGGCCACCGATGCGGTCGTCGCCCACCACTTCGCCGAACGCATCCGCCTGGCCGTGCGGGTCGAGTTCGCCGCCGACCCGATCCCCGTCACCATCAGCCTGGGCCTGGCCAGCTATCCCCGCCACAGCCCCGGACTGGCCGACCTGTTCCGCGCCGCCGACGACGCCGTCTATGTGGCCAAGCGTGAGGGCCGCGACTGCACGGTGGTGGGTCAGTCGCAGCCAGGGGCGATGGCGCCGGCGCCGGACCCTGCCGGCCCCGCGCCACTCGACTCAGCGGTCGAGCGTTAGCGTCGTCGTCGCCGTCACAGCCAGTCGCGGCGGCGGAAGAGGAGGTAGAGGCCACCCGACGCCGCGAGCATCACCGACACCGACACCCAGAAGCCCCAATGCTTGCCGAAGCCCGGGTAGGGGACGTTCATGCCGTAGTACCCGGTGATGAGGGCGGGCACGGCCACGATGGCCGCCCACCCGCTCACCTTCTTCACGATCAGGTTCTGGCGGTAGTCGCGCAGGCTGAGGTTGGTCGAGGCGATGGTGCCGATCAGCTCCCGCAGTGAGTCGGACGCCTCGGTGACCCGGAGGATGTGGTCGTACACGTCCTGGTAGTAGGGGTAGAGCTCCTCGGCCACGGCATCGTGCTCCCGCCGCATGAGGCTGCTCACCGCTTCGCGCATGGGGACGACCAGGCGGTGGAACCGGACCAGGGCCCGGTGCATCTCGAACCAGTGCCGCTCCTGTTCGGGGTTGAGGGGCCGCTCGGCGAAGATGCCCTCGCTCACCTCCTCGTAGTAGTCGTCGAACTCGGACACCACGTCGAAGTAGCTGTCGACCACCACGTCGAGGAGGCCGTAGACCAAGAAGCCCACGCCGTGGGCGGCCAGGTCGGCCGAACGGTCCCACCGTTCGAGGAGGGGACCGGTGGGGAAGCCGTCACCCTTGCGGACCGTGACCAGGCAACGCCCGGCGATGAAGGCGTCGACTTCGGTGACCGTGAGACGGCTGGCCTCGGCGTCGAGGTGCACGGCGTGGCACGACAGGAACAGGTGGGTGGAGTAGCGGTCGAGCTTGGGACGCTGATGGGGGCCGAGCGCGTCTTCCACGGCGAGCTCGTGCAGGCCCAGCTCACTGGCGAGCTCGTGGAGCTGTTCCTTCGACGGCTCGAAGAAGTCGACCCACACCACCGTGTCGGACCGTTCGAGGTGTTCCGACACGTCGGCGACGGCGAAGTCCTCGTTCTCGAGGACGCCCTTGAGGTAGACCCGGGTCGAGACGTCGCCCACTGGGGTGTGCTCCTCGCCGTCAGATGCCGATGATCTTGGCCTTGGCGGCGGTGAACTCCTCGTCGGTGAGCATGCCCTGCCGGCGCAACTGGGCGAGCTGGTTCAGCTTCGCCATGGGGTCGGCATCGGTGGCCGCGGGGGCGGCCGGCGCCGGGGGAGGGGGAGGGGCGGTCTGCGCGGCCTGCTCCTGCTGGAGCTGGGCGATCTGTTCGTTCTGGGACTGCTCCTGGGCCTTGGCCTGGGCGCCGTGCTTGCCCATCGAGTACGCAGCTCCGCCCACGAGCAGGCCCCCCAACAGCGGTCTCCGGCGCATTCGGAACACGGTGGACTCCTTTTCGTCAGTGGGTCAGGCCGTGGTGGGTCAGGACGGGCTGATGGCGACGCCGGCGGCGAGGGCCGCCTCCACTTCCTCGACCTGTTCGTGAGGGATGCGGGCGGCGGCCACCAGTTGCCCACTGCTGTGCCGCACGGCTTCGGCCAGGTCGCGCGCCCAGAGGTGTTCGACCAGGATGGCCACGGCGCACGTGCCGGCGTCGAGGAGCTGGCCACACTCGGCCACGTCGTCGTCGGACAGCAGGCCCATCATGTCGTTGGCCACCAGGTGGGCGGCCAGGTCCTCGATGCCCACGATGTCGGCCACGTCGGCCATTGCCACCTCGCCGGCCGCCGACTTGGTGATCACCAGCGAGTCGATGACCCGGAGGTCGCCCTGCATCTCGGTGCCGGCCAGCGCCTCGGCGACCTCCTGGCCGGGCTCGACGGTGGGGAACCCGATGACGACGATCTCCAGCGGTCCGAGAGCCATGGTCTCCTCCTGTGCCGACGGGGGGATCGTGCGTGGGTCCACGCAAACCCTAGCGTCGGACGGGCCACGCCGCAGTGTCCAGCCCGACATGAAACGGGCCCTGGGCGCGTCGAACAGAAATTCGCCCCTTGACACCTTTTCACGCCGTTTCATAATCTCGGTGGCAGGCATCCGATCGGGTGCCACGGGACGGACCGGGCGGCCCCGATGGGAGCGGGCTTCGCGGGCGGAAGGGCGGAGGTGATGCATGGCCGACCTGGGAGGGCTGGTCGCCACAGAGTCCAACGGCAGCGGGTCGTCGAACGGTGCCGGTGGCCCCTCACCCGGGCCACAGCCCAGGCTGCTCCACCGGCGCCAAGGCCTGCCGGGCGCCCGAGCCGTGGCCGGCGGGCTGCTGGTGGCCGCCGCTGCCGTCGGTCTGTTCGCGGCGTACTCGAGTCTCCAGGCCGGGCCCGGTCATTCGTACGCCGTCGTTCGTCGAGCGGTGGCGGCCGGTACCCGCCTCCAGGAATCCGACCTCGCCCTCCAGCCCATGGACCTGCCCCCCGCCCTTCGCGCCCGGGCGTTCGAGAAGCTGTCCGACCTGAAGGGCACCACGGTGCTGGCGCCGCTCGCCGCGGGTGAGTTGGTGCAGCCCAGCGCCCTGGTGGTCACCCGTTCGGCCGACGCCGCCCGCATGGTGTCTTTTCCGATCGAACGCACCCATCTGGGAGCGTTGAAGCAGGGCGAGCGCGTCGACGTCCTCGCCACCTACGGAACCGGCACCGACGCCTGGACGGCGGTCGTGCTTCGCCAGGCCCAGGTCGTCGATGTCGACCGGTCGAAGTCGGCGTTGGGCGATTCCGGGTCGCCGGTGGTAACGGTGGCCGTCGCCGACCCGGCCGACGAGCCGCCCCTGGCCCACGCCGTGGCCATCGCCAAGCTCACCGTCGTGGTCGCCACCGGCGCGCCCCCGGCGGCGGGGCCGCCCCCCACCTACCGGAACAAGGCACCCTGATGGGCGCCGAGCGCTTCGTGGTGCTGGGCCTGTCCCGACCCCGGTCCCCGTGGTTCCGCGAGCTCGGTCTTTGGGCCACCTCGGGGGCGCTGCCCGCCGAGTTCGTGAAGTGCCTGTCGGCCGAGGAGGTCCGGGCCCGGCTGAGCGCCGGCCGAGCGTTCTCGGCCCTGGTGGCCGATGCCGGTCTACCGGCGCTCGACCGCGACCTCCTCGGAGCGGCCCGGGCCTCCGGCTGCGCCACGCTCGTCGTCGACGACGGGCGAATTCCACGCGACTGGGTGGCCCTCGGCGCGGCCGCCGTCCTCGCCCCGTCGTTCGACCGCGACCAGCTGCTGGCCGCTCTCACCGCTCATGCCCGCCCCATCGCCCGGGGCGAAGCACAGCGTGCCGGCATCGGGCCGGCCACCCCGGCGGGCCAGGCCACCTGGCGCTGCCCCGTCGCCGTGCTCACCGGTCCGGGCGGCACCGGCGTGTCCACCGCCTCGATCGCCTTGGCTCAGACGCTCGGTGACGACGTGCGTCACGCCGGACTGGTGTGCCTGGCCGACCTCCGCCTGCACGCCGAGCAGGCCATGCTCCACGACGCTCGCGACGTCCTGCCCAGCATCCAGGAGCTGGTCGAGGCCCACCGCTCCGGCCGGCCGTCGCCCGAGGAGGTCCGGGCCCAATCGTTCTCCGTCGTCGAGCGCAACTACCACCTGCTGCTGGGCCTGCGTCAGGCCCGGTTCTGGGCCACGCTGCGGCGCCGGGCGTTCGAGGCCACCTTCGACTCGCTTCAGCGGGCCTATCGCGTGGTGGTCTGCGACACCGACGCCGACCTCGAGGGTGAGGACGACGGGGGCTCGATCGACGTGGAGGAACGCCACGTCATGGCCCGCACGGCGGCGGCCCGGGCGAGCGTGGTCTTCGCCGTCGGCCTGCCGTCGATGAAAGGGGTGCACGCTCTCGTGCGGGTGCTGGCCGACCTCCTGGCCTTCGGAGTGCCCGTCGGCCGCATCGTGCCCGTGGTCAACTGCGCGCCCCGGTCACCCCGGGTCCGGGCCGGGTTGACGGCGACGCTGGCCGAGCTCATCGCCCCGGCCGTGGCCCGGTCCACACCCGACTCGGTCGAGGCCATGGCCACCCCGGTGTTCCTGATGGAGCGCAAGGTCGACGGCGACCTCCACGACGGTGCCCGTCTACCGACGGCCCTGGGTGCTCCACTGGCGGGCGCCCTTGCCGCCGTCCTGGATCGGTCGACCACTATTCGACCCGCCGACGTTCCCGAGCGGGTACGGCCCGGTTCCCTGGGGCGGTGGGCCGACCCCGAGCCCGAGGTGGCCAGCGGCTGACGAGACGCGCCGAGCTGGGAAGGCGTGTTTGACCTGACCCGGCCAGGGCCAAGAGGGCGGGCGCGTGAAGGTCGGCGGCGCCGTCGCCTACCCGCTCGACAAGTTCTCCGGCCAGGGTTCGGTCCGGGTCGGTTCCTCCGCCGCCGCAGCACCTCGCCGTAATACGTGCGGAAAATCGGGAGCAGCCCACGGCAGTCGAAACCGGTCAGAGCCCCTCCGTCTCTTCGCAGAGTGTGACGGCCTGATCGAGATCACCGGTGACCGCTGCGCAGAGGGCCAGTCCGAAGCTGGCCGGGCTGATTGAGGCGGCGTAGTGGTGCGACCATCTTTCTCTCAGCAGGCGGGCCTCGCTCGGTGTGTGTCAGGAGCGGCTCATGGCGCGGCGCTGAGTGGAGCCCATGAATCGGACGACCTGGCGGCGTGGCAGGAACTTGCTCGCCAGCGCCAGAGGGCGGCTGTTGGTGATCACCGACGGCGGGGCGGATCGACGGTCAAGGGTTTCCAGAGCGATCCGAACGACGTGCTGGGGCGTTGCGCGCGTTCTGCCATAGTCGGCCGACTGGCTGCCGGCGGTGTCGAAGAACTCGGTCTGCATCGGACCAGGGCAGACGGCGAGGACGCGCAGGCCGGTGCCGCGGGTCTCCTCCCACAGCGATTCCGTGAAGCTGAGGACGAAGGCCTTGGTGGCGCCGTAGACGCTCAGGTAGGGGGTCGGCTGGAAGCCCAGCAGGCTCGCGACGTTGATCAGGACGCCGGTGCCAGCGGAGGTCAGCGGGTCGATGTACGCGCGGCTGAGGTCGACGAGGGCGCCGACGTTCAGCGCGATCATGTCCTGGAGGCGCTCCGGATCCTCGTCGGTGAAGGCGTTGTGGGTGCCGAACCCGGCGTTGTTGACCAGTCCGGTGGCGTGGATGCCGCGGGATTCGAGTTCGGCGCGCAACGTGCGGCCGGCGTCGGGCCGACCGAGGTCGCGGGCAACGGCGGTCACCTTGACGCCGTGGGCGCGGGTGAGTTCGTCGGCCAGGCTCTCGAGCCGGTCCGCCCGGCGGGCGACGAGCACGAGATTCGAGCCGCGGCCGGCCAACTGGCGCGCAAACTCCGCGCCGAGACCGGAGCTGGCCCCGGTGACGATGGTGGTCTGGTTGCGGTAGTCGACTTTGCTCATGTCGTACACTCTACGCATTTCTGTGCACGTAGTGCAAGGAGCTGCATAAGATAAACTCACGTACCATGGGTGCATGGTCCAGAAGCCGACACCCATCCGTGAGCAGACCCGCGTCGTGGTGCGCTCCCTACTCGCCCGCACCGCTCTTGAGTTGTTCGCCGCCAAGGGCTACGACGACACGACGGTCGAGGAGGTCGCCGCCGCGGCGGGCGTCTCCCGACGGACCCTGTTCAACTACTTCCGCAACAAGGAGGACCTCGCACTCAGCGGCCTCTCCGAACAGGGTGGACTGATCGCCGCACGATTCGCTGAGCGCCCGGCCGACGAGGATCTCTGGACGTCGCTGCGCGCGGCGTTCCGCGTGCTCGAGGAGATCGAGACCACCGCCGAGCACCGGCTCGAGGTTGTCACGCTCTTGTTCGGGAATGACTCCCTGCGCGCCGGACACGCCGAGAAGCAGGCCCGCTGGCAGGACCTGCTCACACCACTGATCGAGCCACGATTGCCCGACTCCGACCACCGCGCCCTCGAAGCACGCGCGATCGCAGCCGCGGCGATCACCTGCCTCCAGGCAGCGTCCCAGGAGTGGGTGCACCTGGGGGGGCGAGTCGACCTGTTCGACCTCTACGACACTGCCGTGAGGGCCATCCGCCGCCCCGCCTGAAACCCACGCGCGCACGACGCGACGAACCACCTGCTGCTGGGGTACTCGGGCGTGAGCGCGGTCGACCACGGGTTGCTCGATCGCCTGCGCCGGCTCAGCTCCTGCGTCCGGCCTGCATTCACCGCACGCCCACCCTGGTCTCGATGGCAACCACCTGAGCCGGGTCGCCAGATCGTCGGCACGGCACCGTCGGGTCGATTGCCCCGGCATCACCAGACCGGCTCAGCACGCCGAGGACGGGCCGGATATCGTGCGTGAGGTGACTGGCGGAGAAGAGGGGTCAGATCGCATCGAAGACCCAGGTGCGTCCGCCGCCTTTCCTGGGAACGTCCCCGCCGGTTGGCCGCACCGCACCTGGCGCGACCACCTGGCCACCGTCGTTGCCGGGCCCGAAATCCTGCGGCCTGTGTTCTGGATCCTCCGCAAGTTCGCTCCCATTCTCAAGTTTCGCAACACGGTGGTCGTGTCCCGACACGCCGATGTCGTCGATGTTCTAAGCCGGGACGAGGACTTCACCCTTGCCGAGGTCAATGGGGAGCGAATGGCGCGCTGGAGCGGAGCGTTCATCCTCGGGAGCGACCGAGGGGAGGACTTCGATCGGGAGAACGGCGCCCTTCGCCGGGCGGCCCGAGACACCGACGTTCCGCGCATCCGGGCCCTCGTGGCCGACAACGCCGCGCAGCTGCTGGACGGAGTCCCGAGCGAATCGGAGCGAAGCGGAGGTGAGACCAGGGTCGGAGTCCCGAGCGAATCGGAGCGAAGCGGAGGTGAGACCAGGGCCGGGGCCCGGGGGTCCGGCCAGATCGACGTGGTCGGTGGTTACGCCCGGGTCGTCGCCGCCCGAGTCGTCGCCCAGTATTTCGGCACCCCAGGCCCGGACGAGGCCACGACGATGCGCTGGATGCGGGCCCTCTTCGACGTGGTGTTCATCGACGAGGGGCCTCGCGCCCGCCAGGCCGCCTCCATCACCATCGCCGAGCAGAAGCCGTACATGGAGGCGCTCATCGCAACTCGGCGGGCCGAGGTGGAGGCGGGCGAGCCCGTCCCTGACGACGTCCTCACCCGGCTCGTGGCCATGGGGGCGAACGAGCCGTGGCTCGACGACGACGCCGTCCGCCGGAACGTCAATGGCCTCATCGTCGGAGCGCTCGACACCACGTCGAAGGCGGTGGCCCATGTGGTCGACGAGCTCCTGCGCCACCCCGACGCGCTTGCCGGTGCCAGAGATGCAGCGGTGGCGGGGAACATCGACACCGTGCGGGACTACGCCTGGGAGGCGTTGCGCTTCCGGCCTCACGGCCCCGTCCTCGAGCGTCACTGCAAGAACGACACCACCCTCGGCCGCAGGCGCGTACCGGCCGGGTCGGTCGTGCTGGTGTCGGTGTTGTCGGCGATGTTCGACAAGACCGCCTTCCCCGAGCCCGGACGTCTCGCCGCCGGGCGGCCCCTCGACCGCTATCTGCACTTCGGCCACGGCATGCACACGTGCTTCGGTCTCTACATCAACGACGTGCAGATCCCCGAGCTTGTCGCCGGGCTCGTGCGGCTGCCCGGCCTCCGTCGGGCGCCAGGCGGCGCGGGCCGGCTGGTGTACGACGGGCCCTTTCCCGAGCGCCTCGTGGTCGCCTTCGACAAGGACGTGTGCGGGTGAAGCAGAGCATCTTCACGGTCGTTACCGACATCGAACCCGACGCCCTCGATGCGCTCCGTGGCACGATCGCGGTGATCCATGATCATCCCGGCGACAACGCCATACTCCCGTTGGCACAGTTCGACACGTTGCACTTCGCCAGCCTGGTGCTCGCCGAAAGCCCATCGCTCGCGTCGCCCAAGCTCATTTTCGAAGGCAACGTCGACGGCACCGTCGAGGCCTGGTTGGCGGCGTTGGCCATCCGGGCCGGCGCGGGGGTCGACACCCTGTTCGGCGGGTGCACTGGCTATCCCGGCAGCGCCGACGCCGAGACGCGGCGCGCCTGGTTGACCTCTCACGTGGTGCGGCCCGGTGCGTTCCACATAGGGGCAACCGGTCGGAGTGTGGACCGCATCCGCAAAGAGGCCGAACTTCGTCGGGCCATCGAGGGCTTCCTCGACGCCCAGGACCAGGCAGGGCGCCTCGGCGGGGCGTCCCCGGAGTCTGTGCGCGCCGAGATCCAGGCCTTCGTGGAAGCCGACCCAGAGCTGGCGTGGGCCCAAGCGCATCCCGGAGAGCGGCAATCGAAATGGGAGCATCGGATGTACCTGGCCAGAGCGGCACTGGTCGGCCTCGTCGCCCTCGTCGCCCTGCCGCTGCTGTTGCCGCTCCTCCTGGTTGCGGTGCCCATCCTGCTGGTCAAGGAGAAGATCGATCCGGTGCAGACGCGGGCCGCGCCGGCGACGTACGTGGATGAGGTGCAGGAAGACGAGGACATAGTCGGAGTGGCTCAGAACCACCTCTCGAGCGTCATCCCCGTGAAGCCCGGGATCCTACGAGCCAGTCTCCTCCCGGTGGTTCTCTACGCGCTCAACCTGGTCGCCCGCATCAACGGCACCCACGGCGAACTGGGCGGCATCCCCAGCATTCATTTCGCTCACTGGTCGTTGATAGATCGCGGCCGACATCTCATGTTCCTGTCCAACTACGACGGCAGCTGGGAGAGCTATCTCGGTGACTTCATCGACAAGGCGGCGAAGGGCCTCACCGCCGTGTGGAGCAACACGGCGAAGTTTCCCCGCACAACTCTCCTGGCCTTCAAGGGTGCGGCCGACGGGCCTCGCTTCCGGCAATGGGCCCGGGCCAGCCAGTGCCGAACCGACGCCTGGTACAGCGCCTACCCCTCGGCGTCGATGTCCATCATCGACACGAACAGCACCATCCGCGAAAACCTCTTCGCCAAGCTCGACGCCGCCCAGGCGGTCGCGTGGTTGCGAAGCCTGTGAGCTCCCCGCCTCCGACCCCGGAGCGACTCGAGCTGGAGGACGTGCAGGGCCTCGTGGCCAGGGGCTACGGCAACCTGCCCGTCGCCCGCTACCTCCTCTGCCGGTTCGGCGACCCGGCTGCCGGTCGGGCGTGGCTCGCCCAGATTGGGGGCGAGCTCTTCACCGCCGACCGCCCCCAGGCCGACAACTGCGCCCTGAATGTGGCGCTGACCTGGGAAGGCCTGCGACGGCTCGGCCTCCCCGCCGATGCGCTCGCCACGTTTCCCCGACCTTTGCAGGAGGGAATGGTCACGCCGCACCGTTCCCGGATCCTGGGCGACGTCGACGACAGCAACCCGTCGGGATGGTCCTGGGGCGGCTTCGGCAACGCCGGCGAAATCCACGTGCTGGTCATGGTGTTCGCTCTCACCGAGACCGCCCTGGCGGCCGATCTCGCCGCCCGGAGCGACACCTTCGAGCCGGCAGGCGGTGGACTGGAAATCGTCGAGTCCATCGAGGGCCTGTCGGGAGATGGCCGTGAACACTTCGGGTTCGCCGACGGGGTGTCCCAGCCGAGCCTCAAGGGTTGGCCCACTCGCACGGCGTCGGTGAACCCACCGGCTTCGCCCACCCCGTCCCGGTTCGCCGATGTCGAGCCCGGAGAGATCCTGCTCGGCTACTCGGACAATTTTCACAAGCCGGCCGAGGGACCGACCGTGGCCGGGAGCGACGCAGGCGGACAGCTCCCGAAGCCGGCCTGGGCGAGAGGCCGCCACGACCTCGGTCGCAACGGGAGCTTCCTCGTGTTCCGCCAGTTGGCTCAGGACGTTCCCGCTTTTCAGAGTGCCGTCGAGGCGGCGAGCAAGGCCACTGCGGTGCGGGGCAGTGGGCTGACGCCGGCCCAGATGGGAGCCAAGATGGTCGGCCGCTGGCCGGGCGGTGCGCCGATCGTGCTGTACCCCGACGTCGACCCAGGGGTGGCGGCCAGCAACGACTTCGGGTATCACGACAACGACAAGGCCGGGTTGCGGAGCTGTCCGGTGGGGGCCCACGTACGGCGAGGCAATCCGCGCGATGCGTCGGAGAACACGCCCGCGGAGGGCCTCGACACGACCTTGAACCATCGCATCCTGCGGCGCGGTCGGCCCTACGGCCTGCGGTTCAGAGATCCGCCCACCCAGCCGGGCGAGGGGGCGGAGGACGAGCGCGGTCTGCTGTTCATGTGCCTCAACGCCGACATCGAGCGCCAGTTCGAATTCGTCCAGCACACCTGGATCAACAACCCGTTCTTCGGCGGTCAGTGTGGCGAGGTCGATCCCGTTATCGGGCCGCAACCGGTCGAGGGCGGCGTGTTCACCATCCCCGACGAGCCCGTGCGACGGAAAGTATCGGGGCTGCCCAACTTCGTGACCACCCGGGGAGGGGCCTACTTCTTCCTTCCCGGCGTCAAAGCGCTCGCCTATCTGAGCCAGATTCGAGGCTGAGAATGAAGTCCGCCCTCGACTAGCATTAGCGAGCGACCTCAGACCGTGACCGGGGCGTCGCGGCGGTACACGTCGGTGGTCCTCAGGGGCGGTCTGAGCCCGCTCGCGTGACGCCGGTCCAAGTGGCAGTTGGTCGGAGCCGGGCCGGCGAAGCCGACCCTGTGC
>JBBRXY010000059.1:0-19761 GCA_038238185.1 Acidimicrobiales bacterium
CCAGAGACTGAGCGAGCACCGAAGCGCAGCGGCGGAGCGCAGCGGCCAGAGACTGAGCGAGCACCGAAGCGCAGCGGCGGAGCGCAGCGGCCAGAGACTGTGCGAGCACCGAAGCGCAGCGGCGGAGCGCAGCGGCCAGAGACTGAGCGAAGGCGTGATCCTCCGGCGCAACGCCGACAATGGTCTCGGACGTCGACGAAATGCCTGAGCCCTTTGCCGTCGCCGGCGCGGACTACGTCGAGCAACTGCTTCGCGTCGCCCTCCACACTCCCGTTGCGGCCACTGACCCCTCTGCCGGCCAGGTCGTCGGCAGGCTCATGGTGGCGCTCGGGTCCAAGGGGGAGGACGAACGGCTTGCGCCCTATCTGTCCGGTCGGTCAGGCCGACATTCCCGTTTCGATGTGACCTGCTACGACAACGCGGATCGCCCGGCAGCAAGAGTCACTGATCTGGGAGCAGGCCAGGCCACCCGCGCGCTGGTCGGTTTCTCTGCGGCCCACCCGAACTGCGCCGTCGTGGTCAGCGAGCGTGATGACTCCGGCGACGAGCGCTGCGTCCTGGTGGCGCGAGGGCCCGTCGCCACGTATCAATTCCCCGACGGGTCAGTTCCGACCCTGCCGCCTCAGGAGGAGGTGGCGACCCTGCCGCCTCAGGAGGAGGTGGCGACCCTGCCGCCTCAGGAGGAGGTGGCGAGCCCACTGCCTCAGCGGTCAGAGCCGAGTCCACCGGCACCGGAACCGCTACCGACTCCTTCGCCGCCAGATCCGAGAGAAGCAGAGCAATGGGCGGCGCTCTCCGAGAGACTCGAGTCCCTGCCGACCGCCGATGAGGTCGTCACCGCCCTGGGCGAGTCCCTGGCCGGAATGACTACCGAGCTGCGGGAGCGTCTCAGCGCATTGTCGACAACCGACGAAATCACCGTTGCCCTCCGCGACCTGCTGGCCGGCATGACCGTCGAGCTCGACGCAACCGTCATCGAGGATGTGATCCATGCCGCTCTCGACGAGATGCCTCACCCAGCGACCCCCACCGGGGCCGGGGTCGTAGACGTGGCCGAACAAACACCGGCGCCACCCGTCCTGCACATGGCCCCCCCACCCCCGGCCCCGGTCGTGGAGGCGGTGAGCATCAACGCCGAGTTGGCCACCGACCAGGTCCACGAGGAGCGCTGCGTCCGCCAGGGGAGGGCGAAACCAGCCGCTCCCGCGCGGGTGCCCCACCGCCCACCGCCGGACCGCGCCGTCGATGACACCCCAACCGTCGTGGCGCTCACCAGTCGTCGCCGCTGATGGGTCTACCCGGCGAGTGAGTCGACTTCGCGCCGGCGGGCGCGAAGGGCATCGAGGTTCCGCGCCGCCAGAGATGACACCTCTTCGTGGCCGGAGTCGATTGCATCCCTGAAGGCGTCCTCAGCACCCTCCATGTCGCCCCGGCTCGCCAACAGGACTCCCAGGTTCACCCACGCTTCCGGTGCGTGATGGGGGTGCCCTGAATTGATGCACCTCACAAAGGCGTCCTCGGCACCCTCCATGTCGCCCCGGCTCGCCAAGAGGATGCCCAGGTTGCGGGCCGCCAGCCACCGGGCATCCTCGTGGCCGGACTCGATTGCCGTGCGGTACGCCGCCTCGGCTCCTTCCACGTCGCCGCCGCTGGCAAGCAGAACGCCCAGGTTCACTGCCGCCTCGGGCGCGTGGCGGGGGTGGTCCGAGGTCAGGGCCCAATGGTAGGCGGCGCGGGCTCCGATGTGATCGCCACCGCCGACAAGCAGAAGCCCGAGGTTGAACGCCGACCTGGGCGCGTGGTCAGGGTGGGCCGAGTCGATCGCCCATCGGTAGGCGGCTGCGGCTCCCTCGATGTCGCCCTGATCGTCGAGAAGTCCTCCCAGGTTGAACGCCGCCCTGGGAGCCTGGTCTGCATGTGCTGACACCATGACGGCTTCGAAGGCCGCCCTGGCCCCTTGAACGTCACCGTTGTCCTCGAGCAGAAGGCCGAGGTTGACCGCCGCCAGCGGGGCTGCTTCCTCGCCACCCAAGGCGATGGCACGCCGAAGCTCAGGGGCAGCTTCTGCGCCGTCGCCCTCGGCGGCGAGGAGCACACCGAGGTTGACGGCCGCTTCGGCAGCCCCCTCGGGGTGAGCCGAGTCGATCGCTCGCCGGTAGGCCGCCTTGGCCGCCTTTGCATCGCCCTCGTTCGCCAACAGGACCCCCAGGTTGAATGCGGCACGGGGGGCCTGATCGGGGTGAGCCGAGTCGATCGCTCGCCGGTAGGCCGCCTTGGCCGCTTTTGCATCGCCCTCGTTGGCCAACAGGACCCCCAGGGCGAACCCAGCACGGGGGGCCTGATCGGGGTGGGCCGAATCGATCACCTCCTGATACGCCGCCCTGGCCCCTTCGAAGTTGCCGTGGTCGCTCAGCATGAGGCCGAGGGCGAACGTCGCTCGCGGTGCCTGGTCAGGGTGACGAGAGTTGATGGCGACCTGATAGGCGGCCTGGGCTCCGGCGACGTCTCCCTGGCCCTCGAGCAGGCGACCCAGGTGAACCGCAGCCCGCGGAGCATGGTCGGGATGGTCGGATTCGACCGCCGTCCGGAAGGCGGCGATGGCGGCCTCGATCTCGCCGCTGGCCTCGGCCACCAGGCCCTGGTTCAGCGCAGCCTCGAGCTTCCCGTTGTTCCGGCCATTGGCATCGGTGAAGCACGTGCCCGGCCGATTTGGAGGCGAAGGCTCAGCCGCTGGCCCGTCGAACGGGTCGGCACAGGCCTTGACGTGGTCGAAGGGCTCGTACAACTGGCCCCGGAGGGACCCCAGCTCGTCGTCCGACCACACCCCCGGCATCAGGGCCTCGAGCCCTGGGCGTTCGGCAGAGGAGCGAGACGTTCGCTCGGCTCGGCGCTGGTCGCGTCCGCAGCAGCGCCTTGCCTTCAGGCCGCTTCCACATCGGCACCGACCCCTCGTCGCCACCGAGCCCATGCTGCACCTCCTGCGCACCCTCGTTCGAGACGCCACCCATCCTGGTCGTCTGTGTCCCCGGCGTGGTGGATGCTCGGCCCGGCGGGCTACCGGCTGCCCGGCTCGGGCGCCGAAAAGTCGGCGGGAGCGAACTCGTCCGTCGAGTTCGCCGGTGTGGGGGAGGGCGGCGCACCCGTGTCGTAGCCGTCAGCCTCCGCCGGAGGGGACCTCGGGCCGCACCGACAACGAGGCGAGGTCGGCGGCCGCCGACCCTGCCGCCCAGCCGGCGAAGTTGCTCATGCCGAGTGACTGCGCTCGCATCTTCGGGAACGCCGAGTCGACCACATCGTCGACGGCCGACGACCGGTCGGCGAGGACCGGGAGCAGCGCCTCTCCGTACTCCACGGTGGCCGATGCCCGCCCAGCGGCCTCTGCGGCCCGCAACCGATCCCCGATCCGGGAGGCGTACGCCACGAGGAACGACTGACGGAACGACCGGGTGCGAGACCGGCCGTACCGGTCGATCTGCGAGCCGGCGGCGTTCATGGCCGCCGTGGCCTGCACGAGAAGCGACGTGTACAGCACCTCGACGAACTCCACCGCGTTGTCGAAGCCGAACACGGTGCTGAAACCGAACTCCTTCGACCACACCGCCCGGCAGCTGTTGGCCGACGCCACTTCGGACAACAGGAGCGATTTTGCCGAAGCGTAGGGATCATCGACCGCCAATCGCACGCCCCCCGGCCCATCGACCGGGGTGGCCCCACCATCGACCATGGCCTCGTCAATAGCGTGACGGGCCATGAGCTCCTGAGCCTTGGCCGTCAGCGCTTCGGCCTCCTCGGCGAACGTGGTCGATTCGGCCTTGGCCAGCAGGGCCCGGACGCGAGCGAGCATGCGGCCGTCGTGGCCCTCGCGCCGCCGGGGGACGTGGCCGGGCTGGCCCGGCAGATCGCACAGTCGGGGGAGCACCGGCAGGTCCAACAGCAGCCCCAGCACCTCGACGCTGACGTGCAGCGCGTCGATGTCGTCCCGGTCCTCGCTGGCCGCCCACTCTCGTATGTGGCCTGCACGGCTGTCCCACCACACCGTGGCACCAAGGCCCTCCAACTGGTCGGTCCACCGGGGATCGACGGCGCATCCGGCGTAGCGGACGGCGTCGACGGCGATGACGTCGGTGGCATACCGGGCATGACGGGCCGTGAGCTCTCGACCGGCGACTCGGACCACGTCGGCCGGCTGCCACCCACGGGCCCATGCTCGACGCACCTCGTCGACCAGGTACGCCTCGAGCGTCTTGACCAGGAGTAGCCGGTGGCCCCCTGAGGTCGACGACGCCTCATCGAGGCCCTCGATCAGCTCGGCGAACAACGGCCCATTGCCACGACGGGATGCCATCGCGGCCGCCTGCAAGACGACGCGGAGGTCGGGAATGCCCGGCGGCGCGTCGTCGCAGTCCGGCCGGGGCTCCGGGTCGGCTCCTGTCGGTGTGTCGGGCCGCTGCCCGGACCCGGGCGCGCCGTCGTTGCTTCTCCTGCCGTCTCCGGCGGTTCTGTGTACCCATGCGGCCATCGTTGCACCCAGGTGTGACAAGCCATGAACCGGATCCCCCGTTCTTGGCGCGCTCGGCACGCTCTGGGCGTCGTCGAGCGCGCCAAGAAGCCGTGGGGTCGTCTGAACGCGTACGCTCGCCCAATGGCGAGTCGGCCCGGCCCGGTGACCACGACCTTCGCCCACAGGTCCAATGACCAGTGCTGGTGTGGGAGCGGGCGTAAGTACAAGCGCTGCCACAAGCCCTCGAACGAGCCGCTACGTCCCGGCCACCTGTCGCCGCCCCGGGTGGTCCCCGACTCCATCGGTCGGCCGCCGTACGCCGAGTCGGGCGTGGTCGAGCCGTGGGTCGAACCGCTGGTGAGGACACCCGACGTGATCGCCCGCATGCGCGTGGCCGGCCGGGCCGCGGCCGAGGTGCTGGAGACCGTCGGGGCCATGATCCGCCCCGGCATCACCACCGACGAGCTGGACGCCCGCGCCCACGAGGAATGCATCGCCCGGGGCGGCTACCCCAGCCCCCTCAACTACAACGGCTTCCCGAAGTCGCTGTGCACCTCGGTCAACGAGGTCATCTGCCACGGCATCCCCGACGATCGCCGGTTGATCGACGGCGACATCGTCAACCTCGACGTCACCATCTACCTCGACGGCGTCCACGGCGACACCAATGCCACCTTCCTGGTCGGCACCGTCGACGACGAGTCGCGGCAACTGGTGACGGTGACACGCGAGTGCACGTTCCGGGGGATCGAGGCGGTTCGGCCGGGCCGGCCGATCTCCGACATCGGCGCCGCCATCGAGGCCCACGCCCACGGCCACGGGTACGGCGTCGTGCAGTCCTTCGTGGGCCACGGGGTGGCCGAACAGTTCCACACCGACCCCCATGTGCCGCATTACTTCGACCCGGCGGCAACCACGGTGATCGAGCCCGGCATGACCTTCACCATCGAGCCCATGATCACCCTGGGCACCTACCGGCCGCGCCTTTGGGACGACGGGTGGACGGCGGTGACCGTCGACGGGCGGCGCACGGCCCAGTTCGAACACACGCTGCTCGTCACCGACGACGGGGCCGAGATCCTCACCACGACGGGGTCCGGGTAACTCAGGCAAACCCCGGCGGTCGGGCCTACCAGTTCCACTCCTTCCACCGCGGTTCGGCGTCGGCGTCGGCGTCGTCGTCCCGGTCGCCGCCCGCTCGCACCGGCTGTGCTCGGCCCGCCATGACCTTGGCCGCCAACACCAGAGCCACGGCTGCGAGCACCTTCAGGGGCATCCGGTCGGCGACCTGTCGGAGCGACCACTGGTCGTCGACCCAACCGTCCTGGTCCTCGTCGGCCACCCAGCAACTGGCCAGGGCGCCGCCGCCGGTCTCGGCGAGGGACCAGTCGCCGGTGGCCACCGGTGCGAACCGGGCCACCGGCGCGCTGGTCTCGTCGCGTACGTCGATCCCCCGCCCGTTGCGCAGGTAGGTGGCGATGGGGGCGGCGTCGCCACCGACGGCCACCAGGGCCCGGGGCGCTGCCTCGTAGCGCTCCAGCCGGAACAGTGCCGACCCGTCGAGGTCGTGGCAGGCGAGCGGGGGGACGGCGGCGATGTCGGCGCCCACCACCGACGCCTCCACCAGGCCGGCGGCGTCGGTGAACACCAGCCCGCCCCGGGGCGACAGGCGCGCCAGCGTGCAGCCGGGCCCGGAGGCGAAGGGCGCCACGCCGTCGGGACGGAACAGGTGTCCGCCGGCAGCCAGGATGTCGCTCATGGCGTCGGCGGCAGCGGCCGGGTCGGGTCGCAGCTCGGCCAGGCAGTTTGGGCAGGACTGCATCCGGGCCGGCCAGTCACGGTCACAGTGGCAGCAGCGGATCGTGCCGCCGGGATCGGCCACCAGCTCCACGAGGCACCCGCGACAGACCACCTGGCCGGCGGGCCAGGCCTTGGCGCAGGACGGACACCACATGGTCACTGACATCGGCGTGGACAGTCCTCAGCCTGAGCGCCAGACGTGTTCGGTCTTGACGGTCTGGTCGAGGGAACGGAACACCTCCCCAGAGGCGATGATCCACTCGAACAAGTCGAGGCCCACGCGGGCGAAGCGCTTGACCGCGGTATGCCACATCTCGACCTCGAGCTCGTTGGGGATGGTGATGTCGACGCTGTTGAACACCGACAGGAGGACGACGCGACGGGCCAGGGGGTGGCGTGCGCCCATGGCGATCCCGGCCCGGATGGCGTCGTCGGCCGTATGACGGGCCTCGGTGAACACCACCATCTCGACCACACCACCCTGTTGGTCGGTGACGGCGACCCCGTGGCCGTGGGTGAGACGGTCGGACAATCCGACGGCGGCGGCCACGGCATCGGCCAGGCCGTTGATGACGAGGAGCGGCACCGGCCTCGGCCGGCGGCGACGTGAAGACATGGTTCCTCCCTCATGCACACAGTTCGACGAGGGGGAAGCCGCACCCACAACCTAGCCGTTCCGCTCCAGTCCCAGGGTGACGAGCAGGTCCTCGTGAAGCTCCATCCACACGTCGTGATAGGAGCCGCTGAGGGGCTTGGTGAGGGCGTCGCGGTCGCCGGCCTGCACGCGCTCGTAGGCGGCGTCGAGGCGGCGGCGGTAGGGGTCGAAGCGGACCATGGCCCCGGCGAGGTCGTCGAGGACGTCGCTGGCGGTGGCGTGGATCGTGGCCAGTTGGGCCACCACGGCGGCGTCGTAGTGGGCGTCGGAGTGGTCGTTGACCACCCCGGCGGCCAGATCACGCACCTGCCACGCCGTGCAGACGACCTTGACGGCCCGGTCGAGGTCGGCAAAACGCTCGTAGCCGGCCTGCACATGAGCCCGAGCGCCGCTGCTGTCCAGCTCGGCAGCCAACGCAGTGGCGTGGTCGGCGCGCCCGGCCGGGGTGAGGTGCCAGCCGCCGATCGCCCCCTCCCGGTGGTCAGCCAAGCCGGCGCCCGACAGTTCCTCGAGCACGCCGATCACCTCCGCGTCACCCAGGCCGGCGAAATCGGCCAGCGCCGGCGCCTCGGCGAAGCCCTTCACCCTCAGGCCGTGCAGAACCACCAGCCAGACCGACTCGCTCTCACCCACCTCTACATGCGTACCACCGGCCTCCCCCACGACGGGCTCAAGCAATTCCGTCATTTGGTCGACCGAACCTGTATGCGATGGATCGCCTTCGGGAGCAAACGGCGCAGGTGGGCTCGCCTGGCCGCATGGATCGACGTGTTCTGGCTATGTCGGTGCGCCTACCACAACGTGGCGACGTACCGCTGCTGCGGCTGCGGGCGCCGGCCCCCGCGGGAGCTCTTCTCGCGCCTCGTCGCCAAGTCGGAGGTCCCGGGCGCCTGCTGACCGGTGGCGTAACCTGAGCCGCCGCGGCGACCTTCGGAGCTGAAACTGAACCTCGCCTCGTAGCCAGCCAGGCTGGCAGGCAGGCCGGCCGGCCGGGAAGCCGAGCCATACCCGGTTTGACCAGCGGAGAGGGAGGGATTTGAACCCTCGAAGAGGTTTGACACCCCTTAATCGCTTAGCAGGCGATCACCTTCGGCCACTCGGTCACCTCTCCGGACCACCGAGTCTGGCACAGCCGACCCGGCGCGGCCCCCTCCCTCCCTGGTACTGTCGACGCCCGGTGCGGGCCGCCGCGGTCGGCAGGGTGGGAGATCCGAAATGTTGTCTGCGAAGCGCATGCTCATCGTCGGCACAGCCGTCGTCGTCGGCCTGTTCGGGGCCCGCGGCCTGGCCGGGACGGCACTGGCGAAATCCGGGTGTGGTGCCGTCATCAAGACCAGCACCACCCTCACCGCCGACATCGGCCCCTGCCCGGGCGTGGGCCTGACTGTCCGGGCCAACAACATCACCCTCGACCTCGGGGGCCACCGGGTGTTCGGCACCGTCGCCGAGGGGGTCTGGGCCGGCATCCGGCTCGACAAGGTGAGCGGGGTGACGGTGAAGAACGGCTCGGTCGACAACTTCGACGCCGGCGTCGTGTTGTTCCGCGGCCAGAGGAACACCGTCAGCGGTCTCGAGGTGCATCACAACGACTCCGCCCAGTTCGTGGCCGACAACCCCGACCTGGGCCAGCTGGGCGACGGCATCGTGATGCTGGGCTCGAGCCACAACACGATCAAGACCAACCAGGTGCACGACAACGGGCCGTTCTCGGGCATCTCTGTGGTCAGCGAGGTGGCGAACCAGTCGGTGACCGGGCCCTTCCCCACCGACAACCTCATCATCGGGAACACGGTGCGCCACAACGAGGTCGACGACGTGTGCACGAGCGCGGGCGAGTACTTCAATGGGCCGTGCCAGCCCGGTGAGGGCGTGTTCAACGAGAACATCGGCATCAGGGTCGAGGGACCGGGAGCCACCCACACCACGATCTCGAAGAACCTGATCACCGAGAGCGGACGTGAAGGCCTCGCCGTCCTGAACACCCGCAACCGCTTCACTCCCCCCGACGCCATCAGCCCCCAGAACACCGACACCCGCATCGCCGACAACGACATCAGCCACAACGGGGTGGCCACAGTGGTCACCGACACCGACCCCACCATCGGCCAGCTCGGCGGCGACGGCGTGTTCACCCGGTGCTTCACCAACAGCCCGCCCGCCGGTTGCGCCACCCGTACCACCATCGTGAACAACCGCCTCAACGACAACCTGGCCCACGGCATCGCCATCGACAAGGCCCAGGGCAACACCATCATCGCCAACACCGCCACCGGCAACGGCCACGGCACGATGACCGCCTACGCCTCCGACCCCCCCTACACCGACGGCTTCGACGCCAACACCGACCCGGCCTGCGACTCCAACACGTGGCTGCGCAACACCCTCGGCACCGTCAACCAGCCATGTGTCCGCAACCACGTCGCCTCGGCCGCCAGTTTCGGCTCCTCGCCGGCGACGGCCGCCGCCCCCGCAGCCGACACCCGGAGCACTCGATCGGGCGGACGGGCGTCGTTGGGACAGTGATCAGCCGACGGTGGTGATCGTGCCTTCGGGCGTGATCTTGCGAACCCGGTTGTTGCGCTCGTCGGTCACGTAGAGGTTGCCGGCGGAGTCGCTGGCGACGCTCACCACATTGTTCAAGAGGGCGGCGGCGGCGGGACCGTCGTCACCCGAGAAGCCGGAGGTGTCGTCGGGACTGCCGGCGACGACCGTGATGATCCCGTCGTCCTTCCCGACGCGGCGCAGCTGGTTCGTCGAGGCGATGTAGAGGTTTCCCTTGTCATCGAGCGCTACCCCGCGAGGCTGGATGACGGTGGCCGTGACCGCCGGGCCCCCGTCGCCACGAGGACCGGACGAGCCCACCCCTGCGACGGTCACGATGGTCCCATCGGAGCGGACAAGGCGTACCCGGTCGTTTCCCGTGTCGGCGATGTAGATCTGGCCCTGGCCGTCGACGACCAGGCCCTTGGGGCCCTTGAGCCGGGCTGCCGTGGCCGGACCCCCGTCGCCGCTGTAGCCCTCGAGGCCCGAACCCGCCACTGCGGTGACGCTGCCGTCGGCCTCGAGTCTGAAGACGTCGTTGTCGACGGCGGCGACCGGGCGCCCCTCGGGATCGACGGCCAGTGCCGAGATATTCGGGCTGGTGCCACCAGGCACGCGGATGGTCACCCGTGAGGCAACCCCGTCGGGACTGACTCTGGCAATCCCGCCCTCACTCGTCAGGGCGACGTACAGGTTGCCGCTGCTGTCGGTGGCCAGGATGGAGGCGCCCGATATTCCCGTTGAAGTGGCCAGATTGCCACCGCCAGCGGGGTTCGGGCCGTCGTCTCCGCCGCGGCCCGCCACCGTGGCGACGCGACCGTCGGCGCTGATCCGCCGCACGCGGTCGTGGCCCGAATCGCCGACGTAGACGGCATCGGCCGCACCGACGGCAACGTCGCCCGGATTGTAGAGCGTGGCCGGTCCAGGACCCGACACCGGGGTGGTACTGGAGGTGGAGGAGGACGAGCCCCCGTTCGTCAGGTTGACGATCACCGCCACGAGCCCGACGACGACAACCAAGGCGGCCAGCCCGACCAGGATGGCTCTGGGCCGGCTCCTGGTCAGATGGCGGAGCCGTCCCGGAAGACTGTCGCCCCCGGGACGCTCATGCTCGGGCGCCGGCGCCGGATCGGTGCTGGTCTTGTTCACGCCGTCAGCAGTACCGGCTCGCTCCCTCCCCGCACCGATCCCCTGCTCGGCGGGCCCGGCGGGTGCCTCGGGCTCGCGAACCCGAACCCTCACCCGCATCGTCCTCGTAACCCCGCTCTCGCGGTCACGCACCACCACGTTGGCCCGGTTGGTGCCGGGACCAGGGTGGAGGACAATGCTGAAGTAGCCCTCGTGGGGTTCGACCTCGATCCACTCAGCTTCAGTGCTCACCGAGTAGTCGCAGGTCTCACCGGGAGCGGTGAGCACGTACACGTGCTCCGGCGGCAGTGTCTCGCCGGGGTCCACGTCATCGATCTCGACGCTGGGCTGGGACAGCGCGAAGCCCTCGGGTGATCGACTCTCTTCGGCGGCCAGCTCGCGGGGACGGCGGGCGACGGCCACACCACCGCCTCCGGAGAAACTCCGTTGGGGGATCTGGCGCCCCTCGCTCACGAGGCGGGCGTGCACGTAGTCGTAGATCTCCCCCAGTTCGACGTAGCCGTCGCCGTTCGTGTCGGGCACGGCGTTGAGCAGTCCGTCGACGAGATGCTGGGTGAACAGGCTCGTCCCGTTCCTGCGGGTGGCGTCGTTGGCCAGCTGCCCGCTGCGGGTGCTGGTGAGCAGGTAACGGCCGTTTCCCTTGAGGCTCTCGGGCAGGCCGGCGCCCTTGAACGCACCGCTGTAGCAGCAGTCGAGCACGATGATCGTGGTCTGGGCCGCCGAGCTGTCGATCATGTCGTTGATGGCCATGGCGCTCACCGAGGTGGCCTTCACCACGTCGGTGCGGGTGTCGCGGGCGCAGAGCAGCAGGCGGTTCTCGTCGGTGAGCAGGCCGTGGCCGCTGTAGTAGAGGAGCAGGCGGTCGTCACGGCCGGCCGACCCGAAGAAGGTTTCCAACTCGATGAGGATCTCGGCCATGGTCCGCTCCGGCAGCATGCGCACGGCGGTCGGCTCGAACAGCCCAACCTGAGGGTCGGTGAGGGCATCGCGCAGCACGGAGACGTCGTTGACCGGGCCCTCCAGGCTCTGGAGGTTGTGGGGGTCGTTGGGAAAGGTCGAGTTGCCGACCAGCAGGGCCTTGTAGGCGGGGTCGCTCATTGGGTCGCCGCCTCCGGCCGGTCCTCCGGCCGGTTCTCCAGGCGGGCGGCAGCGGCCTCGGCCAGGGCCTGGAACGAGGCGTTGTCCATGGCCTCGCCCCGGATCGAGACCTTGTGCTCCTCGCCACCCTCGGTCCAGCTCACGTCGAGGCTGCGGCCCTTGTCGCGGCCCAGCCAGGCCCGCAGGTACTCGGCCATGGCGGTGAACGCCCCGGCCGACCCGAGGGAGAGGATCACCGTGGCGATCTCCCCCTTGGCACCGGGGACGCTGACGTGGTCGCGACGAATGCCGACCCCCTCGTCGCCGAGGCTTGAGTACAGCTGGCTCACCTGGGTTCGCCAGCGATCGTCCTCGGGATCGAACCGATTGGTGGCAGGTTCGATCCGGAGCTCGAACCCCTGGTGCGAATCGTCCCCCATGGTTTGAGCCTCCGACGGCGAAGACCACAAATCTAGTGCCCCGCCGCCGTCGGGGTGCTAGGTGACCTCGTTCAGCTTTCCTGTCTTGACGTCGAAGACGAAGCCCCGAACCGAATCGGTGTGCAACAGGAACGGGTAGCTCCGTACGGTCTCCAGCGATTTACGGACATCGCCTTCGAGATCGCTGAACGACCCCGGCTCGAAGTCGTCCGACGTGGGCCGCGAGCCAACGTTCTCCTCGACCTTGTCGAACAAGTCGTCGTCTCCGAAGGTGAGCATCCCGCAGTCGGTGTGGTGGATGAGGATCACCTCGGTGGTGCCCAGGAGGTGTTGGGATATGACGAGGGAACGGAGGGCGTCGGTGCTGACAATGCCGCCGGCGTTGCGGATGACGTGGGCATCGCCCTCGTCGAGGCCGAGGACGTCGCCCACCTTGAGGCGGGCATCCATGCACGCCACCACGGCCACGTTCTTGCCCGGCGGCATGGGCAGGTCGCCCTTGTCGAAGTTGGCGGCGTACTTGTCGTTGTTGGCAAGTAGCTCGTCAGTGACGCTCATGGTCTGCCTCCGCGGTTCGTTCGACCCAGGCGGCCGAGTCCATAATCCTTACCTGATAAGTCGTCTTTTGGCAACCGGCCGCTGCCGTCTCAGGCCGGCCGGTAGCATCCCTAGACGTGACGTCGTTGGCCGAGCCGCCGGCTCCGGCCCCGGCCTTCCGCCCGCCGACGGGCCCAGCGTCGGTCGTCCTCATCGCCATCTCCGTGGGGCTGGCGTTCGCCGATGCCTCGGTGGTCGTCCTCGCCCTTCCGGCGCTCTACGGCAGCTTCGGGGTCTCGATCGTCGAGGTCTCGTGGGTGATCACGGCCTACAACGTCGCCGTCGTGCTCACCGCCGTCGTGCTCCTGACCGTGCGGTCGGGAGCACGGAAGCTCACTGCCGTCGGCTCGATGCTATTCGCCGCCTCGTCGGTGATCTGTGCGGTGGCTCCCTCGTTTGCCGTGCTGGTCGCGGCCCGGAGCGCCCAGGGAGTCGGGGCAGCCTGCCTGCTGATCGGCTCGCTGCCCCTTCTCGTCGGGCTCACCGGATCGGGGAGCCGGGCCCGGTCCGTGTGGGGGTACGCCGGGGCCGCAGGAGTGGCCATCGGGCCGGCACTCGGCGGGGTGATGACCCAGTTGGTCAGCTGGCGGAGCATCTTCTGGGTACAGGCCCCGGTGGCGGCACTGGCCCTGGTGGCGACGCTGCGGGCGCGCCGTGGTCCCGAGGCCAGCGCCGACACTGTTCCGGGGCGCGTCGAGCTGCGGGCGGGCCTCGCCGACGTGGGTTTCGTGGCCCTGTTCGCCTCGTTGGTGGGCGCCCTGTTCCTCTCGGTGCTGCTGTTCATCGTCGTGTGGGGCTACAGCCCGCTGCGCAGCGCCGTGGTGGTGAGCACGCTCGCCGTCGGCGCCATCGCCGTGGGCCCCCTCGCCCGGGCCCTGCCGCAGTGGGTGGCAGCGCTGTCAGGGGGGTGGATGCTGGCCGGCGGATTGTTGGGACTGGCCTGGCTGCCGGCCACGAACGCCGCCTATGCCGCCGTCGCCCTGGGCCTGTGCGGGTGCGGGTTCGGGCTCCTGAACGCGGTCCTGGACCGGAGATCGCTTCCCGACCGCGACGGCCTGCGCCGGCCGGGGAACCTGGTGATCGGCGCCAAACACGTGGGCTTCGTCGTCGGACTCCTCGTCGTCTCGCCGGCACTGGCCGGTGCCCTCACCACGGCCACCCGCACAGCCACCGCGACGGCAGCCGCCATCGTCCTCGACGCCCCTCTGGAGCTGAAAGTGAAGGTCCCGCTGGCCCTGGACATGAAGGACCTGGTGGGCAAGGCGCCGCGGGGCGAGATCCCCGATCTCCGGGCGCCGTTCGATCGCCGAGCCGGGGGGGGCGCCGCGGTCGCCGAGGTCCGCGACGACGTCACCGGTGCCGTCGAAGCCACCATCACCCGGGCGTTCCGGCCGTCGTTCGTGGCCGCCGCCATCTTCGCCGGGTTGGCCACGCTCGTCGGGGTCGGGGTGGCCTTGCCCCGTGACCCGGCATGAAGCGCCTCGTTGGTCTGGTCGCGGTCGCCGTCCTCTGTGGCGCGACGGTCGGCCTTCTCGTCATCGAGCGTTCGTCCGGTGCCGCCGACTACGGGTCGCCGCGCCCGGCCGCGCCGTGCACCGCGCCCGCCGACCCCTTCCCCGGCAAGGGGATCGACGCCACCCTGCAACGGATCGTCCTGTCCGGCCTCAACGGCGCCGCCTGTGAGCTCGGGACGACGCGGGAGGCGCTCCTCCTGTCCCTCGCCCCCAAGAGCGGCTTCAACGACGTCCATTGGGACCGCCCCACCGCCGAGCGGGCCCTGAGAAAGAGCTTCGACCGGGCCATCGACGACGCCGAGAACCGTGGGTCGCTTCCCGGCTGGGCGGCGTCGGCCCTCCGGTTCGTCGTGGAGAAGGCGCCCATCGACTGGCTCCTCACCGGCGCCAACCTCAACCCCTTCGGATAACAATCTCGGCCCGCTCGTCGGACCAGCCGGGCCGCCTCGGTGAGCGTTGCCCCATGACGATTTCACTGCGGCGGCGTACGAGCGCCCACCGGCGGTGTTCAGAGGGCGATCAATCGCACCTCGGGGTCGAGCAGTCGGAGATCCTCGGGGTCGGAGGTCACGACCTGCTGCTCGCTGCGGCGCGCGCAGATCACGACGTGGGCATCCACGATGTCCGAGGTCCCGCTCGACGCGAGCAGCCGCCCGACGCTCGTAGCGTCAACACGCTCGAGGGGAACGACGTCAGTGGTTGGCTGGCGAACCAATCGCGCCAAGCGAACTTGCCCCTCGGGTCGGCGGATCGCCTGTGCGAGCGCGCTCGCAGGGACAGTGATGCGCGCACTCGTCTCAGCAGCACGGACGAGCAATACGACAACGCGGCGGTCGTTGCGGTCCAGTGCGATCAACCCGCCTGCGTCGAGGGTCACGCCCGCCATCAGGCGGCGGACTGCTTGTCTTGGCTGGTCAGGCCGAGGACGTCATCGGCCCATGCCCTCTCCTCGTCTGAGAGTGCGCCGCCAGTCTTCGTCAGAGCCTCGGCGAGCAGGGCTCCCCACCCGGCAACGTCATCGAGGGCGACGCGCAGGGCGTGCTGGACGAATCCCGACACACTTGGCGCCGTTCCGGCCCCGACGAGCGCGCGAATCCGATCCAGCTCTGCTTCATCAAGGGTGATCGTCGAGATCTCCACGGCCGAGGGCCTTGGTTCGGGCATCGTGTACGACGCTCAGGGCGACACTGTCATCAACAATCACGTCGTCGGGAGCTCCACGACGTTCATGGTGACATTCGGGATGGGCGGACCGTGGGCGCCTCGCTTGTGGAAGGGTACCCACCTGATGACCTTGCGGTCATCATGGTCGACGGCACCGCCAACCTCCCCCCGGCCCCCGCGTTCGCCGACTCGACCACGGTGAAGGTTGGCGAGATCGCGTTCGCCATCGGCAACCCTTTGGGGGTGGCGAGCTCCGTCACGGAGGGGATCGTCAGCTTCAACGGTCGAAATGTCAGCGAGGGCGGCGGTGTGGTACTGCCTTCGACGATCCAGACCAGCGCAGCGATCAACCCGGGGAACAGCGGTGGGGCACTGGTTGACCTCAGGGGGCCGTGATAGGGATTCCTACCCTCGCGGCGTCCGACCCGCAGCTCGGCGGCGGCGCCGCCCCCGGTATCGGGTTCGCGATCCCGAGCAAGACCGTAAATTGATCGCCGAACTCGTGAAATCGGGCAAGGTCACCAACTCCGGCCGAGCAGCCCTGGGGATCACCGCCACCGACGTCGTCGCGGCGGCAGGTAACCAGGGCGGGGTCCTCGTGCGTCAGGTCCAGCCCGGTGCGCCGGCAGAGAAGGCCGGGATCGTCGCGGGCGACGTCATCACCTTGATCGGTGGAAGTCCCACGCCCAACCTTCCGGCTCTCGCCGACCTGCTGGCGAGTCATCGTCCCAGTGACGCCGTGAAAGTCGACATCACCCGAGCGGACGGGAAGAAGACTCTCGACGTGATCCTTGGCACATTGCCGGGCTGACCGCCGCCGCTGATGCGCGACCGCCTTCGTCCCCTCCGGGATATTCCGCCTCGGGTTTAGCTTGGTCGCTCCGTCCGTTCGGTTCGATCGGCGCCTGATCCAGGCATTCCCGCTACGTGCTCTTTTCGCCGCTCACGACGAGCACCGGGCGCGATGTCGCATGAACAATATGGTCGGCAACCGAAG
Organism: Acidimicrobiales bacterium; assembly: GCA_038238185.1. GTDB lineage: Bacteria > Actinomycetota > Acidimicrobiia > Acidimicrobiales > AC-14 > DATAQC01. Next base: position 16,436 of record JBBRXY010000059.1, read on the forward strand.
GGTCGATGAGCCGTCGCAGGAAGCCCTTGTCGTGCGAGCCGACGACAATGACGTCGACGTCATGGTCGTCGGCAGCGGCGCAGATTTTCTCGACCGGATCGCCGAAGGCAACGAGGATGTCGGGATCGGGAACGCCGGCGGCAGCAGCCTCAGCGCGGACCCCCTCGGTTTGGTCGCGCTCGATGCGCTCCACATCAGGCAGCCACGTATCCATCGGCACGGTCACGGCCTCGCCGTACATGCCCCCGCCGAGCCACCTCACGGGCAGGCCGGCGACATTGATGACCAGGAACTCGGTGTCTGGGCCGGCGAACAGGTTGACGGCCGCCCGAGCCGCCCGTAACGACTGCGGCGCTTCATCCACAGCGACGAGCACGCGGGTCATGCTCGGACACTACTGGGTAGCGCTACCGTGTGATCGGTGCCCATGACCGGAGAACCGTCGAACCGCCGGACGAGCATCCGGGACCGATAGTGCCTGGGCATCGTGGTCGGCGGCACCTGGCCATGGCCGTGGTGGGAGGAGAGCCGAACTCTCCGCTGACCGTGCTGCTACCCCCCGGGCTGACGGCGCAGGCGGCGCGCAGCGACGGCGTTGTGGCCGACTGGGCCAGGGCGACGCCGCCACCAAGTCCGGCGTTGCCAAGGACGCCCCTCGGCAAGTGCGCCCTTGCCGGGGCAACTGGTCCAGGCGGTCGGCCCCGACCGTGCAGGTCCGCTGGTCCCAGCGTACGAGCGAGACCGCGCCGATGGCGACGGTTGCCGGGCTCGACAACCCTGGCAACCTCCGGCTCCGAGCGTGGGCCCATACCCACCCAGCGGTGACCGTCCTCGACGCTCGGTGGTCGCCGGTGTGGCCGCCGTCGACCTAGCCGCCGAAACCTCCCCGCCCGATGTGGATGTCCTCGTCGCCACGCTGCGGTCCAGGCCGCCACGGCCGCGGTCGTGCCGGCCTGGACCGCTGCGGCGTCTCAACATGGGCGCCGGTCAAGTCAAGCGGGCGCTCTGCTCCCGCTATAGCGTGGAGCATGAGTCGACACGACCCTTCCTCCCGCCGCAACCCGCTCTCGCCTCACACGGCCGTTGCCCTGGCCCTACTCGTGCTCGCCGCGGTGCTCATCGTCGAGAACCGCCATTCCACTACCATCCGGTTCCTGATTCCTGAGGTAACGGCGCCGCTCTGGTTAGCCCTCTTCATCGCCGGGATGCTCGGCATCGCCATCGGCATCCTACTCACGCGCAAGCGGGATCGGTGAGTGTCCAACTCGTGGCCGCAGGGTGGGGCGCTTTCGTCCGCCACGGGCGGCGCCGGTTGCGCCCCGGGCTGCGGGGACGACCCAGTTGCTGACCATCATGCTGGCTCAACAGAGCCGCGTCGTCCCCCATGGCCTCGGCTGGGGCGACTGGATCCTGGCCCTGGTCATCGTGTCCGCCGGGTTCGCCCTGGGCCAGGCGGCCAAGTGGCTCGTGGTCAGGGCGCTGAGGCGGGGAGACTCCGGGCGGAGCGCCGCCCTCACCGTGGGCCGGCTGGCGAGCTCGATCCTGGCAATGGGCGGATTTGTCTACGCGCTCTCGGCGATCGGCGTGCGGCTCGGCCCCCTCGTCGGGGCCCTCGGCATCGGCGGCCTGGCGTTGGCGTTCGCAGGCCAGAGCATCCTGGCCAACTTCATGGGGAGCATCATCCTGCAGATCCGCCGGCCCTTCCGCGCCGGCGACCAGGTCAGCCTGGGCGGGTGCGAGGGCACCGTGGAGGACATCGACTTCCGGACCGTCGTGCTGCGCAGCTTCGACGGCGACCGCGTGCTTGTCCCGTGCGCAGCGGTGCTCGGCGCTCCCATCATCAACCACACGGTCCTCGGCCGCCGCCGGACGACCCTGGCGATCGGCGTCGGCTACGACGCCGACCTGGAGACGGCCCGGCGGGTGCTTCTCGACGCCCTGGCCGGCGTCGACGATGCTGCGTCCGAGCCACGGCCTGAGGTCTGGGTGAAGCAGTTCGACGACTCGAGCGTCGCCTTGGACCTGCGCTTCTGGCACCAACCCGATGTCGCCACTCTCTGGCGCGTCCGCAGCGAGGTCGCGGTCGCGGCCAAGCAGGCGCTCGGCGCCGCCGGCATCAACATCGCGTTTCCCCAGCGAGTGGTGCGCTTCGTGGCCGGCCCCGAGGGGACCGCACCCGGTCCAGGCGGGTCGAGGACAGCCGCTGAGTAGGGGAGCGCGGAAGACGTTGTCGGCGGCCTTGGTAGGCGAAAAGCCCCCCGAAGAGCAGGGCCTTTGTGTCGGACAAGAGGCCGACGAACGCGGCGGCCCCGAGCAGCGCCATGCCGCCGACGATGCCATAGGTCCAGACGCCGCTCACGCGCTACCAACGAAACGCTGCGGGCTGCGATCATCGGGTCACAGGTCGCGGACGACGGCAACCACCGGGCGCTGTGTGGCGCGGATGGCGCCAACTGCGGTGACCGTCACGGCAGCAAGAGCGACAGCGCCGACAGTGGCCAGGTAGGACCACGGAACAGCGAGCGAAGCGGGAGGCGGGTCGAACACGCCGGTAAGCACCTTGACAAGCATGTGCGACAACGCCCACCCGCCTACGGCGCCGGCAGCGAGGCCTCCGATGGTGACGAACAGCGCTTCGGCCCATACGAAACCGCCGAGTTGGCGGGCCTTGGCCCCTAGGGCGCTGGCGATGGCGAAGGTACGGCGCCGCTCGGCGAGGCCGAGGGCGAGCACGAGGCCGGTGGACGCGGCGGCGAGCACGAGGGCGAAACCGAGCTCGACCCGGGTCAACCCGGCGAGGTCGACGGCGGTGAGGCTCGAGCCGACGACGCGGCGGCTGGTGGCGAGGTCGGTGACCTGGGCTTGGGCGCCGACGGCGGCTCGAACCCGACCGGCGACGCCGGCGGGGGAGTTGCCGCCGGTGTCGATGAGGAAGGCGCCGACGGCGTCGCTGCCCGTCATCGTGGTCACGTAGTCGGCGTTGGCGACGAGAAAGCTGTCATGGGGCGCGGTGGGGAACTCCTTGGCGATCCCGGCGTAGTGGAATGCCACATCGGTGAACTGTTTGGTGCGACCGTCTTGGAGGCGGAGCGTGACCTGGTCGCCGGGATTGAGCTGGAAGTCCTTTGCTGTTTCGGCGCTGACGAGGACGGAATCGGGAGCCGAGGCCAGCCTGGCCATGAGCTGTCGGGCGGTGCCGCCCTGGAAGTACGCGTCCTGCAGTTTGGTGGCGTCGGTGATGGTGCCGGGGCGCACGCCGTACAGGTCCTGGAGATCGGCGCCCACGTAGGCGAAACGGTGTTGGATCGGTTCTACCGATTTCACGC
>JBBRXY010000060.1:0-19738 GCA_038238185.1 Acidimicrobiales bacterium
CTGCTCGGCGACAATGTGGTCGAGCAGTCGCCCAACATGGGTTGGTTCAAGGGTGTCCCCCTGCTCCAGCACCTCGAGGACGTCCACATAGCGTCCGACCGCAACCTCATCGACGTCCGATTTCCGGTGCAGTACGTGATCCGGCCCCACTCCGCCGCCCATCACGATTACCGGGGCTATGCGGGCACGGTGGCCGGGGGGGTCCTCAAGCCCGGTGACGAGGTGGTGGTGCTCCCATCGGGGCTCAAGAGCCGGATCGACGGCATCGACACCTACGACGGCGCCGTCGAGGAGGCGTTCGCGGGGATGTCGGTGATCATCCGCCTGGCCGACGACCTCGACGTCTCCCGAGGCGACATGATCTGCCGACCGGGCAACCACCCCACTGTCGGCCAGGACGTGGAGGCCATGGTGTGTTGGCTGAACGACCGTCCGCTCACTCCCGGGGCCAAGTTCGCCATCAAGCACACCACTCGGTGGTGCCGGGGGCTGGTACGCGAACTGCGCTACCGCCTCGACATCAACACCCTCCATCGCGACGAGGCGGCCACGTCGTTGAACCTGAACGAGATTGGCCGCGTCGGCCTCCGCATGACGGCGCCGCTCTTCTACGACGGCTACCGCCGTAACCGCACCACCGGCAGCTTCATCCTGGTCGACGAGGCCACCAATGCCACCGTCGGCGCCGGGATGATCCTCGGATCAGGCGACTGACCACTCGCACCCAGGGCTGCGGCTGGGGCTGTCAGGCCGAAGCGGTAAAGCCGGCGCCGAGCGTTGGCGGCGCTAGCCGATGGCGGCGAGGCAGTCGGCGATCGCCTCGGGGGGCACGTTGCGGCAGATGTCAGCATGTGACGGGGGCAGCGGAGGCGGCGGGGTGACGGTCGGCGGCGGCTGGGGCGGAGGCGGATGCGTATCGACCGGCGGGCGCGGCGAGCTGGCCGGAGGGAACAGCGTCGACACGTCGATGGGACGCCGTCCGGTGGACGGCGGGCTGTCCGCCGGAACGGATGAGCCGTCGCCAGCCGATGAGTCGGGTTCGGAGCTCGGTGCCGACGTGCCCCCACCCTGGCCGGCCGACGAGGTGGAACCGCCCGGGCTGGAAGTGGGTCGGGACGCCGTGACAACAGCCGCCGGCTTGCCCGCAACCGGGGGGCCCGACGGGCCAACCCCGGCGCTGGCGTCCGCTGCTGGAGGAGCAGGGGTGGTGGGGGGAGACGAGACGGTAGGCGCCTTGGCCGCCGGCTTCGGTGCCGGGGCGGCAGCCTGGGGAGCGGACACGAGATGGGAGCTGTCGCTGCCCGGGCCCCCGCTCCCTGCTCGCAGGACCAACACACCCCCGACGAGGACCGCGGCTGCGGCAGCCGCCCCGGCAATGAACTTCGGCGCACGGCCTTCACGGGCTCTCGTCCACCAGGCCTCAGCAGGAACGATCGGACCTATCCCGGACGCTCGTGGAGGCCGAGGAGGACCAGTACGAGTGTCGGCGCCGGTCGCAGACGACGGTCGCCCGGCGATGCCGGCAGCGGCTGCGACGGGTTCGGCTGCGACGGGTTCGGCTGCGACGGGTTCGGCTGCGACGGGTTCGGCTGCGACGGGTTCGGCTGCGACGGGTTCGGCTGCGACGGGTTCGGCTGCGGGCAGATGCAGGCCACGATCAAGGTTGGGCTGAGGAGACACCCCTTCCGGTTCGGACGATCCCGGGTAGACGGCCCCGAGTGGGCCGTCGGCCATCCAGGGCGAGTCGTCGGCCGTTTCGGGCAGGTCCAGGACGATCGGGTCGGACAGGTCCGGACCGGCATCGGCGCCGCTGGGGGGCAGGTCGAGCACCATGGGATCGGACTGGTCCGGCGCGACATCGGCGACGTTTGGGGGCAGGTCGATGACCATAGGGCTGAAGCGCTCGGCGCCGGCATCGGACCCCCGCGGAGGCAGGTCGATGACCATGGGGCTGAAGCCGCCCTCGTTGCCGGCGACGGCGCCCTGCGGAGGCAGGTCGATGACCATCGGGTCGGACTGGTCCGGCGCGGCATCGGAGCCCTTGGGAGGCAGGTCGATGACCATGGGGCTGAGGCCGCGATCGGTGCCGGCAGCGGAATCGATGAGCGCCAGGTCGGTGAACGGCGGGTTGGAGAGGTCCGAGCCGGGGTCGACCGCCGGCTGACGGAGGTCGGTCGTCGGTTCGGCGGGTTCAGGGTCTCGAGCGAGGTCCGCTTCGGGGAGGTCGAGCACGAACCCGGAGCCCTCGGGGTCCTCCGGCGCATCCTGGCCAGCCCAGACATCCGCCAGGTCGGTGGCTGGCTCAGGCTGGTCGACAGCGCCCTCGTTCTCCGACGCCTCGACGAGAGGTTCGGGCAGGTCGGGACCCGGTCCGGGGAGGCCGAGCCCCTGCCCGGACGGGAGGTCAGGAAGGTCGACGTTGGGCGCGGACTGGCCCGAGGAGGTCTCGCCCACCTCGGCCCCCTCGGGGTCGGCGTCGGATTCCCAGAACTGGCTGTCAGGCGTGGACGGGCTCATGGCCTCCGTCGTCGGTGACGGGTGGCGGGTCCCCACCAGCCGTCGATCCGGAAATCTGTTCGAGAACAGGGAACACGCCGGAGATCTCCTATCCACCCCGCTTGGAACGGCTTCCCGCAAGTGTAGTCGTCCAACGGACACCGATGTCCCGCGGCTGGCAGCGAGCTCAGTCCGCCGACGAGGACTCCTTCGCCCTGCCCCGGGCGACGAGGGCGCGGGGTCGGCCGCACAGGTCGGGACGCACCTCCACCTCGTCGAACCCGGCGCCGACGGCCAAGGCGGCCGCAGCCTCCGCCTGATGAGGGCCAACCTCGGCCACCAGCGTTCCGGTGGGCCGCAGCCACCGTCGCGCTTCGCCGACCACCACCTCGAGGGCCTCCAGCCCGGTGGACCCGGCCCGCAGGGCCGAAACCGGCTCCCAGTCGGCCACCTCGGGAGGCAAATGCTCGTCGGCGGCCACGTACGGCGGGTTGGAGACCACCACGTCGACGGCATCCAATAGCTCGTCGGGAAGGGCCTTCCACCAATCGCCCTCGACCAGTCGCACCCTCGTGGCCGCCCCGGTGCCGAGCCCGCTGAGGTTGGCCCGGGCCACCGCCAGGGCGGCCGTCGACACGTCGGTGGCCCAGACCCGGGCGCCGGGCACCTCGACGGCGAGCGACAGCCCGATGGCACCCGAACCCGTCCCCAGGTCTACGACCAGTGGGTCGCTCCGTCCCGAGCGCGCCAGCTCGGCCAACGCGACCTCGGCCACCATCTCGGTCTCCGGGCGGGGGATCAGTACCCGGCGGTCGACGAGGAGCTCGAGCCCACGGAACTCCCAACGACCGAGCACGTACTGGAGCGGCTCACCCCCGATTCGTCGGGCGACCATCTCCTGGGCGTGGACCACCGCCCGCTCGGGTCCCAGGTCGTCGAGATGACCGAACAGCTCGGCGCCGTTCCAACCCGACGCCCGCTCGACCACCCACCGGGCCTCCTGCGGCGAACCCAGATCGGTCGTGGCCCGGCGCAGGACCTCCCGCCAGCGGCGGACGGACCGGCCTACACCCATGGGATCGGTCACTTCGGGAAACAAGACCACCGCACATCGTAGAACCCGGGGCACGAAACACGCTCTCGCCCTGGCGATCTAGCTACCTTTTGATATACTGGCTCCGGTCATGGACCTTGGAATTGAGATACGCATCGCCCGACACCGCGCCGGTCTCACCCAACGGGAGGTCGCCGCCGGCGCCGGGACGTCACAGACGGCCGTCACCGCCTACGAGAAGGGGAGAAAGTCTCCCAACGTCGCCACCCTGGCACGGCTCGCCCAAGCAATGGGCACGACTCTCAGCGTCGAGTTCGTCCCCCCCAACGTGGACGAGCACGAGGAACGCCCGGCCGCGCTTCTCACCCAGCAGGAGAGGCGAAGTCTCTGGCTCCATCGGGCCATCGCAACGACGATCCAGGCTGAGCCCGAGCGCGCCTTGGTCGTTGCGAGGGAGAATCTCTCCACTAGGCGCCGGGTCGACGAGGCGAGCCGTGCGGAGACCTGGCGACAAGCTTGGGAGGCACTGCTCGGCGGACCACTCGATTCGCTGCTGGCAGCGCTGTGCTCCACGAGCACCTACGCCAGCCAGCTCCGCCAGACCGCTCCGTTCGCCGGGCTCTTGACGCCACGGGAACGGTGGGCCGTCTACCGCGGCTTTGCCGCCACCGACAGGTCGAGCAGGGTCGCGAGCCCGAGCGGCCCAACGAGTGTGGTCGCGGAGTGAAGCGCGAACAGCTCGAGCATGTTGCAAGGGCGGCAGGCTCGATCGTGGGCGTGGACCGCATCCTCGTGATCGGCAGTCAGTCGATCCTCGGCTCCTACTCCGAGAGCGACCTACCTCCTGAGGCAACCACCTCCGATGAGGCCGACATCGCCTTCTTCGACGACCCCGACGGCGATCAAGCCACCCTCCTCGACGGTTCGATCGGCGAGGAGTCGCCCTTTTACCATTCCTTCGGCTACTACGCCCAGGGTGTTTCCATGACCACGGCCGTCCTGGCCTCGGGTTGGCGTGACCGGCTCGTGCCGCTGGCCAACCCCAACACAGGAGGGGTGACCGCCTGGTGCCTGGAGATCCACGACCTCTGTGTGGCCAAGCTCGCCGCGGGCCGGGCCAACGACGTTGCGTTCTGTGAGGCGCTGCTCCGCGACGGGCTTGTTGACGGCGGCACTCTCCGCGAACGGCTCGCCGTCACCGACCTCTCCGCCGCCCGGCGCGAGCTGGGCGAAGGTCTGATCCGACGGGGAGAGAAGGGTCGGCGCCACAGCGACTGAGCACCGGAGAAATTCGCACGGCTCCATCGAGGCGCGGTCGTAAGCTCGACTCTCATGGAGAGGTTGTCGAAGGAAGTCACCGAGGGATCCACCAGGGCTCCGGCCCGGGCCATGTTGCGGGCGATCGGCATGACCGACGACGACTGGGACAAGCCCCAGGTCGGAGTGGCCAGCAGCTGGAACGAGGTCACTCCCTGCAACATGTCGCTCGACCGGCTGGCCAAACGGGCCAAGGTCGGCGTGCGGGCGGCCGGCGGCTTTCCGATCGAGTTCGTCACCATCGCCGTGTCCGACGGCATCTCCATGGGCCACGAGGGCATGCGGGCGTCGCTCGTGAGCCGTGAGGTCATCGCCGACTCCATCGAGACGATGATGCATGCCGAGCGCTTCGACGCCCTGGTCACCTTCGCCGGCTGCGACAAGTCGCTGCCGGGCATGTTGATGGCCGCCGCCCGGGTCAACCTGCCGAGCGTGTTCCTCTACGGCGGGACGATCCTTCCCGGCCGGGGCCAGCGGGGAGAGTCCCTGGACATTGTCAGCGTGTTCGAGGCCGTCGGCGCCCATGCCACCGGCCAGCTCACCGCCGAGGAGCTCTCCCTCATCGAGCGCAACGCCTGCCCCACGATCGGCTCGTGCGCCGGCATGTTCACGGCCAACACCATGGCGGCGGCGGCCGAAGCCATGGGAATGGCCCTACCCGGGTCGTCGTCGGCCCCCGCCGTCGACCGCCGGCGCGACGATCTGGCCTTCGCCAGCGGCCAGGCCGTGATGGCACTGGTGGAGTCCGGCATCCGGCCCCGCCAAATCATGACCAAAGAGGCGTTCGAGAACGCCATCGCCATCGTCAACGCCCTGGGCGGGTCCACCAACGCCGTCCTGCACCTGCTGGCCATCGCCTACGAGGCCCGAGTCGACCTCGACATCGACGATTTCAACCGGATCGGCCGCCGGGTCGCCCATGTGGCCGACATGAGGCCCCACGGCCGCTACCACATGACCGACCTCGATCGGGTGGGCGGCGTGCCCATGGTCATGCGCCAGTTGCTCGAAGCCGGGCTCCTGCACGGCAACTGCCTCACCGTCACCGGCCACACCGTGGCCGAGAACCTCGCCGCCATCGATCCGCCCGCCCCCGACGGCGAGGTGGTCCGCCCCCTCGACCGGCCGATACACGCGGAGGGCGGCATCGCCGTGCTCCGAGGCTCGCTGGCCCCCAAGGGAGCCGTCATCAAGATCGCCGGCATCGACGTGCTGCGCTTCGAAGGCACAGCCCGGGTGTTCGACTCCGAGGAGGGGGCCATGGAGGCCATCCTCGCCGGCCGCATCTCCGCCGGCGACGTGGTCGTCATCCGCTACGAGGGGCCCAAGGGCGGTCCGGGGATGAAGGAGATGCTGGCGGTGACCGGGGCCATGAAGGGGGCCGGCCGCGGTGCCGATGCCGCCCTGCTCACCGACGGGCGGTTCTCGGGCGGCACCCACGGCCTCTGTGTCGGCCACGTGGCCCCCGAGGCGGTCGACGGCGGGCCCATCTCGTTGGTGGCCGACGGCGACACCATCGTCATCGACGCCGTGGCCCGCACCGTCGACCTGCTCGTCGACGACGCCACCCTGGCCCTTCGCCGGGCCGACTGGAAACTGCCCCGGCCCCGCTACACCAGCGGCGTGCTGGCCAAGTTCGCCCGCCTGGTGACGGGCGCGGAAAAGGGCGCGGTCACCGAAGCCTGACCGCCGTTCCCGCGGGCGCCGTCAAGGTCGGGACCAGAACGCCTGGAGGGTGGCTGCGGGTCGGTCAGGCCAGGGGGTCTGTCCAGCGCAGCCCGGCGAATCGAGCGAAGTCGGTGTCACAGGAGTTCACTTCGGCTCCGTGCTCGATGGCGATCGCAGCCAGATGGGCGTCGCTACTGAGGTTGCCGGCAGCGCCGAGCGGCTGTAGCAGGGTACGAAGCACGGAGCTGTGGCGTTCGGTGGGCGCGAGCACCGTGGTGCACGGCTGGTCGAGCCAGGAGTCGACCAAGTCGAGGGCCTCGGAGACGTCGAGCGGTCGCGCGAACACGCTGGCCCGCGTGCTCACCCTGACGAAGGCCAGCAGTACACCCCAGGTTAGGCCGACGGTGTCGGCTCCCGACAGTGTGGCCTCGAGCCAGGCCCGCGCTCGAGAGTGCCTTGGTGATTGCTCGTCGACGGCATAGAGCAAAAGGTTGGCGTCGAGGACCTTCACTTGCGCAGATGCAGCTTGCGCACGATCTCGGCATCTTCGTCGTCGGCGGCGAGCCGTACGGCGTGGTCGAGGTCGACGCCTGGACGTAGGCCGAGCGGTCGGGCCCGGACCCGGTACGGGCGCGCCGGTACCGACGACGCGTCGAGCCCAGACCGGATGGCATCGTTGAGCGCAGCCTTGAAGGACAGGCCCCGCTCCCGGGCGACCGCCTTTAGTCTCGCCGCCACATCGGGATCGAGCGTCACGGTCGTTCGCACCAGCGACATCTTAGCAGCAGAGACATCTTAGCAGCAGAGATCATGCTGTCATGATGCCTTGCCAGGGCGTGGGCGCCGGTATCCACGGGGACACCTAACCCGGTAACGTTGGATCCCGTGACCAGGCGGACTTCAGCAGTCGTGGCCGCGCTCGCCATCTTTGCCATGATGCAGATCGGTGCCGCCAGAGCCGACGACGCCTCCACGACCACCACCGAACCAACCACCACCGTGGTGCCCACCACGCAGGCGCCGACCACGTTGCCCCCGGTGACGGTCGCGCCTCCGACGGCGCCTCCCCCCACGGCCCCGCCGGCGACACCTGCCGTCGACGGCACCTCCCCGACGACCACCAGCACGACGCTGCCGCCGAGCGTGAGCGAAGCGTCGGCTCAGGCGTACGTGGACAGCCTCCGCACCCGCTCGGGGGCCAACAGCTCAGGCCCGCTCCTCGACGCCGTTAAGAGCCTCGAGACCCTCGGTTTCTCCCGCGACGACGCCATCAAGGCGGGGTTCGGGCACTTTCCTGTCGCCGGCCTGGCCTCGTTCACCGACGACTTCGGTGACTTCCGGGCCGGACCTCCGGTGCACGGCCACCAGGGCGACGACATCTTTGCCGCCTTCAACACGCCAATTCGGGCGCCGTTCGACGGTGTCGTCCGCTTCGGAGAAGACCGCCTCGGGGGAATGGCCGCCTACCTGACCCAGGCCGACGGCACCTATTACTACATGTGCCACCTCAACGCCTACGCCCCCGACGTGCCCAGCGGCAGCGCCGTCACCCAGGGCCGGATCATCGGCCTCAACGGCGACAGCGGCGACGCCAAGGGCGGCTCGCCCCACCTCCACTTCGAGGTCCACCCGGCGGGCGGTGCGGCGGTCAACCCCAAGCCCATCCTCGACGGGTGGCTGGCCGAGGCCCTGGCGGCGGTCCCCAAGCTCGTGGGAGCGACGGTGGTCGATCAGCCCGCCGTCATCCAGTCGACCGGGCTCACCCGCCGCTTCGACCTGACCAACGTCGACCAGCGGGTCCAGGCCCCGGTCGAACCCCTGCTGTGGGCGTCGTCGGTCAACCCGGCCGGTAGTGCCCTGCGCCTGGCCCAGGTCGAGGCCGCCAAGATGGCTGAGAACATCGACTGGGACAAGCGCCCGAGCAGTTCTCCGGGCGGGGCCAAGCCGCTCACCGCCCCGGCACTGCCCGGCGCCCCTCGCCGCTGACGGCACTCGTACCGGAGGCGACTGGGTCTACGAGGCTGTAGCGCCTTGCGTACCAACCCAATTCTTTCGCGTCCCGTCGCGCAAACTCACTCCCTCTGCCGGGCGATTAAAAACAAATCCCGATCGTGGACCAGCCCCGTAAACAGGCTAAACCCCAGAAAGGGAGCCCTATCATGCGCCTCAAGTCAAAGTCAGCAGTCAGTGTGCTGGTCGGGGCCCTCGCCCTCGCCGGCGCCGGCAGCGTATCCAGCTTCGCAGCGTCCGGTGCGCCGGACACGGTCACCGCCATCCCGAACCTCTCGGGCGTCGGGACCTCGGTGGCGCTCGACGCCGGCACGGCCAAGGCCCTGACCGGTCTCGGCGTGGCCGTCGCCCCCTCGGGCAACGCCACCTTCGATGCAGGAACCTCCACGATCACCTTTCCCATCACCTCGGGTTACGCCGAGATCCACTCCGACCTGGGCTTCAAGCCCGGTTACATCGCCGGTTCGATCCAGCACACCGGCAGCGGCTTCACTCTCACGGCCGGCCCGACGCAGGTCAGCCTGACCGACTTTGTGGTCGACCCCGGCAACTCGATCCTCTACGGCTCGGTCGGCGGCGCCCCCAAGGTCCCGTTGCTGTCGCTTGACGGATCTGCCGTCAAGGTCAGCATGGACGCCGGCAACGTCGTCCTCGACGGCACCGTGGCCAAGCTCACCGACACCGCCGTCGGTGCCCTGAACAAGGCCTTCAACACCACCGCCCTCAAGGCCGGCACGCCGCTCGGTGTCGTCCACCTGGTGGCCAAGGCTGATGGCGCCAACAAGTACGACGCCGTCACCGACAAGACGACGGAGATCAGCCGACTGACCGGCAAGTCGACGTCGGTGAAGCTCGACGCTGGTACGGCCAAGGCCCTCAGTGGTCTCGGTGTGGCCGTGGCCCCGACGGGTTCGGGCACCTTCGACTCCGCCACCTCGACCGTGTCCTTCCCGATCACCGGAGGCTTCGTCGCCATCCACTCCGACCTCAACTACAAGCCCGGCTACATCGCCGGAGTGGTCCTCCACCAGGCAAGCGGCCTGAAGTTCTCCAAGGGTGACACCTCCATCGAGGTCAGCGACTTCGTGGTCGACCCCGGGAACTCCACGCTGACGGCCACCGCCGGCGGCAAGTCGGGGATCCCCCTGCTGGCCCTCGACGGCACCAACGTCAAGGTGTCCAAGGCTGGCTCCGATGTCGTCCTCGACGGGACGGTCGCCAAGTTGACCGGCCCCGGCGCAGCGGCCCTGAACGCCACCTTCGGTGTCACGGCCTTCACCGAGGGCCTGCCCCTCGGCACCGTGCGCCTGGTCGCCTCCGGCAGCTGACATCCGTACCGCACGACGATGGCCCGGCAACGTTGCCGGGCCATCGTCGCGTGTGGCACACTGAGCCTGATGTCCCGTTTCCGGATCGCCCCTGAGCTTCAGGTAGTACTCGCCTAGCGCACGCCGTCACCCGACACGCGTGCGTCTTCGACCTCCCCAGCGGGAGGTCGTTTTACGTTCAAGGCCAAGTGTTGACCGCACGATCGGAGTTCACATGCAGATGAACGGGGGCCAAGCCCTCATCAAGAGTTTGGAGATGGAAGGTGTGGAGGTCATGTTCGGCCTCCCCGGCGGCGCCATCCTCCCCGTCTACGACCCCATCATCGACTCGCCGATCCGCCACATCCTGGTTCGTCACGAGCAAGGTGCCGGCCACATGGCCGAGGGCTACGCCCAGGTCACCGGGCGCCCGGGCGTGGCCATGGTCACCAGCGGGCCGGGAGCCACCAACATCGTCACGCCTCTGGCCAACGCCATGATGGACTCGACCCCCATCGTCGTCATCACCGGCCAGGTGCCCAGTATGGCGATCGGCACCGACGCCTTCCAGGAGTGCGACACGATCGGCATCACCCGTTCGGTCACCAAGCACAACGAGCTGGTCACCGAAGCGGCCGACATCCCCCGGATCATCCGGGAGGCCTTCCACATCGCCACCACCGGGCGACCCGGCCCCGTGCTCGTCGACATCCCCAAGGACATCGTCGACCCCAACAACCCCAGGTCGGCCATGGAGTGGTACTGGCCCGAGTCGTTCGACCTGCCCGGCTACAAGCCCACCACGAAGGGTCACCCCCTCCAGATCCGCGAGGCGGCCCGCCTGATCGGCGAGGCCCACCGACCGGTGATCTACGCCGGCGGGGGCATCCTGAAAGCGCGGGCGGCCGAGGCCCTGCGGGAACTGGCCGAGATGACGGGTATCCACGTGGTCACCACCCTGATGGCCCGAGGGGCGTTTCCCGACTCCCACCCGCTCTGCCTGGGCATGCCCGGCATGCACGGCAACTTCACCGCGGTCACGGCCATGCAGGAGGCCGACCTGCTCATCGCCCTGGGTTCGCGCTTCGACGACCGGGTGACGGGCAAGGTTTCGGCCTTCGCTCCCGACGCCAAGATCATCCACGTCGACATCGACCCGGCCGAGCTCAACAAGGTGCGCCGTCCCGACGTGCCCATCGTGGGCGACTGCCGGCTGGTGATCACCGAGATCATCAAGGCGGTGCGCGACCTGGGGGCCGCTGGAACAGCGTTCGGGCACGCATCCGGAGCCCGCTCGACCTGGAACACGCAGATCGACGCCTGGCGAGCGGAGTTCCCCCTCCACTACGACCAGGGTTGGGACGAGGGCGACCGCCTCAAGCCCCAGTTCTGCATCGAGGCTCTGCGCGACAACAACACCGACGACACCATCGTCGTGTCCGGGGTGGGCCAGCACCAGATGTGGACGAGCCAGTTCTGGCACTTCGAGCACCCCTACACCTGGGTCAACTCCGGGGGCCTGGGCACCATGGGCTTCGCCGTTCCCGCGGCCGTCGGCGCCAAGGTGGGCTGCCCGGAGAAGACGGTGTGGGCCATCGACGGCGACGGCTGCTTCCAGATGACCGCTCAGGAGCTGGTGACCGCCGCATCCGAGCGCATCCCCGTGAAGGTGGCCATCCTGAACAACGCCTACCTGGGCATGGTCCGCCAGTGGCAGGAGCTGTTCTACGAGGAGCGATACAGCGAGGTGTACCTGTCGCCCGACCTGCCCGACTACAAGATGTGGGCCGAGGCCATGGGCTGCGTCGGCCTGAGAGTCGAGTCGCCCGAAGAGGTGGTCCCCGCCATCGAGAAGGCCAACTCCGTCGACGACCGCCCGGTGGTGATCGACTTCCGGGTCGACTGGAACGAGAAGGTGTACCCGATGGTCGCAGCCGGCACCTCCAACTCCGACATCATCCTCGGACCCGAGCAGGGTGAGGGGGGGCACTGATGGCCGCCTCCAACCTGCCGTTCCGTCACCACACGCTGTCGGTACTGGTCGAGAACAAGGCCGGTGTCCTGGCCCGGGTCTCGGGCCTGTTCGCCCGGCGGGGGTACAACATCTACTCCCTGGCCGTTGCCCCCACCGACAACGAGCGCTTCAGCCGCATCACCGTGGTCGTCGACGTGGAGTCGGCGCCCCTGGAGCAGATCACCAAACAGCTCTTCAAGCTCGTCCACGTGGTCAAGATCTCCGAGCTCGACCCCGCCCAGTCGGTGGAGCGCGAGCTCATGATCACCACGGTGCGAGCCGAGGCCGGCACTCGCGGCCAAGTCATCGAGCTGGTCGACGTCTTCCAGGGTCGCATCGTCGACGTGGGCGCCGAGGCCCTCACCGTCGAGCTCGCCGGCCCACCGTCGAAGCTCGACGACTTCGAAGACCTGATGCGGGCCTTCGGCATCATCGAGCTCCAGCGCACCGGCCGGGTGGCACTACCCAAACTGGATCGCGCCGGCCCGGCCCGCCTCCGCCGAGCCGGTTGAACTTGCGCGAGTAGCGTTCGAACGATCAAAGCGCCGGACGGGGCAGGGCCCCCGTCTCCGGCGAGGAGGCGGGGTTGGGGCCCCGCCTGGGAAAGGAAAACATGGCCAACGTGTACTACGAAAAGGACGCCGACGCCGGTCTGGTCGGAGGACGCAAGGTTGCGGTGATCGGGTACGGCTCGCAGGGCCACGCCCACGCCCTCAACCTGCGTGACTCCGGGATCGACGTGCGGGTCGGCCTGCGTGAGGGTTCGAGCTCCAAGGCCAAAGCTGAAGCCGCCGGGCTGGTGGTAACCACGATCGCCCAGGCCACATCCGAGGCCGACCTGGTGATGATCCTGCTCCCGGACACCGAGCAGAAGTCGGTGTACGAGGCCGACATCGAGCCCAATCTCTCCGACGGCGACGCCATCTTCTTCGCCCACGGCTTCAACATCCGGTTCGGCTTGATCCGTCCTCCCGTTGGCGTCGACGTGGGCATGGTGGCACCCAAGGGGCCCGGCCACCTGGTGCGGCGCACCTACGAGGCCGGCGGTGGCGTTCCCTCACTCATCGCCGTGTCCCAGGACGCGTCGGGCAAGGCCAAGGCCCTCGCCCTGTCCTACGCCCACGCCATCGGCGCCACCCGCGCCGGCGTGCTCGAGACCACCTTTGACGAGGAGACGGAGACCGACCTCTTCGGCGAGCAGGTCGTGCTCTGCGGCGGCATCACCGAGCTGGTCATGGCCGGCTACGAGACGCTCGTCGACGCCGGGTACCAGCCGGAGTCGGCGTACTTCGAATGCCTCCATGAGCTCAAGCTCATCGTCGACCTCATGTACGAGAACGGCATATCCGGGATGCGCTTCTCCATCTCCGACACGGCCGAGTACGGCGACCTGACCCGGGGGCCGAGGATCATCACCTCCGAGACCAGGGCCGAGATGCGCCGCATCCTGGACGAGATCCAGGACGGGCGCTTCGCCGAGGAGTGGATCGCCGAGAACAAGGCCGGCCGCCCCCGCTTCAACCAGCTTCGCCAGAAGGGCGCCGAGCACCCCATCGAGAAGGTCGGCAGCGAGCTGCGCTCGATGATGCCCTGGATCTCCGCGGGCTCGACCCGCCCCCAGGACGTGTCAGGGGGTTAGGAGATCGAACTGGTCGGGCTCGGGGGCGCCATGGCGCCCCCGAACCCGACCGGAACGGCTACTTCGGCCCGACGCACTGCTTCACGGCGTCGCCCAGCTCGGCCCTGGGTGCGTCGGGGTGGTCTCTGCGAGCCTGAGCCATACAGTCCTTGGCCCTCTGGCGACGAGCCAGGTCCTCGGGCGTGGGAGTGGGGACGGTGATGCCGGCCTGGCCGAGGCAGGCCTTGGCCGCGTCCCTGAACGCCATGCGGTTGGACGAGTTGGCGTCGTGCGCCTTCTTCACACAGTCGACGAGGGCCGCCTTCTTGTCGTCGGGCAGCGCCTTGATCTGTTCACGGATGGCCTTGGGCACACGACCGACACCAAGGGGCGTCATACCGGCATCCGTGAGGCAGGCGGCGACGGCAGCGCGCTGAGCGGAGTCGTCGCTGGCGTGATCAGCGCGAGCCCTTTTGACACACGCCTTGGTCTGGAGCCGGGCAGCGGGGTCACCGCCGATGGTGACGGCATACGCCGTCGCGCCGGCCCCGATCACCAGACCGGAGACGGCGAGCACGGCCAGTGTTCTCTTCATCGAGACTCCTTGTCATCAGGCTTGTGGTTGTCTGCCCTGACGGTAGGCAACCGCGATGAAGACGATGCCAGACAAGTATGAGGGAATCATGAGGGTCGCGAACGTCGGGCCAAACTCGATGGTGCCGAGGGGCCTAGCTGGCGGAAATACGCGCAGGCTTGCCCCGGGCGACACCGTCGGCCGATTACCCGCCGATGCTCGAAGCGGCCGGCCTCGAAACCATCGACGTCCTCACCGACGAAAACGATCCGGCAGGAATCATGCGGCGGCCCGCCGCGCTCCTGCACGCCTCGCGTCGTCTTCTCATGGCGAGGGCCCTCCCGACGGCGTAGACTTACCCGACCAACGGCGACTGAAGGCTCAGTCCCGATCGGGGGCACAATGAGTCGCAGCATGAACACCTTTGCGAACCAACTTCGACTCTTCGCAAGGTCCGTCGATATCGTCGACGACGAGATCTTCGACCGCGTCCGTTCGCTGGTCTACAAGTATGTGAAGAGCGAGCTGGGCGCGGCGTACTTCGAGCTGATGCGAGAGGAGCCGCTTGACCGGCAACTAGGCCTCAAGATGTTCTGGAGCAGCGAGGACAGAGATCACTTCTGGCGCGTATCTCGCGATGACGGGTCGTACTGCAACCTCGTGACCCAGGCCTTCGCCGAAGAGCGGCCGATGTGGATCGTCGATCGCGATCGCAAACCCCTCAGCGAGTCCGGTGCCCTCGAAGATGAATGGTCCGGACATACCGACCTGCTGCCATACGAGCAATCGGGCGTCGAGTCCATCCACACGCTGGTCATCCTGCCGTTGAGACGCAAACGGCCCTTGGGCGTCTTCTACTTCGAATCTTCTTCGCACATCGGAATCACCGACGTCGCCAAGGGCGAGCTCCAGGTCCTGGCCGACGCGGTGGGCATCTTCCTCGAGCTCTACGAACTGAACCGCTCCCAGTCACGGATGACGTCGGCGGCGATATTCGAGCTGCAAGAAAGCCTGGAGGCTGCGAAGTTCCCGAAACTCACACGGCCGCACTTCTTCGTGGCTTTCTCGCACCGGGCCGACGACCACGTCACGACCGTGATCTCCGAAGTTCTAGATCTCTTCTCCGACCGGATCGAGTTCACGGACTGGAGTCGGATGACGGAGTCGGGCAACATCAGCACCCAGATCGTGAAGGAGATAACGCGGTCGCGCTTCGGGATCTGCTACCTGTCGGAACCGAACGAACGCGAGGGTGACCACCCGGCCAGCTACCGCGACAACCCGAACGTCGTGTTCGAAGCGGGGATGCTCCACGCCAGGACCGCGGCCAACGACTCAGGTGATGTCGGCGAGCCCGCCGGCTGGATACCCATGCGGGAAAAGGACTCGCCCGCGGCCCCCTTCGACTTCGCCGCCGAACGTACGCTCCAAATACCTCGTCGCTCCGACGGAACGCTCAACGAGGAACGGCTTCGTTCGCAGTTGAGCGAGCGCATCAGCAAGCTCCTCGGTGAGGCCTGACCCCTAGGTTCGCCGGCAACCACTTCGGCCCGCCTCAGGCCAGGGCCGCGACCACGTGGTCCACCGCCTTGGTGAGAATCTCCACGTCGTCGGGTTCGACGTTGGGAAACATGGCGATGCGGAGCTGGTTGCGTCCCAGGCTCCGGTAGGCGTCGGTGTCCACGATGCCGTTGGCCCGCAACACCGCACCCACGACCGCGGCGTCGATCGACGGATCGAGGTCGATCGTGCCCACCACTGTGCTGCGCTGGGCGGGATCGGCCACGAACGGGGTGGTATAGGAGGTGGTCTCGGCCCAGGAGTAGAGCCGGTTGGCCGAGTCGCCGCACCGGGCCGCCGCCCAGGCCAGGCCGCCGTTGTCCAGCAGCCAGTCGAGCTGGTCGGCCAGCAGGAACAGCGTGGCCAGCGCCGGCGTGTTGAGGGTTTGATTGAGCCGCGACTGCTCGAGGGCCATGGGCAGGCTCAGCGATTTCGGCGCCCACCGGCCGTCGGCCGCCAGCTTCGACGTCCGCTCGACGGCCTGAGGCGAGCACAGGGCCATCCAGAGCCCCCCGTCGGACCCGAGGCATTTCTGGGGCGAGAAGTAGTACGCGTCGAACTGGGTGGGGTCGACGGCCATGCCCCCGGCCGCCGACGTGGCGTCGACGAGCACCAGGGCCCCGTCGTCGGCGCCGTCGGGACGGCTGACCTCCATGGCCACGCCGGTGGACGTCTCGTTGTGGGTGAGGGCGTACACGTCGATCCCCTCCCTGGCGACGGCCTCGGGGTGAGTGCCGAAGGCGGACTCGACCAGATGGGGACCCTCGAGGTGGGGGGCGGCGACCACGGCGGCGGCGAACGACGACGAGAAGGCGCCGAAGACCAGGTGCTGGCTACGGCGGTCGATGAGGCTGAACGAGGCCACGTCCCAGAACAGGGCCGCGCCACCGTTGCCGAGGGCCACCTCGTAGCCGTCGGGCAGGGCGAACAGGTCGCTCAGCCCGGCCCGGACGCGGCCCACCAGCCCCCGCACAGGAGCCTTGCGGTGGCTCGTGCCCATGAGGGCCGGGGCGGCGACGGTGAGGGCCGTCAGCGCCTCGGGGCGGACCTTCGACGGGCCGCACCCGAAGCGGCCGTCGGAGGGAAGAAGGGCGCCGGGAAGGCGAATATCGGGAATCTCGGATGAAGAGGGGCTCATGACGTGCCACTATCGCACCCGTGCGCGATAGGTCTGACCGTGTTTCCAAACGCATAGGCGCCATCGAAGAGTCAGCCACGCTGGCCGTCGACGCCAAAGCCAAGGCCCTGAAGGCCGGTGGCGCCGACGTCATCGGCTTTGGCGCCGGCGAACCCGACTTCCCGACACCCCCTCACATCGTCGAAGCAGCCATCGAGGCCGCCCGCGTGCCGCGCAACCATCGGTACACGGCGGCGGCCGGCCTGCCCGAGCTGCGGGAGGCGGTGGCCGCCAAGACGACGCGCGACTCCGGCTGGGAAGTTGCCGCCAACCAGGTGCTGGTCACCAACGGGGCCAAGCACGCCGTGTACAACACTTTCGCCACCCTCCTCGACCCCGGCGACGAGGTGCTGGTGCCCGCGCCCTTCTGGGTCACCTACCCCGAGGCCATCCGCCTGGCCGGAGGGGTGCCGGTGGCCGTCGCCACCGACGAGACCACCGGGTTCCGGGCCACCGTCGACGCGTTGGAAGCAGCCCTCACGCCCCGCACCAAGGTGCTGCTGTTCGTGTCGCCGTCCAACCCCACGGGAGCGGTGTACCCGGCCGACGAGGTGGAGGCGGTGGGCCAGTGGGCCGCAACCCGCGGCCTGTGGGTCGTCACCGACGAGATCTACGAGCACCTGGTCTACGGCGCGAACCGCTTCTCGTCGGTTCCCGGCTTGGTAGCCGACACCAGGGACCGTTGCGTCGTGGTCAACGGCGTGGCCAAGACCTACGCCATGACGGGCTGGCGGGTGGGTTGGATGGTCGGGCCCCCCGATGTGATCAAGGCGGCCGCCAACCTCCAGTCCCACGCCACCTCCAACGTGGCCAACGTGTCGCAGATGGCCGCCCTGGCCGCGGTCGCCGGCGACCAGGCCTGCGTGGGCGAGATGCGCGCCGCCTTCGACCGCAGGCGCCAGACCATGTTCGAGCTGCTCGGCGCCATCCCCGGTGTCACCTGCATCGAGCCCCAGGGGGCCTTCTACGCGTTTCCGTCCTTCACTGGCGTCCTCGGCCGCGACCTGGGCGGCTTCAGCGCGGCCACCACCATGGAGCTGGCCGACCTGCTCCTCGACGAGGTCAAGGTGGCCATCGTGCCCGGCGAGGCCTTCGGGGCACCCGGCTACGCCCGGCTTTCCTACGCCCTGGGCGACGACGCCCTGGCCGAAGGCATCACCCGCATCGCCTCGTTCCTATCGCGATAAGCCACGTCATGGGGTGAAAGGCGCGACAACAACGGCGGAAGTGGGCTCGGTTGGCGTCCGGGGCTGAGGTCCGCGACCATGGGTGGTGCCCAAGATCCTCATCACCGAAACCATCGCCGATCGCGGACTCGACCGGCTGCGCCGTGCCGGCCACGAGGTGGTGGTCAGCCTGGGCCTCACTCCGGCCGAGCTCCTCGTCGAGGTGGCCACCGCCAACGCGGTGATCATCCGCTCCGAGACTCAGATCACCAGCGAGGTCCTCGAGGCGGGCACCAGCCTGGTCGTGGTGGGTCGCGCCGGCATCGGTCTCGACAATGTCGACGTGGCCGCCGCCACCCGACGAGGCGTGATGGTCGTCAACGCCCCGCAGTCGAACGTGATCTCCGCGGCCGAGCACGCCATGGCTCTCCTCCTGGCCCAGGCCCGCAACCTCCCCCAGGCCCACAGCGCCCTCAAGGCGGGGAAATGGCAACGGACCCAGTGGACGGGCGTGGAGCTTCACGGCAAGGTGCTCGGGGTCGTGGGTCTGGGTCGTGTCGGTGCCCTGGTGGCCCAGCGGGCCTTGGCGTTCGGCATGCAACTGGTGGCCTTCGACCCTTACGTGTCGGCCGAGCGGGCCCGCCAGATGGGTGTCGAGCTCATGACCCTCGACGAGTTGATGGCCACGGCCGACTTCGTCACCATCCATCTCCCCAAGACGCCCGAGACCCTGGGACTGATCGGGCGCGACGTGCTCAGCCGGGCCAAGCCCGGCCTGCGGATCGTCAACACCGCCCGGGGCGGCATCGTCGACGAGGAGGCTCTGGCCTGGGCCATCGGCGAGGGCTTCGTGTCCGGGGCGGCCCTCGACGTCTTCGTCAAGGAGCCCACCACCGAATCACCGCTCTTCGCCCTCGACTCGGTCGTGGTCACGCCCCACCTGGGTGCGAGCACGTCCGAGGCCCAGGACAAGGCCGGCGAGACGATCGCCGAGCAGGTGCAGCTGGCCCTGGCCGGCGACTTTGTCCCCTATGCGGTCAACGTGAGCGCCTCGGAGGCATCCGAGACGGTCCGGCCCTACCTGGCCCTGGCCGAGCGCCTGGGCGGCATCTTCGCGTCGCTCAACGACGGCGTTCCCGCCGCCCTCATCGTCGAGTACCAGGGTCAGCTGGCCGATTACGACACCCGCATCCTCACCCTGGCAGTGCTGAAGGGCCTGCTCGGCAGCGGGAGCGACGAGCCGGTGTCCTACGTGAACGCTCCGCAGCTGGCCACCGAACGGGGCATCGAGGTCAAAGAGACCAAGACATCGGCAGCCCACGACTATGTGAACCTCATCACCCTCCGCGGCGGCGACCACTCCCTGGCGGGAAGCCTGTTCGGACTGCGAGCCGAGGCGCGCCTCGTCATGGTCGACGACCACACCGTCGACATCCCTCCCGCCCTCCACATGGTGATCGTCCGCAACGAGAACCGTCCCGGCCTGATCGGGCTGGTCGGTGCCACCGTCGGTCAGGCCGGGGTGAACATCTCCGACATGGACGTCGGCCGGTCACCGGCCGGTGAGGCGGCCCTCATGGTCCTCTCAACCGACCAGCCCGTGCCCGCACCCGTGCTGGCCGAGCTACGTAGGGCGCCGGGAATTCTCCATATCGCCACTGTCGGCGGCTAACGAGAAGTTGTCTTTCTGCCCTCAAGGGGTATCAGGCCCGCTTCGTCGCGCTCAGTATGGGTAGGAGGTCACTCCATGAGGAACGACCTGGGTGCAAACGCCGAC
>JBBRXY010000061.1:0-18715 GCA_038238185.1 Acidimicrobiales bacterium
CCGTCATCCCTGCGCCAGGCGGGCTCGCAGGCCGCATCCTCGAACTCCTCGCCGTCGACCCGATCACCACCCGCTGAACACCGGAGGACAACCATGGACAACACTCCACGCCCACTCATGTGCGGAACACCAGGCTAGTTGGCCGAGCGGCGCAACAGCGCCGGCTCCATGCCTGCCGGACCGTACATCGCCGGCTCGGGCCGGGCCGGGCGGTGGTACATCGCCGGCTCCGCCTGGGGCCCGGGGAGGAAGCGGACCTTCATGTCCTGCTCGGCCTTGGCACCCCGCTGGCGGACCAGCAGGCCCACATAGGCGGCCAGGAGCAGGTCGGTGGCCAGGTGCAGGTAGGTGAGGGACCGCGAGCCGAGGGCCAGGGCCAGCACCAGGGTGACGCCGGCTGAGGCGAGGAGGACGACGAACACGTCGCGCCGGCGGCGCAGGGTGCGCGCCCGGGACGTGGGCAGTCCGGCGGCGACGAGGGCCCGGGAGGCGACGGGGCGGGGCGCCTGCGAGCGGGCCGCGGCCATCGAACGCCGTGCGGCCAGCGAGGTCACCGGGGCACCGCCTCCGGGGGCGTAGGCGTGGGCGCGGGGCCGGTCGGGCACCAAGCCACGAGCGGCGTGAGGGTGGGTCCGGCGCAACACGGTGAGCTGACGGCGGAAAGCGCTGATCGAATCAGCGGGACGCCCCTCGGAACGAGCCCGGATGACGGGCGGAACGAGTACGGCGACCCAGATCAGGGCCAGTACCACCAAAGCCAACGTCATACGCTCCTTGACCTGCCTTTACTCTCGGGGACCGTACTGGACCGGGTGGCGCGGAGCGTGGATGCAGACGAGGAAGTGAACGACTACCGCGCCCACCTTCCTACCAGCCGCCCATGACTAGGGCAAACGGCCCAGGTCAGGGTGCGATCAGGTGCTGTCGGCCCGTCGGTAGGTGCCGGAGCGGCCGCCGGTCTTCTCCCACAGCGTGAGCTCGCCCACCACCATCGACCGATCGACCGATTTGCACATGTCGTAGACCGTGAGGGCGGCGATGGCGCAGGCGGTCATCGCCTCCATCTCCACCCCGGTGCGGTCGACCGTGTCGACCTGCACCTCGACCTCCACGTGGTCGTCGCCCACGGTGAAGTTCACGTACACACCGCCCACCAGGAGCGGGTGGCAGAGGGGAATGAGGTTGGGCGTGACCTTGGCCGCCTGGATCCCCGCCACCCTGGCCACGGCCAGCACGTCACCCTTGGCGATGGCGTTGCTGGCGATCTTCGACGTGGTGTCGGGCTGCATCATGATCTTGCACTTGACCAACGCCCGCCGGTGGGTGGCCTCTTTGGGCGTGACGTCGACCATCCGGGCGCGCCCGAGCGGGTCGAGATGGGTAAGACCCCTGTCGGACACGAGGCGAAGTGTATGCGACGGGGCAGGACCCGGCCTCTACCCGCCTATTTGGCTCATGCTGCGGGCGGGCCGGCGGAAGTGGACCTGGCCGATCGAATGGCCGGCCCACTTGCGGCTCACGTCGGCGGTGATGGCGTCGGCCACGTCGTCGTCGTCGCCCCCGCCCCGCATTACGGCCCGCAGGTCGGTCTCCTCCACTGCGAACAGGCAATTGCGAAACATGCCCTCGGCGGTGAGGCGCACCCGGTCGCAGGTGCTGCAGAAGTTCTGGGTGACGCTGCCGATCACGCCGATCTCGCCCCCGCCGTCGAGGTAGCGGAAGCGCTCGGCCGGTTGCGAGCCGTGGTCGCCCACCGCCTCGAGAGGGAAGACGGCACCGATGGTGGACACCACGTGGCGGGCGGGCACGACCCGGTCGGCGACCCAGGCCTGATCGGCGTCGAGGGGCATGAACTCGATGAAGCGCACGGTGACGCCGCGCTCCCGGCCAAAGGCGGCGAAGTCGACCACCTCGTCGTCGTTGACCCCTCGCTCCAGCACGCAGTTGACCTTGACGGGCGAGAAGCCGGCAGCGATGGCGGCATCGATGCCCGCCAGCACCTGATCCAGGGCGTCGCGACGGGTGATGGCTTCGAAGCGCTGGCGCCGCAACGAGTCACAGGAGATGTTGACCCGGCCCAGGCCGGCGCTGCGCAGCGCTTCGGCCAGGAGCGGGAAGGCTGTCCCGTTGGTGGTGAGGGCGAGGTCGAGCGGGTCTCCGGAGCGCGGACGAAGCTCGGCGAGCATGCCCACGAGCCGGGGTAGGTGGGCCCGGACGGTCGGTTCGCCACCGGTGAGGCGGATATTGGAGAACCCGAAGCGTTCGACGCAGACCCGGGCCACCCGGGTGATCTCTTCGAACGTGAGCAGCTCGGACCGGGGCAGCCAGTCGAGGCCCTCAGCGGGCATGCAGTACCGGCAGCGCAGGTTGCACCGGTCGGTGACCGAGATCCGCAGGTCGCCGACGCGCCGCCCGAAGGGGTCGACGAGAGGTTGGGCGCCCACGAGTTCCACCCTGTTCACGCTACGCCGGTCTGGACTCCTGCGATGAGCCCTGGTGTTAAAGGAGCATTACATCAACGGTGGCCCCCGCCTCGACCCCCTCGCCGTCGGGAAGCAGGGCCAGGGCATTGGCCCGGGCCATGGCCGACAACACATGTGAGCCCTGAGCGCCCGACGAGCGCACGTGCCAGCGCCCGTCGTCGCCGGTGCCGGCCACCACGCGGTAGAGATGCAGTTTGCCGTCGGGTCGTCGGACCATGGCCTCGTCGGCCACGGCCGTCACGCGTGGCCGGTCGATCAGGGTATGACCCATCATCTGGCGAAGGGCGGGCCGGGCGAACAGCTCGAACGACACCGACGACGACACCGGATTTCCCGGGAGACCGAACACCGGCGTGTTGCCGACCACGCCGAAGGCCAGCGGCTTGGCCGGACGGACGGCGACCTGCCACCACCGCATGCGGCCGAGGCGGTCGAGCACGATCTTGACGTAGTCGAAGTCGCCGACGCTGACCCCGCCACTGGTGACCAGGGCGTCGCAGGTTTCGGCGCCCCGGCTCACGGCCTCCGCCAGCGAGGCCTCGTCGTCGGCGACGACGCCCAAGTCAACAGGGTGGCACCCGGCCTGGGTGACGAGGGCCAGGAGGGTGGGCCGGTTGGAGTCGCGGATCTGTCCCGGCTGTAGGCGCCCGCCGCTGTCCACCAGCTCGTCGCCGGTGGACAGCACTCCCACTCTCGCCGGGGGGACCACCGCCACCGTCTGGCACCCCACGCTGGCCAGCACCCCCACATGGCCGGGTGTCAACACGGTGCCGGAGGCGAACACCTCCTGGCCCCGGCGCAGGTCTTCGCCTGGTTCCCGCACATGGTCGCCCGGTTTCGCGGTGACGCTGATCTCCACCGCAGTGCCGCCGTCGAGCGAGCGGGTGCGCTCGACCATCACCACGGCGTCGGCACCCAGAGGCATCGGCGCCCCCGTCATGATGCGGGCGGCCTGTCCCTGGCGGACCTCCACGTCGGAGGCGGTGCCGGCCGCGAGCGTGGCCACCACGACCAGGCGCACGGGAGCCCCCGCGGTGTCGGCCGCCCGGACCGCATACCCGTCCATGGCCGTATTGGCGAACGGAGGAACGTCCTCGTCGGCCACGACCACCTGGACGGTGACGCATCCGAGGGCGTCTTGAAGGGCCAGCGAACGGGGAGCCATCCGGGGGCAGGCCTCGAGGATCTGCCGACGGGCGTCCTCGACGGAGATCACCGGGCTGGGTTCCCGCTCAGGCGAGCTTCTCGCGCTGCACCAGGTCGGCGAGGAAGGACCGAAACTTTGGTCCGAGATCCTCGCGGTCGATGGCGAGCTCGACGGTGGCTCGCAGGTAGTCGAGCTTGTCGCCGACATCAAAGCGACCGTGCTCGAACACGTGCCCGTACATCGGCTGCTCGTTGAGCAGCATGGCCATGGCGTCGGTGAGCTGGATCTCACCGCCGGCCCCCGGGGGCACCTGGTCGAGGACGTCGAAGATCTCGGGAGTGAGGACATAGCGGCCCATCACCGCCAGGTTGGACGGGGCCACCTCGGGGGCGGGCTTCTCCACGATGTCGAGCACCCGCACCAGGTTCTCCTCGAGGCCCTCGTAGCGCACGCACCCGTAGGACGAGATGTTCTCGGGGGGGAAGTTCTTTAGGGCCACGACGGAGCTGCCAAGGCGGTCGTACACACCGAGCATCTCGCTCAACACCGTGGAGGCGGCGGTCATGATGTCGTCGCCCAGCAGGACGGCGAAGGGCTCGCCACTCACGTGCTCGCGGGCGACCGACACGGCATGACCCAGGCCACGGGGTTCTCCCTGGCGGACGTAGTGGATGTCGGCCATGTCGGCGATCTCGCGCATCTCTTTCAACAGCTCGAACTTCCCGGCCGCCTCCAGGTAGTGCTCCAACTCGAACGACCGGTCGAAATGGTCCTCGAGGGAGCGCTTTCCCCGTCCGGTGATGATGAGGATGTCGCGTATCCCGGCCCGAACCGCCTCCTCCACCACGTACTGAATGGCCGGCTTGTCGACGACGGGCAGCATCTCCTTGGGCTGGGCCTTGGTGGCGGGCAGGAAACGCGTACCGAGACCGGCCGCGGGGATCACCGCCTTGCGCACCACTCGCGGAGGCCTCTGATCGTCAGTTCCAGCGCTCACGAGTCTCCGACCTTGGCGTGTTCGACGCGATTGCCTCCGTGTCGCTTCGATCGGTAGAGGGCCCGGTCGGCCTCCACCTTCAGCTCCTTTTCCGACGTGCCGTGCTCGGGGAAGGACGCCACGCCGAGCGACATGGTGATCGCCAGCTCGATACCGTCGCCCCGGAAGGGCTCGTCGGCGACCGAGGCCCGTACCTTCTCGGCCAGGCGGATGGCGCCGGCCAACCCCGTGCGGGGCAGGATCAGGGCGAACTCGTCGCCACCGCCGCTCAACCGCGACACCACATCGACTTCGCGGGTCGACAGCATCAGCCGGCGGGACAGCTCGACCAGGACGCTGTTGCCCATCTGGTGACCGTGCGTGTCGTTGACGCCCTTGAAGTTGTCGAGGTCGCAGAGCACGAGGGAAAAGTAGTCGTCGGGGAAGCGCACGGCGCGAGAGAGCTCCTCACCCAGGCGGAGCTCGAACTGGCGGGAGTTCCATAGCCCGGTCAGCCCGTCGGTGATCGACAGGCGCTTGGCCTCGTCGTAGAGGAAGCTGTTGTCGATGGCCGTTTCCGCCGGCCGGACGAGGGAGTGCAGGGTCTCCACATCGGCCGAGGCGAAGGGCACGCCGCTCACCCGGCCGTAAAGGGCGAGGACACCGAACGGGTGCCCCTTAGACCCGACCGGCATGGCCACCGCGGTCACGCCGCCGACATCGGGTTCCGATGGCGACGGGTGGGGCGCCTCGTGGCCGGGCCACACCACCACCTGGCCGCGTGCCGCAGCCGTCCCCGCCACGCCGTCGGCTCCGACGAGGTCAGCCGGCTCGTCGTCGACCGAGCCGAAGGTGGCGAGAGGTCTCAGGCGGTCGCTGCCGGCCACCACCGTGTAGAAGATCCCGGCCGAGGCGTCGAGGTAGAGCCCTGAGGTCTCGAGCACGGCGCTGACCATGGCGGGGCGGTCGTGGGTGGCCTTGAGCGCGTCGACCAGGCGGGTGAGGACGTGGCGAAACTCGAAGCCGCGTTGCTCGAGCGCGGCCAGCCGGCGCTCGACGGCGCGCAGATGGTCCTCGACCCGGCGCAGCCGCGCCAGAGGGTCCTCGGGATCAAAGGCGTCGCTGATGGCCCCATGGTAGGGACTTGGGGCCGCCGGACGACGATCTTGTTGGAATGGCCCACGGCTAAGCTGTGGGAACCGATCGCACTTTTCGACCACTGCCGAGGCTTGCCCCGATGCCCACCTACGAATACGTCTGCAAGTCGTGCAGCGAGCACCTCGAGGTCGTCCAGTCGTTCACCGACGACTCGCTCACCGTGTGCCCGGCCTGCAGCGGACCCTTGCGCAAGGTGTTCGGCAACATCGGGATCTCCTTCAAGGGCAGCGGCTTCTATCGCACCGACAGTCGGCCGGCCGCCACCAAGAAGGAGCGGGACCAGGAGAAGGCATCCGAGAAGTCGGCCGCCTCGGCCAAGGACGCCAAGTCCGGCAAGGACGGCTCATCGGGCAAGGACGGTGCCAAGAAGGAGGCCGTCTCCACCGGCTCGTCGTCGGATTCCTCCTCGACCAAGTCGGACTCGTCGTCGTCGAAGTCCGACTCCTCGTCGTCGTCGAAATCGTCCGGATCCGACAAGGCGGGTGGCGCCTCAGAGAAGGCCAGGGCCGCCGCCACGCCGGGCTAGCCGCCGCCTCTGATGGCCGAAACGACGGCCGAGATCGGGGTCTTCGGTGGCACCGGCTTCTACCAATTTCTCGACCATCTCACCGAGGTCGCCGTCCAGACACCGTACGGCCCGCCGTCAGCCCGCCTGGCCGTCGGAGATGTCGACGGGCGCCGGGTGGCCTTCCTGGCCCGCCACGGCCTTCATCACGAGCTGCCGGCCCACCGGGTCAACTACCGAGCCAACCTGTGGGCGCTGCGCTCGCTCGGCGTGCGCCGAGTGCTCGCCCCCTGCTCGGTCGGATCGCTCCGACCCGACGTCAAGCCCGGCGAGTTCGTGCTGTGCGACCAGCTAGTCGACCGGACCCGGGGCCGATCCGACACCTTCTTCGACGGGCCGGTCCCCAACCACGTGTCGTTCGCCGACCCTTACTGCCCCGAGCTGCGGGCGGCGGCGTCCGAGGCGGCTGAGGCTGAGGGGATCGTCGCCCACCCCCGGGGCACGGTCGTGGTCATCGGCGGCCCCCGTTTCTCCACCCGGGCGGAGTCGCGATGGTTCGCCTCGGCCGGCTGGGACGTGGTGAACATGACGCAGTACCCCGAAGCCATCCTGGCCCGGGAGCTGGGCATGTGTTACGCCGGCATCGCCCTGGTCACCGACTACGACGCCGGCCTCGAGGGCGTCGACGGCGCCGCCGTCACCATGGACGAGGTCTTCCGGGTGCTGGCCGACAACGTGGAACGGGTGCAGCGGCTCCTGCGCCGGGTCATCCCTTCCGTGCCCGCCGACCGATCCTGCCTGTGTGGCCAGGCCGCCGACCCGGGGTCACTGCCCACTCTGGACCCAGAGCAGCCGCCCACCTAGGCTTGTCGGTGCGGTTCAGCTCTTCCCCCTCGGTCGTGCCTTCCCCACCGAGGAGTCGTCGTGCGCCTGCACCGCCTCTCACGTTCTCCGCTGTTGTTCTGGGCCCTGGTCGCCCTGCTCGCCTTCCTGACGGCCGCCGTGGTCGGCCGCACCATGGGCCGGGCCCGGGCCGAGGCCGCTCGCTGGGGCTCCGTACGTTCGGTGACGGTGGCCACGAACGCGGTGGCCACGGGCACGGTCGTGGGTGCCGGCGACGTGGCCCTGCGGTCGATGCCGGCCGCCTTCCTGCCCGATGGCGCGGTGGGCTCCATCGACGACGTGATTGGCCACACCACCCTCGTCCCTCTGTCCCGGGGCCAGGCGGTCGTGCGGGGCGCCCTTGCTCCCTGGGGGCTCAAGGGCGTGGCCGCCCTGCTCCCGGCCGGGACCCGCGCCGTCGGGGTGCCCACGGGGACGGCCAGCCCACCCCTACACAACGGCGACGTGGTCGACGTGCTGGCCACCTTCGACCCCCAGACGGCCGGCACCGAACCCACCTTCGCCGTGGCCCAGGCCGCCCTGGTGGTCGACGTCGGCAGCGAGTCGGCCACGGTGGCCGTGAGCCCGGCCGAGGCCAACAAGATCGCCTATGCCGTGACCCACGGCGCCGTGTCACTGGCCGTCACCGCCGGACCCGCCGGCCCCGGGGGTTAGGACCCGCTCAACGACATGTCGCCGACGACGAGGGTGACGCCGGCGGCCGAGCCGGGGAGCCACTCCTGGTCGGCACCCACCGCGGCCACGTCGTGGAGCATGCGCTGGAGGGTGGAGGCCACCGTGGCCTCGCGCACCGGTTCGGCCGCCACGCCCTCGCGAACCATGAGGCCCTCGATGCCCACCGAGAAGTCGCCGCTCACCGCGCTCGACCCCGAGTGCATACCGGTGACCGACTGCACGAGCAGGCCCTCACCGAACGTGGCCAGCAACTCCTCCTGGCTGAGTTCGCCCGGGGCAAGGCTGAGGGCCCGGCTGCCGACGCCGGGGGATCCCTTGAAACCGCCCCGCACGGCCGAGCCTGTCGACGCCTTGCCCGAGCGTCGGCCCGTGTAGCTGTTGTGGAGGAAGCCGGCCACCACCCCGCCGTCGAGGAGGAGGTTGCGCCGGGTGGCCAGGCCTTCGGCGTCGAAGCGTCCGGCACCGTACGCCAAGGGGTTGGTGGGGTCGTCGACCAGGGTCAGGGAGGCGGCACCGACCACCTCTCCCTCGCGGTCGGCGAACATCGACCGGCCCTTGAGCACGGCCTCTCCCGACAGGGCCCGGGAGAGCAGCCCGAGCAAGGAGGCGGTGACGATGGGGTCGAAGAAGACCGTGAGGTGGCGTGAGGGCGGCTTGCGGGCACCCAGGAGGCGAGTGGCCCGGTGGGCGGCATCGGCCGCCGCCTTGGCCACGTCGAGGTCGCCCGGGCGGCGGGCCACCGAGTAGCCGTAGCCGGTCTGGGTCTGTTCCCCGTCGGTGGCCATGGCGTCGATGTAGACCGAGCACACCGTGCGTCGGGTCGAGGCCCGGATGCCGGCGCTCGAGGCCACCGCCGCCTCTGAGCTGACATCGTCGTAGCTCGCCGTCTCCACTCCCTTGATGCGGGGTTCGGCCGCCCGGGTGACCCGCTCCACCTCGATGGCCAGGGCCACCTTGTCGGCCGTGGGGAAGTCGGCCAGCTCGTCATGCCACAGGTCGATTTCGGCGGGAGCCACACCGTCGGGGGCGGCCAGGCCGGCGAAGGGGTCGACGGTGCCGAATGTGGCGTTGTCGCGGGCCTCGGCCAGGGTCTCGGCGACGATCGCCTCGTCGAGAGTGGCGGCGTAGGCGAACCCCTGGCGGCCTCCGGCGATGACGCGGATACCGATTCCCTCCGTCTCGGCCGAGGACAGCGATTCCACCTCGCCCTCGTAGGCACGCACCTCGGTGTGGCGCGACCGGGCCGTGTAGGCCTCGACCGCCTCCCCTTCACCCACCCAGCCCACAACCCGCTCGACCAGGCCCAGCAGGTCGGTATCGCTCATCGAGCGGTGCCACCCACCGTCATGGCCGACACTCGGAGGGTCGGTTGGCCGGCCGAGACGGGGACGCCCTGGCCGTCCTTGCCGCAGGTGCCGGCCCAGGTGTCGAAGTCGTTGCCCACGGCGTCGATGGCCTTGAGCACCTCGGGCCCGTTGCCGATGAGGTTGGCGGCCCGGACGGGCTCGGTGATCTCGCCGTTAGAGATCATGTACGCCTCGGTCATGCCGAACACGAAGTCTCCGGTGGTGGTGTTCACCTGTCCGCCGCCGAGCTGTACGCAGTAGATCCCGTGGGCAGTCTGGCGGATGATCTCCTCGGGGTCATCCTGGCCGGCCAGGACGTAGGTGTTCGTCATGCGCACCATCGGGAGGTGCTGGTAGCTCTGGCGACGGCCGTTGCCGGACGACTCCCGTCCCTCCTTGCGAGCCCGCAGGAAGTCCCACATGTAGTCGGTGAGGGCGCCCTCGGAGATGAGGGTGTTGCGTTGGGCCCGGTGGCCTTCGTCGTCGATGGCGTAGGTACCCCACTCGCGGCCGTACGTGCCGTCGTCGACGAGCGTCACGAGCGGACTGGCCACCATCTCTCCGACCTTGCCCCGGAACACCGATGCGTCCTTGCCCACCAGGTCGGCTTCCAGGCCGTGACCGCAGGCCTCGTGGAACAGCACCCCGCCGGCCCCCTTGCGCAGCACCACGGGCAGCGTGCCGGTGGGGGCCGGTCGGGCCTTCAGCATGGCCAGGGCCCGGCGGGCGGCCGTGCGGGCCACCTCGGTGACGTCGACATCGTCGTACATCTCGAACCCGACCGTGGCGCCCGGGCCTTCGTAGCCCGTCTGCATCCCCGTGTCGCCCGTGGCTACCGCCTGCACCATGAAGCGGGTGCGTACCTGATCGTCGGTGGCGAGGAGGCCGTCGCTGTTGGCCACCAGGATCTGGCGCCGCCCGTCGGCATAGGACACCGAGACCTGGTGGATGGCCCCACCCTGGGAGCGAGCGGCGTCGTCGGCCGCCTCCAGGAGGTCGACCTTGGCCGACTTGGGCACGTCCTGAGGCAGGATCTCGACCTCGGAGGGCCGGTCCGGGTTACGGCGGGTGAGGGCGACCTCCCGCACGCCGCCACCGCCCCCGCGGGCGGCTGCCCCGGCGGCCGTAGCTGCGGCCGACAGGCCGCTCTCGGTGAGGTCGGAGGTGTGGGCGAACCCGGTGGTGTCGCCCCGCACGACCCGGATGCCGGCGCCCCGGTCGCGACCGGAGCTGAGCTGTTCGACCCGGCCGTCGTCGAAGTGGGCGGCCGACGACCGCCGGTCCTCGGCGAAGATCTCGGCGAAGTCGCCCCCCGTGCTCAGGGCCGTCCCGAGGACGCGCTGGGCGACGGTGTCATCGATCATGTGGGCGTCTCCGGGCGCTCGGGGGCGGTGGGCCCGTGAAGATTCCATCCTACGGGACCCGCCCCTCCTACCTGATCGGGGCGCGTAGTCTGGATGTCCTGAACCAACCACGGAAGAGCCACCGGCGAACGTGGATGCTGGCGCTGCGTATCACGGTGAGCGCGGTCATGCTGGGCATCCTGCTGACGCGCATCCACCTGTCGTCGCTCCTGCCCGACGGCCAGGCGTCGACCGTCCCCTGGTTGCTCGCCGCGCTCGGCATTTGGGTGGTCGTGGTGGCGCTTTCGGTCCTGCGCTGGCATCGGGTGCTGATCGGCATCGACCTGCCGGCTCCGTTGCCGGTCCTCGCGTCGCATACGCTCGCCGGTCTGTTCGTGTCCAGCTTTCTTCCGTCGACCATCGGGGGTGACTTCCTCCGCGTCGTCCGCCTCTCCTCCGACACCGGGGATGCTCCTGCGTCGTTCGCGTCCGTGGTCCTCGAGCGCCTCACCGGCTTCGTCGTCCTACCGGTCATCAGCCTGGCGGCTCTTGCCCTGAGCCCGTCGCTGGTGCAC
Organism: Acidimicrobiales bacterium; assembly: GCA_038238185.1. Classification (GTDB taxonomy): domain Bacteria; phylum Actinomycetota; class Acidimicrobiia; order Acidimicrobiales; family AC-14; genus DATAQC01. The sequence continues at coordinate 11,112 of JBBRXY010000061.1, forward strand.
CAGGGGGCGGTTAGCAAGGTGGCCTTGGGCCTCGACGCCGTCACCCTCGTCGCCCTGGCCGGCGTCCTTGCCGCCACCGCCCACCCCAGGCTGGGTGGTCGTCTCGCCGGCCACGCTAGCTGGCTCCGTTTCGTGGGCGCCGTGCACCTGGCAATCGAGCGGATCCGTCGCCATCCCAAGGACGCGGCCGCGGTGATGCTCAGCTCCTTCGCCTACCAATTGGCGATCATCGTGGCCGCGTTCGCCGCGTCCCGGGCACTCGGGATCACGGTGGGTTGGTTGCCGCTGCTGGCCTTCATACCCGTCGTCGCCATCGCCCAGGTGCTGCCCATCTCCGTGGGTGGCCTCGGCCTGCGTGAGGGAGCGCTCGTCCTCCTGCTCACCCCATTGGGCGTGGGCGCGGGCCAGGCAACCGCTCTCGGCCTCCTCCTGTACGGGATCAACCTGGTGGTGAGCCTGGCCGGGGCACCGGCGTTCGCCATGTGGTCGAAGCCGGAGCGGGTCGCGGTCATGGCCGAATGACCGAGGCGCTCCCGGCCGAGGAGGTCGTTGGTCCGGCCCCGATCGAGAACCAACACGTCGACGAAACCCCTGCCTACCCGAAACTGCGGTGGTGGAAGGAAGTGGCGGCGGCCACCCTCTTCTACGTGGTGTACAGCTTCATCCGCAACACCCAGGGCTCGGCTTCGGTCTCCAAGAGCATGGCGTTCCGGAACGCCCGGCGAATCATCGACCTGGAGGAGTTGGCCGGGCTCTATCACGAGCGCGTCATCCAGCACGCGTTCTTGCGGTTCGACACCCTTATGTCGATCTGGAACCTGTTCTACGGCACGTTCCACTTCATCATCACCGTCGGCGTCCTCGTCATCCTCTTCCGGAAGGTCCCCGAGCGCTACCGGCGGTGGCGCACGGCACTGGCCGCCACCACCGCGTTCGCCCTCGTCGGCTTCGCCCTCTATCCCCTCATGCCGCCCCGGCTCCTGCCCCCGGCCTATGGCTTTGTCGACAGCCTCAAGGCTTACGGCAGCCTCTGGTCGTTCGACTCCGGTGCCATGAACAAGATCTCCAACCAATTCGCGGCCATGCCGAGCCTGCACTTCGCCTGGGCCCTGTGGTGCATGTGTGCCCTGTTGCCCGCGCTGCGCCGGAACTGGCAGAAGGTCCTGTTGGCCCTGTACCCGGCGGTCACGCTGTCGGCCATCGTGATCACCGGTAACCACTTCATTCTCGACGCCGCCGGCGGCGCCATTGCCGTGGGCATCGGTGTGGTCTACTCGGTTGTCGGCACCGACATCTGGTGGCGTATCCGGCCGGGCCGTCGGTCGTCGATCCCGGCGGCCTCAGGCCCCCCTTTGAGGACGCTTTGAGAGTGTGGCCGTGAGGGTGCTCGTGGTCGGGGCCGGGCTGGGCGGCCTCTCGGCTACGTGCCAGCTGGTCGGGAGGGGTCACGAGGTGGTGGTCCTCGAGCGGGCCGACGTGCCCGGCGGCCGGGCCGGGCTCTGGGAAGAGCAGGGCTACCGCTTCGATACCGGCCCCAGCGTGCTTACCATGACCGGCCTCATCGCCGACGCCTTCACCGCGGCCGGGGCCGACATGGCCGACCATCTCACGCTGATGCCAGTCGACCCCATGTACCGGGCCTGCTTCGCCGACGGCAGCGAAATCCGTGTCCGCCACGGCCGGGAGGCGATGACCGAGGAGATCCGGGCCACCTGTGGAGCCGGTCAGGCCGCGGCCTTCGGGCGATTCTGCGACTGGTTGAGCGGCCTCTACCGCTTGGAGCTGCCCAACTTCATCGACCGCAACTTCGACTCGATCTTCTCCATCGCCCGACCCATGCGGCCCCTCCTCGCCTTGGTGAAGATGGGGGGTTTCCGCAAGCTGGCCGGGGCGGTGAACTCGTACTTCTCCGACGAGCGCCTCCAGCGCCTGTTCTCCTTCCAGGCCATGTACGCCGGGCTGTCCCCGTTTGACGCCCTAGCTCTGTACTGCGTCATCACCTACATGGACACCGTCGAGGGCGTCTTCTTCCCCGAGGGCGGCATGCACGCCGTCCCCCGGGGCCTGGCAGCCGCGGCTACCGCGGCGGGGGCCACGTTCCGGTACGGCGTTACCGTCGAGTCGGTCAACCGCTCGTCGACCGGCGTCACCGGCGTCACCCTCGCCGACGGCGAGACCATCACCGCCGACGCCGTCGTTCTCAACCCCGACCTGCCCGTCGCCTACCGGGACCTGCTGGGTGACCTGCCCGCGCCCCGGGTGGCCCGCAAGGGCAACTACTCACCGTCGTGCGCGGTGTGGCTGGCCGGCGTGAAGGGCCCGCTGCCCGAAGGCGCGGCCCATCACAACATCCACTTCGGCAAGCAGTGGGCCGAGGCGTTCGCGGCCCTGCTCGACCGGGGCGAGCTCATGCCCGACCCCTCCATCCTCGTCAGCAGCCCGAGCGTCTCCGATCCGTCACTGGCTCCCGCCGGCCGCCGGTCGCTCTACGTGCTGGAGCCCACCCCCAACCTCGAGGGCCGGGTCGACTGGGCCAGCCGGCGGGCCCGGTTCAAGGACGACCTGGTGGCCCGGGTGGGTGAGCTGGGCTATCCCACCGACGTCGAGGTCGAGCGCTTCGTCGACCCCTCCGACTGGGAGCGCCAGGGGATGTCGCGGGGAACCCCCTTCGCCCTCGCCCACAACTTCTTCCAGACCGGCCCCTTCCGCCCCAACAACGTCGACAAGCGCATTCCCGGAGTGGTGTTCGTGGGCTCGGGGACGGTGCCGGGCGTGGGAGTGCCGATGGTGCTGCTCTCCGGTCGCCTGGCGGCCGAGCGGGTCGACGAGCTGGCCGGCTCCATGCCCGAACGGAGTGACAGACGTTCAGGCTGACGCGGTGACCGTCACCCTGGAGGAGTCCTATGCCCGCTGCCGGGAGCTGAACCGCCGCTACGGCACCACCTACTACTGGTCCACGGCCCTGCTGCCCAAGGTGAAGCGCCACCACGTCCACGCCCTCTACGCCTTCTGCCGGTACGCCGACGACATCGTCGACAATGTCGGCCGCCCCGACGGGGCCCCAACCCCGTCTCCTCGCCGAAGATGGGGCCCCTTCCCCATCCGGCGCAGTGAGCTCGGGTCCACCGCCACAGTGGAGGAGCGCCAGGTCGCCTTGAAGGAGTTCGACGACCGCTTCTTCGTCGACCTCGAGGCGGGCCGGTCCGACGACCCCGTCCTCAAGGCCGTGTGCCACACCGTGCGGGCCTTCGACCTCGACCCCGAGTGCTTCCGCCGGTTCTTGAAATCGATGAAAATGGACTTCACCGTCGAGACCTACGAGACCTTCGACGACCTCGGCGTCTACATGGACGGATCGGCCGCGGTGATCGGCGAGATGATGCTCCCGATCCTGGAGCCCACCAGCTCCGACGCCTTCGACCACGCCCGCGACCTCGGCATCGCCTTCCAGCTCTCCAACTTCTGGCGCGACGTGGCCGAAGACCTCGATCGCGGTCGGGTCTACATCCCCCAGGAGGACCTGCGGGAGTTCGGTACCGATCCCTGGCTTCGCCGGGTGACGCCCGAGTGGCGCAGGTGCATGGCGTTCGAGATCGCCCGGACCCGGCGCATCTTCGCCTCGGCCGATCTGGGGATCGCCATGCTCCCCGACCGCTCGGGACGCTGCATCCGGGGGGCACGGGCGCTGTACGGCGGCATCCTCGACCGCATCGAGGCCGTCGACTACGACGTGTTCAGCCAGCGTGTCCGGGTGCCGACCTGGCGCAAGCTGGCCGTGGCCGCCCGGATCTCCCGGCCCCGCGTGACCTCGCTCAGAGGGCCGCTCGGGCCCAGCGCGAACCCGCTCAGAGGGCCGCTCGGGCCCAGCGCCGGGAATTGAGCGTGCGGGCCGAGACCCGTCACCGGCTGCTCGCCTTCGGCGTGCTCCTCGCCGTGGGAATGCCCGCCTTTCTCGTGGGGGGTTGGCACTGGGTCGATGCCATCGACCCGTCCGAGGCGGTGATCCGTTTCCGCGCCGCCGGCCCGGGAGCGGCGGAGCCGGTCGCCGGCCTGCCCCTGCCGGGGGTCTACCGCTACCGGACGACGGGCGGTGAGCGCATCTCGTTGTTCGACTACCGGCGCGCCTATTCGCCCGTTACCGTGCGCATCGTCACCCGGTACGGCTGCGGGGTACGCGAACAGCAGTGGTTCCTCGTCCAGCACCTGGAGTACTACGACCGCTGCGGGGCGGGCCTGCCGTCGTACGGCACCGACATCGCCTACTGGTGGACCCACGGGACCCAGGCCTTCAAGTGCACCCCCGGGTCGTTCGACGGAGCCGACCTCGCTCCTGGGGGCCGTTCGGACTGGGAGTGCCGGGACGAGGACACCAAGGCGGCCCAGACGGTGGAGTACTTGGGTGACGAGCCCGTCGAGGTGGCCGGGACCACGACGACGGCCCGTCACACCCGCTGGACCACGGTCTTCTCGGGCGCCACCGACGGGGGAGCGGTGGTCGACGACTGGTTCGCCCCGGCCGACGGCCTGGTCCTGCGCGAGGAGCGCCACATCGGCCTGCGCGTGGGCTCACCCTTCGTCGGCCGCCTCACCTACGCCGACAACTCCACCTACCAGCTCCTGTCCGCACACCCCGACCGCTGACCGCTGGGTTGGATTCCCGAATGCCGGAGGTGACGGGTGCCCAGGCGACAGAGACCCTCTCAGGACGTTGCGATTCCGGCCCTGGCCGTCGGAGGCCGACTGGTCCGCCACCGGCGGGCCCAACAGGGCATCCTGGGGAGATGGAAGAGGGCGGGAAGCTGTCGGTCACGGCCAGCGTGGCGTTGGGGCTGTTGGCCGCGTGCGTGGCTATCGGCCTCATGGTGCATTTCCTGTCGAAAGACGCCGACAAGGACGCCCAGCGGGTATTCATCAATGTCGGCAACTGCTACCACGACCGTGGGGGCGAGGGTGTCTCGGTGACCGAGGCCTATCAGCCGTGCTCGGGGGCTCACGACCGCGAGGTGGTGGGTCTCGTGTCGTTGCCGGCAGCGTCGGGGGCGCCGTACCCGGGTCGCGACCAACTCGCCCGCACGATCGACGAGGGGTGCTTGGGGAAGTTCAGGACGTACGTCGGGGCCCAGTACCCGGCCGTCGGCCTCGTGTTCCGCAATCTGGTCCCGACGCCGGGGGAGTGGGACCTCGGTTTTCGCGACGGCGTCTGCGGGGTCGGCGACGCCGGCGGAGGGCAGCTGACGGCGACGGTGAAGGGTCGGGCCACCGCCGGGAGCTGATCGGTCAGGGAACGACCCGGCGGCCCTTCCATGCCAGCGGCCGGCCTGTGCGGGCGAGCCAGCGGCTCTCCACGTAGAAGCTGGCGAGGGTGGCCCGGGCCAGGGGAGCGAACAGGCCGTACATCGGGTTTTGGCCCGACGCGGCCCGGCCCCCGGCGCTCACGACCATCGCCGCCCACGGCCGTCGGGACGCCACCGGTACCAGGAGGCTGAGCAGGTGGCGGCCGGCACTCGGGTGCAGGGCGGCCTGGTTCTTCACCAGGCCGGCGCGGATCCCGGCCAGGTCGCGGTACATCCGGGCTTTCATGAGGCGGGGCGCCAAGCGGGCGTCGTGACCGCCCAGGGCCCGGGCCAGGTCGCGGTCGTCGATCACCGATCGGCGTACCCCGGGGTGGCCATGGCCCCCGACCGCCTCATAGTGCTCCCGACGCACCAGGAAGCACTGCCCGCTGGCGAAGTCCGGCGGGAGGCCCTCCTGGGCCAGGGCCAGGCCGAGCTCGGGGAGGAGCAGGCGTTCCCAGAACGAACCGCAGTCGAGGCCTCCGGCGATGCTCGTCGAGCTGGCCGCGGTCGCCGCGGCCATGGTGGAAAGGGCCCGGGGGTGCAGCACGACGTCGGCGTCGACGAACGCCAGCCACTCGGTGGTGGCCCCCCGGGCGCCGGCCAGGCAGGCCCGGGGCTTGCCCAGCCAGCCGGGATCGGGCTCGTCGTCGAGGCGGACGACGGTGGCGCCCGCTGCTGTCGCCGCCTGGCCCGTGCCGTCGGTCGAGTTGTCGTCGACCACGACCACCTCGGTGGCCTGGGGCGCGAGGTGAGTCACGCAGTCGGCGATGGTGGTGGCTTCGTCGCGTGCCGGCACGATCACCCGCACATTGATGGGCGGCGCGCCGGGGTCGGGGCCGAGGAATCGTCTCGCCTCCAGCCCCATACGGGCCAGGCCGGCCAGGCTCGCCGCGGTGGCCGGGGTCATCGACGGCCTCATCGGTGCTTCAAGATGCGGGAGGATCTCGGCGTGGGCCAGGGCCGCAGCGGCGACGAGCACCTCCAGGAGTGGGCCGGGTTGCATGGCACCGAGGCTCCCAGCGGCTTCGTGGGCAGATGGCTGCGGGCGGCGGCCGCGGTGGCCCGTCCCTTGGCGCGCGCCGGCATCTCTGCCAACGCCGTGTCGGTGGCGGCGCTGGTGGCGGCCCTGGCGGCCGTGGGCCTGGTCTTCGTTCCCGGCTGGCCGGGGCCGTTGGCGGCATGCGTGGCCGTGACCTTCTCCGGGCTGCTCGACTCGCTCGACGGGGCCGTGGCCGTGCAGGCGGGCCGTCCGACCAAGGTCGGCTTTCTGGTCGACTCCGCCCTCGACCGCGTGGCCGATGCCGCCTTTGGCGCCGCCCTGGCCATCGTGGCCGGTGGCACCGCCGCCTGGGTAGCGGTGGCGGCGGTGGCTACGGCCTGGTGGCTGGAGTACATACGGGCCCGGGGGACGCTGGCCGAGGCCGGGACGAGCTCGCGCCCCCAGGCCCAGGTCATCACGCCGGGCGAGCGGCCCACCCGAATCGTCTTCACCGCGTTGGGGCTGGCGCTCCCGCCGCTGGCTCTGGCCGCGCTGTGGGGGCAGGTGGTCATCGTGGGGGGGTCGGCGGTGTTTCTCCTCGTCCACTTCCTGCGGCGCCTGCACCGCCACGACCTGACGCCGTCACCCGATCCCGAGGCCCCGCCCACTCCCACAGCATGATGGTCAGGGCCACGAGGGCGAACCCGAAGGCGAAGTCCTCGACCGGGATGTCGAACGGCGCCCGCCAGCCCGAGTAGTAGTTGTCGCCGTAGACCACGATGGGCGCCGAGAGCTTGGTGAGCCATCCGTCGACCAGGCACTGGAAGCACACCACGATGGCGTAGGAGATCCAGAAGGTGGCGGTGGTGAAGATCCCCGTGCGCAACCACGCCAGCTCGACGACGACCACCGCCACCACCGCGAAGATCGACGCGACCGTGTACTCGTTCACGGTTTGCGCAGGATCCGGCCTACGGCGCCGTAGGTGAGCAGCCCGCAGATGGGGATGACGATGAAAAAGACCAGTTCCTCGATGGGAAGGTCGACGGGCAATTTGAAACCGGTGATGTAGGCCGGGTTGTACGTCCAATGGTGGCGGGCGATGGCGATCTCGTCCCACAGGGTGAAGATGGCCACGGGTGGGACCAGGGCGATCAGGAGGCGCCGGGGTTGGCGCCACACCCTGGCCCCCAGCACGAACTCGAGGGGGAGGGTCAGGACCAGGCAGGTCCCCATCAGGGCCAGGTACTGGAAGCGGTCGAGGTCCATCGGGTCACCGTAGTGGCGCC
>JBBRXY010000062.1:0-18635 GCA_038238185.1 Acidimicrobiales bacterium
AGCTGACCAGCGCCGAGGTGTGCCTGACCTCCGACGGCATCGCCGTGCGGGTCAATGCCGGCCCCACCCACGTCGAGGCCACGTCGATCAACCGGGGCCGGCCCCCAGACTCGGTCTTTAAGCTTCCAACCTCGCCCTAGGGAGGCCCAGCCGCCGGCTCTGCGTGCAAGACCGTCGTGCCGACCGCCTATGGCGGCTCGGGATCACTGTGGAAACTCCCCAGCATCTGGTCGAAGACACCCTCGATCCTGGAGAAGCTCTCGCCGGGAACGGCCTCGAAGACGATGCTGTTCATCTTGTGGCCCTGAAAGAGGAAGTAGTGCAGGTGGGCGGTGGTGAGCCCGCTGTCCTTGTCGGTGAAGGTGTAGATGTACCGGAACCCGACGAGGTCGTTCACGGTGATGGGGTCTTCCTTGAGAATCTGGACGCCGGGGCCCACCACGCCATCTGCCACCGCCTTGATGTTCGCCAGATTCGCCGCGGTCGTGGCTACCTCGGTGTGGATCACCTGCACCCTGGCCGAGAACTGCTTGCCATCGCTCACCTGGAGACGGATCTCCCGCAGCGGCGCTTCCGACCTGGTCCATCCACGCGGGTAGCGCATGCTGAACCCGGCCTCGGAGTCCTTGAAGGTCACGAAGGCGCCATCGGAGAGGGTCGGTGACGGCGAGGGAGCCTGGGTCGCCGGTGGGGGAGAGGCCTCGTTCTTCGCGTTCCTGCTCCAGATCACGCCGCCGACACCGGCACCGACGACCACCAGCGAGAGCATTGTGAGCGCCGCAACGGCCTTCTTGTGGCTACGGGGGCCCGGGGTCGCCGGACGGGCCTCGTCGTCGACGTCGTCCGGCTGAGCATCGTCTGAGGCCTCGACGGGGCTGCGGCCGTCGTAGCCGACCGAATCGGGGTCGACGACGTCCTGCTCGACGTAATCCTCCCGGGCCACGACCTCCTGGTCGGCGAAGCCCTGGTTGGCGACCTCCGGGTCCCCGACGTACTGGGCGGCTGGGTCCGGGGTCGAAACCTCGCCACTCACGACCTTGGGAGCCGCCACGTTCGGGGCCGCGACATGGTTATCCACGGCGTCCGGGGCCACAGGGTCAGAAGCCTCGCCGGCGTCGGCGGCCGGTGCGTCGGTGGCCGGATCCCAAACCTCAGCGATAGTGCCCTCCGTGTCGGCGTCGTCACCCTGGGCAACGAGTACGGGGTCGCTCGCGGCGTCGGCGATACCACCCGCGATCGTACCTGTGGTGCCCTCCGTGTCGGTGTCGCCACCCTCGGCACCGGAGTCTCGACCAGCTTCGGACCCGCCGGCGGAGGTGTCGGAGGCCGGGCCGGGCGGAGACTCCCCACCATCGTCGCCCATCGCCGCCTGAGCGTCGTCGTGATCGTCGCGGTCGGGGGCCAAGGCCACCTTTCGGGGGAGGAAGGTCACGATCGTGTCATCGACCGTTGACCAGCTAGCTGCGCGAAGTCTATTGTGACTGCAGTTGCCGAGGGAAGGGGATCAATGACGGTAGCTGTCTCGCTCACAGGTTGGTACGTGGGCTACATCATCGCCGCTGTGGTGATCACGATCGTGGTCGTCCTCGTCGGCATCATTCTCGCTCTGGCCCGGCGCATCGGCGTCCAGGCCTTGCAGATCACCTCTGCGCTCGACGAGGCCCGTATCAACACGCTGCCGCTTTGGGACGTCGACAAGATCAACACCGGCGTCCGTTCCATCATCAAAAGTGCCGAGACGGCACGTCAGGTTCTGGGAGGGTAGTAAATGATCGGACTTGCCTCAGAGCACCTGACTTTCTGGTCGATCACACTCGGTCTTGGTGCCGTCGTCATCGCCGCAGTCATCCTGCTCCTGTTTCTCCTTGTCCAGTTCGTGAAAGACATCGACGTCAACGTCCGTGAGACGTGGGAAACGGCTACGAGAGTGGCCCAGAACACGTCCACGACCTGGATGCTCAACCAGACCACCTCGCTCACGGCCGACCTGCGCGACGAGGTGCAACGCCACGCTGATCTGCTCAACGCTGCTGCTGGAGGAAGACGATGACCTGGCGCATTATTCTCACCATCGCCGAGATCGCCGGCTTGGTGGTCGTCCTGGCCATCTACCTGGCCGTCGTCGCCCGCCTGCTCAACAGCATCTCAGCCAACCTGGCCCGCATCACCTTCGGTGTGCGCGCCGTGGAGACCATGTGTGCCGTCATCGGGCCGGCCGTCGACAAGATCAACGGCAATCTGAGCCAGACCGCCAACGGCCTCACCCAGGCCGCCATCTCCGCGGAGCAGCTGGCACGCTGAGGATCAGATCCTGATCCGTCCGGGAGGGGCTGGTGTCTGACTGGCCGCTCCCACCCTATTTCCAACCGCAGGGCCCGCTCGGCGACGATGACGCCGTCGTGCGGGCTTTTCTGCGCACCGGGCCCGCTCCTCACTCGGAGCGCCTCCACGTCGAGGGCAGCGTCCTGCGTGTCCACGGCGACGAGGCCCTCGCTCTGCGCCCCGGGCCCCGAACGGTGCTCGTCCGCCTCGACCTGTCCGACGAAGCCCAGCCGTCACGCCTCGTTCTGGAGGCCACGCTGGGCGCCGAAGGGCTCACCCTCGTCGATCACGACACGCAACTGGCCGTGGCCGTGGCCACGATGATGGTGGCCCTCCGCCTGTCCATCTGGGATCTGTGGGGTGCCGACATCGACGAAGCCTTTGCCGACCTGCGCCGGGAGGCCATGGGAGGCGAAGGGGATGCCCTGCTCGGGGGCGGTGCGCCCCCGGTCGACCCCGCCTTCTGAGGTGACCGACGCCGATACGCGGGAGGCAGAACCCAGCTCGCGGCCGGGCGCGGTGATCTTCGACGTCGACGGCACCCTGGTGGACAGCGAACGTCATGGGCACCGGGTGGCGTTCAACCTCGCCTTCGAGGCCTTCGACCTCCCGTGGCGCTGGGACGAGGAGACCTACGGGCATCTCCTGCGCATCACGGGTGGCCAGCGCCGCATCGACACCTACCTGGCCGGCGAGGGGGTTGACGGGGAGCGGCGGGCCGAGCTGGTGCCCGCCCTCCACGCCCGCAAGACCGAGATCCTCTCCGAGCTGGTGGCGTCGGGTCGTGTCCACCTCCGTCTGGGCGTGCGCAGGCTGGTCGACGACCTGATCCGACAGAGGGTCCCCTTGGCCGTGGCCACCACTGGCAGCCGGGACTGGGTCGACAAGCTGTTGAGCCGGCTCCTGGACGGCGTCGAGTTCGCCACCGTCGTCACCGGCGACGACGTGAGCGCCCGCAAGCCCGACCCCGAGGCCTTCACCGTGGCTCTCGAGCGCCTGGGCCTGACCGTGGCCGAAGCGGTGGCGGTGGAGGACTCGCCCGAAGGGGTGGCCTCGGCGACCGGGGCCGGCCTGGCGTGCATCGTCGTGTTGAACGACTACACCGCCGCGCTCGACTGGGCCGACTACGGGGAGGCCGAGCTCGTGGTCGACGGCTTTGGGGAGCCCGAGGAGCCGGCCGCCGTCCTCGCCGACCGTATCGGCAGCGGCTGGACCGGCATCCTGGACGCCGACGTGCTCAGCCAGGTGTGGGCCCGGGGCCGGGGCCGGGCCGGCTAGCCAGTGTTCTGGGCAGGCTCAGGGTCGTCCTGGCCGCCCTCGACCTGCCCAGAACGAGCGGGGACATATCTAGTTGGCGTTCACCAGGTTCTGGGCCAACCCGATCAGGGCGACGACGGCGGGGGCGTCGGGCGCCAGGTCGATGGGGGCGATACCTTTGCGGTCGGCCTCCACGATCTTGGGGTCGTCGGGCACGCCCACGATCTCGCACCCGGGAAACGCCGCGCTGACGGTCTCCAGATCGGCCTCGTCACGCAGGCGGTTGGCCACCACGATGACCCTGGTGACGGAACGCTCCCTGGCCAGCTCGACGGCTCGCATCCCGACCTCGACCGACTTCGGTGTGGGTTCGACCACCACGAGCACGGTGTCGACCCGCTGGTCGGACAGCCGGGTCAAGGTGCCGACGCCGGCCTCGAAGTCGGCAACGACCATGTCCTCTGTGAACTCCACGGACCCGAGCAACTGCTCAGGAGACAACCCACATCAGAGACAGCCCGGTTCGGGATTGTCGATACGGCTGACGACCGCCAGGCGGACGCCATCGGGCCCGTCGGACCCGAAGCGCTCGATCACCTTGTCCCAGGTGCCGGCGTGCTCTTCCTCGCCCTCGTCGAGGGCCTCACGCATCGACACCAGGCGCTCGGTCTCGTCGTCGCCAATGCCGAGCGAGATGCCCAGGTTGGGGTTGGAGTCGCAGTCGAGGGCTACGACCGACCGGCCCTCGCGAGCCATCGTGCGAGCCACGACGGACGACGTGGTCGTCTTTCCAGACCCGCCTTTGCCTACGACGGCCAGCTTCAAGGTCGTACCAGCTTCATCGAACCATCTCCTCGACCAGCTTGTCTGCCAGCAACTCTACCGCTTCGACTGCGGGACAGTGGGGGGCGGCGTCAATGGGAGCGAGGCGCTCACGCTCGGCGTTGGCCAGTTCCTCGTCCCACGGGATGGTGGCAATGACCTCCAGGCCGGTGCGCCGGGCCACCAACTCGGCGTCGCCGGGTTCGCGGGCTTTGCTCACGACTGCCACCATCCGCTGGGGGCCGTCCTCCAGGTTGGCCATGCGGGCCAGGCGGCGGCCGGAGAGCAGGGAGTGGGCGGTCGGCTCGACCACGACGAGCACCGTCTCGGCGAAGCTGCCCCAACCGGTGAACGCCTGACGGGTACCGCCAGGGAGGTCGCCGATGACGTTCCACCGGTCGCTGGGAAGCTGGCGAACGATCTGAAGGAAGGCCAGTTGCGACCGGAACAGCGCCGGCCCGCCGCCCTTGACCTTGCCGAACTGGAGAAACCTGACCCCGTCGGGCGCCATCACCGCGAACTGCTCGACGGCGTCGGCGGCGTCGAGGCCGGGGCGCAGGCGGAACCGGGGTCCGTCCTCCCCCTCCTTGCGTTCGACCACGGCGTCGTCGGGTATTGGGGCCTCGTCGGACTCGAGCCCCAGGGAGAACGCCAGGCCGGGAAGGGGATCGGAGTCCACCGCGAGCACCGGCGTTCCCCGCCGAGCCAGAGCCCGGGCGAAGGTCCCGGCGATGGCCGACTTGCCGGCCCCGCCCTTGCCTACGAACGCCACCTTCACGGTGCCTCTCCTTCCGATCGACGGGGCGATCTGGGCCGTTCCCCGGCCTTCACCCGCCAACCTCGTCCCTGGAGGGCGACTGTACGCCGCTGCCGGTCTCGGTGTCGGCCATCTTCACGGCGACCGAGACCCGGAAAAGGGGCGAGTAGGGGCCCGACTGGCGTGAGGCCCCTACTCGGGAGGGGGTTGCCACCGCGTACGGTGCGTCGGTCTCCTACCCCGTCCAAACGAGGCCAAACCGGTTTCGAAAAACTTTTTCAGCTCGGTTCGGCCAGGGTGACGTTGACGGAGAACACCTCGGCGTCCTCGGTGACCATTTCGGTGACGCGACCGGCTTCGCCGATATCGGCGGCTGCTCCCGCCAGCGCGCCCAGGCGGGGCGCCGTGTCGCGGACGACGAGGGTGGTCACCTCGGCCCGCATGGAGACGTGGGCGGTCGTCTTGGCCTTGCGGATCTCGCCCAGGACGGCGGCAGCCACGTCGAGCACCAGCGGGTCGCCTTCGGACGCCGCCGTTCGCAGTTCCGCCGACTCCGGCCACGGGGCCCGGTGGACGGAGCCAACCTGGCACCACGACCACACCTCGGCGGTGACGTAGGGGAGAAACGGGGCGAACAGGCGCAGGATCGTCGACAGCGCCAGGGCCAGGGCCCGGTCGGCCGATACCGCCGGCTCGTCTCCCCGGCTTCCGTAGGCCCGGCTCTTCACCAGTTCCAGGTAGTCGTCGCAGAAGGCCCAGAAGAAGGCCTCCGTGCGTTCGAGGGCCCGGGCGTAGTCGTAGCCGTCGAAGGCGGTGGTGGCGTCGTCGACCAGGTCGGCCAGGCGGGCGAGCATGGCCCGGTCAAGGGGTTCGGTCACCTCCGCCGGCCCCGCCATGCCCTCGTCGCTGGGCCCGAGCGGCCCTTCGGGCGGAGTGTCCGCCAGGCGGGAGAGCACGAACTTCGACGCGTTCAGGACCTTGATGGTGAGACGACGGCCCACCTTCAGCTGGCCGGGGTCGACCGCGGTGTCGACGCCGGGGCGACCGCTCGCCGCCCAGTGGCGCACGGCGTCGGCGCCGTACTCCTCGAGGAGGGGCAGGGGGGTCACCACGTTGCCCTTGGACTTGGACATCTTCTTGCGGTCGGGGTCGAGGACGAACCCGGAGATGGCGACGTGAGACCAGGGCACCGATCCATGCTCGAAGTGGGAGCGCACGACGGTGGAGAAGAGCCACGTCCGGATGATGTCGTGGGCCTGAGGTCGCAGGTCCATGGGGAAGACCCGGCCGAACAGGTCGGGGTCGTCCTCCCAGCCACCGGCGATCTGGGGCGTGAGCGACGAGGTCGCCCACGTGTCCATGATGTCGGGATCACCCGTGAAGCCCCCCGGCTGGTCGCGTTGGCCCGCCTCGAACCCGGCGGGCACGTCGGTCGACGGGTCGACGGGCAACCGGGCCTCGTCGGGACGGAGCGGGTGGTCGAAGTCGACGGTTCCGTTGTTGGCGACGGGATACCAGAGGGGGAGGGGAACGCCGAAGAAGCGCTGGCGGCTGACGAGCCAGTCGCTGTTGAGGCCGCGGACCCAGGACTCGTAGCGGGCCTGCATGTAGGGCGGGTGCCACGCCAACTCCGCGCCACGGGCCAGGAGCGCCTCGGTGTGGTCAAGGGTGCGGAAGAACCACTGGCGGCTGGTGACGATCTCGAGAGGACGGTTGCCCTTCTCGTAGAACTTGACTGCGTGGGTGATCGCCTGAGGCTCGCCGATCAGGTCACCCGACTCCCGCAGGAGCTCGACCGTACGAGCCCGGGCCTGTTTGAGCGTCTTGCCCCGCAACTCGTCCCAGGCGTCGTCGGCGCCCTGCGCCCAGAAGTCATGGGGGGGAGGAGCGTCACGGATACGGCCGTCGCGCTCGACGACCGCTCTCGTGGCCAGGTTCAGCTCCCGCCACCAGATGACGTCGGTGACGTCGCCGAACGTGCAGATCATGGCAATGCCGGTGCCCTTCGCCGGATCGGCCAGGGCGTGGGCCTTCACCGGCACGGGGGCGCCGAAGAGGGGTGTCGTCACGCTGGTGCCGAACAGCGGCTGGTAGCGCTCGTCGTCGGGGTGGGCGACCAGGGCCACACAGGCGGGCAACAGCTCGGGGCGGGTGGTATCGATCTCCACCGCCGCGCCGTCGGGGCCCCGGAACCGGAGCCGGTGGTAGGCGCTCGTCTCGTTGCGGTCCTCCAGCTCGGCCTGGGCGACGGCGGTCTGGAAGTCGACGTCCCAGAGGGTGGGGGCCTCGGACTGGTAGGCGATGCCCTTGTCGAGCAGACGGAGGAAGCCCCGTTGCGACGCTCGCTGGGAGCGCTCGTCGATGGTGGCGTAGGTCATGGACCAGTCGACCGACAGTCCCAGGTAGCGCCACACCGCCTCGAAGGCCTTCTCGTCGGTTTCTGTGAGGCGGTGACACAGCTCGACGAAGTTGGGACGGGACACGGCGATCGCGCGGTCCGACGAGGACTTGCCCCGCCCAGGGGGGTTGTCGGGCGGCGTGAAGTCGGGGTCGTAGGGGAGCGAGACGTCGCAGCGGACGCCGAAATGGTTCTGGACCCGGCGCTCGGTGGGCAGGCCGTTGTCGTCCCACCCCATGGGGTAGAAGACCTCGCGGCCACGCATGCGTTGGAACCGGGCGATCGTGTCGGTGTGGGTGTAGGAGAAGATGTGGCCGATGTGCAGCGATCCGCTCACCGTCGGGGGCGGGGTGTCGATGGCGTAGATCCGCTCGCGGGTCGCGGTGGGGTCGAAACGATAGGTGCCGTCGGCTTCCCATCGTTCAGCCCATTTGTGTTCCAGCCCGTCGAGGCTGGGTTTGTCGGGGACGGTCGGACTCATGCGAGCGTTACGGTAACCGCGTGATCCGCCTGCACGACACGGCTTTGGGCCGCAAGGCCGAGGTCGACCTCCGCGACCCCGGCCGATTCTCCCTCTACGTGTGCGGGCCCACGGTGTACGACCACCCCCACGTCGGCCACGGCCGCCACGCCCTCGTCTACGACGTGTTGCGCCGCTACCTCGAATGGTCCGGGCTCGAGGTCCGTCACGTGTCCAATATCACCGACATCGACGACAAGATCATCGCCCGGGCGGCTCGCGACGGCCGTGGGATCGACGACGTGGCCGCCGAGTTCGAAGAGGCTTGGTACGCGGCCGTCGATGGCCTCGGCGTGTTGCGCCCCCACGAGGACCCTCACGCCACGGCCTACGTCGACGACATGGTGACCCTCGTGGAGCGCCTGGTCGCCACGGGACACGCCTATGTGACCGGCGAGGGCGTGTGGCTGGCAACGGACACGGTTGCGGGTTACGGGTTGCTGGCCCGCCAGCCCCTCGAGAGCCTGCGGTCGGGTGCCCGGGTCGACGTGGTGGCATCCAAGCGGTCTCCCCTCGACTTCGCCCTGTGGAAGTTGGTACCCCCAGGCGAGCCGTCGTGGCCGTCTCCGTGGGGACCGGGCCGACCCGGTTGGCACACCGAGTGCGTGGTGATGTCCCTTGACCTGCTGGGCGAGGACTTCGACCTGCACGCAGGCGGCGCCGACCTCACCTTCCCCCACCACGAGAACGAGCGAGCCCAGGCCGTGGCCCTCGGGCGACCCTTCGCCCGGCGGTGGATGCACCACGCCTTCGTCGAGGTCGGCGGGGAGAAGATGTCGAAGTCACTCGGCAACTTCACCACTCTCACCGACCTGCTGGCCGCCAACAACTCCCGTGCCTACCGCCTCCTGGTGCTCCAGTCGCAATACCGCAAGCCCATGGAGGTCACGATGGCCACCCTCGATGCCGCCACCCGGGCCCTGTCCGCCCTCGACGACTTTGCCCGCCGCACCGCCGAGTTGGCGCCCACCGCGTCTGACGAGGCGGCCATGGCGACGTTCCGGACACGCATGGACGACGACCTCGACACGCCGGGCGTGATCGCCGACCTCGCCGACCTCAGGCGGCGGGCCAACGCCCTCCTCGACGCCGGCGACGACCTCGGAGCAGCACCGCTCGCCGCCGCCGTCACCGAGATCACCGGGGTTCTCGGTCTCGAGCTGCATAGCGGGACGACCGTCTACGGCTCGGTCCGTGGCGTCGTCATCTCGAGCGGCTCGGGGCGAGGGAGGGCCGGCAGCGTCGAAGAGGTCCCCCCGGATGTGGCGGCGCGGCTTGTCGAGCGGGACGAGGCGCGTGACCGGCGAGACTGGGCCGCCGCCGACCGCATTCGTGCCAGCCTGGAGGCCGACGGCTGGGTCGTCGAGGACACGCCGGGCGGAACGCGGGTACACCGTTGACCTGGTATGGGGGGCAGGTGCTAGCGTTCCATTTCGAGGGATTGGCGTCTGTACGGCAACACCGCACGGGTTGAGCAGTCCCCTCCGCAATATCCGTACCTATCAAGGGGAAGTGCCAACCGTGGCAACCGGTACCGTCAAGTGGTTCAACGCAGACAAGGGCTTCGGCTTCATCTCACAGTCCGACGGCCAGGACGTTTTCGTCCACTTCAGCGCCATCCAGACCTCGGGCTACCGCAGCCTCGAGGAGGGCCAGAACGTGGAGTTCGAGGTGCAGAAGGGCCCCAAGGGCCTGCAGGCGGCGAACGTCAAGCCCGTCCAGCAGTAGTAGCGGTTTCGACAGGATCCGGTCGGCGCTGCCGGCCGGATCTTGTCCTTCTGGGCGGATTTGACGTTGTCACGACGGCGACCTTCGCTGGGCCTCGTGCCTCGCCGATCATCTGAGCGCAAGCGCGCCCCGCTACCAGCGGGCTTCGGCACCATCTGGTCCACCGTCGCTATCGACCTGGTGGGCTTCGGGATCATCCTGCCCGTGCTACCGCTGTACGCGGAACGCTACGGGGCGTCGCCGGCCACCATCGGTGTCCTGCTGGCGTCCTTCTCGATCGCCCAACTCCTCTTCGCGCCCGTGTGGGGCGCGGTCTCAGACCGCGTGGGGCGCAAGCCCGTGCTCGTCCTGTCCCTCGTGGGGACCGCCGTGGGCAGCATGGTCACCGGGCTGGCCGGGTCGCTTCCGCTGCTCTTCGTGGGCAGGCTGGTCGACGGCGCCTCGGGTGCCAGCGTGTCGGTGGCTCAGGCGTCGGCGGCCGATCTCGCCGAACCGGGCCAGCGGGCCCGGCTCTTCGGCCTCCTGGGTGCGGCATTCGGCGTGGGGTTCGTGGCCGGGCCCGCTATCGGCTCCCTGGCGGCACTGGTCGACGCCCGCCTGCCGTTCTTCGTCGCCGCCGCCCTGGCCGGTGTGAACGCCCTCGTAGCCACCCGTCGGCTGCCTGAGACGAACCCTCGACACATCTCCGCCCCCGCCGATCGGCCCATGGCGGTGGCCGACGGGATCGGGGCCGAGGGCATGGGCGGCCTGGACCCCGGTGCGGCCATCGACAGCGACCCTGCCGTCTCGAACCCCTCGACGACGAGGCGGGTGACCCTGGTCCGGCTGATCGCGGTGGCGTTCGGGTCGCTGGTGGCCTTCAGCGCCTTCGAGGCCACGTTCGCCTTGTTCGGCGAGCGCCGGCTCGGCTTCGGTCTGGCCTCGACCGGAGTGGTCTTCACGGGGATCGGCCTCCTGCTGGCATTGGTGGAGGGAGGCCTCGTCCACCCGGCCGTCCATCGTCTGGGCGAGATCCGGACCCTGCGGCTGGCTCTGGTCATCAATGCCGCGGGCCTGCTCCTGCTCGCTGCCGTCCACTCCTGGTGGGTGCTCGTACCCGCGCTCGTGGCCCTTGTCCTGGGCCAGGGCCTGGCTACCCCGTCACTGACCGCGGCCACGGCGTCGCTGGCCTCCAAACGACGCCGGGGGGGAGTGCTGGGCCTCCAACAGTCGGCCGGAGGGATGGCCCGGGTGGTGGGGCCTCTACTCGGTGGCCTTGCGTTCCAGCATCTCGGAGTGCCCGCGCCCTACCTGGCCGGCGCCGCGGTCATGCTTGTCTGCGTGGTCGTCCTCGGCTGATGTCTCGCTCGCCCGGCTTCCGGGTAGGCGTGCGGCCGCGTGCCCGACGCCGAGGAGTCAGTAGACGATCACCGAGCGGGCCACCTCACCGGCGGTCATCGCCCGGAAGGCGTCGTTGACGTCGTCGAGGCCGATGCGGCGGGAGACAAGGTCCTCCAACTTCAACACGCCCTCCCGGTGGAGCTCCACCAGGCGGGGAATGTCGCGACGGACGTCGGCCGATCCGTACCAGCACCCTTTGATCGTCTTCTCCGCCAACACCACGCCCACCATCGCCGGCAGGCTCAGCATCACGTCCATGGAGGGAATACCCACGAGCACGGCCTGGCCACCACGACGGGTCATGGCCACCACCTGATCGATGGTCGGGCCCAGGCCGATCACTTCGAAGGCGACGTCGGCCCCCCGCTCACCGCTGAGGCTCATCACCGCAGAGACCGCATCGGTGCGGCCGGCGTCGACCACGTGGGTGGCGCCCAGTGCCTCGGCCAGCACCAACTTGGCCGGATTGGTGTCGACGGCGACGATCGTCTGCGCCCCGGCGATGCGGGCGCCCTGGACGACGTTGAGGCCCACCCCTCCACAGCCGACGACGGCCACGACGTCGCCCTCGGCGATGCGCGCCGTGTTGAGGGCGGCGCCCACGCCGGTCACCACCCCGCAGGCGAGGAGGGCGGCGAGGCTGAGATCGATGTCGGCCGGCACGCGCACGGCGCCGGATGCGGGGATCACGGTGTCCGTCGAGAAAGTGCCGCATCCCGACATCTGGAACACGGGCACCCCCCGGCTGCACATCCGGGGCGTCCCGTCGAGCAGGCCACCCGAGATCAGGACGGCGTCGGCCTCCTGGCACAGCTCCGGCTGGCCGCGTCCGCAGTAGTAGCACCGCCCGCACTGGGGCACCCAGGACACGACCACGTGGTCGCCGACGGACACCTCGGTGACGCCGGGGCCGATCTCGGCGACCACGCCGGCTCCTTCGTGGCCCAGCACGGCCGGCAGCGGGATCGGCAGGACACCGTCGCGCATCGACAGATCGGAGTGGCAGACGCCCGACGCGGCCAGGTGCACTTTGACCTCGCCCGCCCGAGGCGGTTCGACTTCGATGTCGTCGCGCAGCTCCAGCGGATGGGTGAGAGCGGTAAGCACCGCGGCGCGAGCCAAGGCTGGTTTCTACATCAATATCAATGGAAGCTGCCGCCGCCTCGTTCTTCCCTCTCGGCGGCCCGTACGCCGTAGCCGACGATGATGGCGGGCAGGAGCACGGCCGACCCGACGGCCAGGGCCACGACCACCATCGCGACCGTCGTCGGCGTGAACCCGACCGCGGCGCCGATGGCAAAGGCGACCATGGCCGCGAGCAGGCAGGTGTACCCGACCCTCTTGCCCATCCGGGCCAGGCCGTCCATCCGGGACCGCCGCGCCTGAACGCCGTCGTCGGAGGGGGGAGTCGTCGTCATCGCCTCACGGTCCTGTTCACCACGGCGCCGCCCAACCTGCCTCGGAGAGGAGCCGGGCCAGACGTCGTTCGAGCGACGCTAGCGAGAAATGCCGACGGGCGATGGCCAGGTTCGTGTCGAGCAGGGCGGCGTCGGGCGTGTCCAGCCAGGCGGCCAGCGGACGGGGGTCGTCGGCGGGAAACCACCGGAAGCCGAACGCGGCGATCTCCTTCGCCACCGGGTAGCGACCGACGGCCGCCGGTCGTCGGTGAATCGCCGACTCCACGGTGGGGTTGCCGAAGCCCTCCCACGTCGAGGGGAAGGCCACGGCGTCGGATGCGGCGTAGGCATCGGCGATGGACAGACCGTCGGGAAGCCCTTTCACGACACGAGTCGTTGTCGCCGCGAGGAGGTGGTCCAGCTCCGGCCCGTACCCGTCCTCGGCCGGGCCCACCAGCCAGTAGGTGGCATTCAGGCTCTCAGCCAGGCGAAGGGCACCGGGAACGTTCTTGCGGGCGATGGCCCGCGTCGGCTGTACGAGGAGACGCTCGTCGGCGCGGACGTCGAGGGCGGCACGGGCCGAAGCCCGGTCACCGGGGGTCGCGTCAACATCGAAGCAGTTGGGAATGACCGTGGCGGCGATCCCCCGGGAGCGCAACTCGACCCGGCTGCGGTGGTTGACGGTGACGTGGACCCAAGCCCGGTCGATGGGCGGGAACCCGGCCACGTCGGCAAAGGGCGCCCGTTGCCAGGCCAGGTCGTGGTGGTGCAGGACGGCCGGGCGGTGTCGGAGGGTGGTGGCCACAGCTCCGGCGGCGGCCAGGTTCAGAGGCAGCGAGCACAGGTTCTCGACGACCACCAGGTCGGCATCGACCAGCGCGGCATCGAGCTCGGCCGGGGCGGGAGGGCTCGGGGCGCCAATGGCCAGGCCGGGCAGAAGACGGTCGACCGGGCCGTGACCGCCCACGGTGACCACGCGGAAGCCCAGTGACCCGAGGGCGCCGGCCCATTTCGCCGCCTCGATGGACACACCGTCGGCGCAGCCGAGCCGGAACGACACGATGGCGACACTGGGATCCAAGCCCGCAGTGTCGCGTGCCTCGACATGACGGCCCAACCGACCGGCTCGCTCCCGGACGCCGGCCCGGCCGACGGGGTAGCGTCCGGTGCGAGCGAGGCCGTCGATCAACGTGACGGTGGCGAGGAGACAGTCATGGCGATCACATCGGCACTGCTGCGCAGCACCAGGCGACGCGTCCAGACGATCCTCGGCGCCGGCGCGCTGTCGATTGCGATGACCGCGGCACTGACCGGCACCGCCCAGGCCGGCACCACGAGCATCCCCTGCGGTGGTCCCGGTGGCGGCACGGCCGGACTGATCGCCGCCATCACTGCGGCCAACAGCAGCGTCGGCGCCGACACGATCGACCTGGCGGCTGGATGCACGTACGTGCTCGCCGCCGAGCACAACCCGGGCAATGGGCTACCGGTGATCACCGGACCGTTGACCATCCAGGGCCACGGGGCGATCGTGCAACGGTCTTCGGCGACGGCGTTCCGCATCCTCGAGGTGGCTCATGGTGGCGACCTCACCGTTGACAACACCACCGTCGCCGGCGGCTCTATTGCCCTGAGCGGCCCCACCGCCTTCGGTGGCGGCATCCTCAACAGCGGGCGACTGGCGGTGACCAAAAGCACGATCAGCGACAACACTGTCAGCGGCACCGGCAGCTCGGCCGGAGGCGGCGGGATTGCCAACAACGGCACGGCAACCGTGACAAGCACCGTGCTGAGCAACAACCGCGCCTCGGCCACGGGGACGCTGATCTTCGCCGCCGTCGGTGGGGCACTCATCAACCGGACCGGCGCCACCATGACCGTCGAGGACAGCATCGTCGCCGGAAACTCGGCGATGTCGAAGGGGTCCTCGGACCTCCTGTTCATCGCCTCGGCCGGCGGGATCGGCAACACCGGCACGCTCGCCGTGAACGGCACGCAGATCACGGGGAACCGGGTGGTGGTCGACGGCACCAGGGGCCAGGGCGGCGGTGGCGGACTGAGCATCGGCGACGGAACGGCCACCGTCTCCGGCAGCCGGATCGTCGGGAACACGGTCACCGCCACCGGGGACGGGGCCTCGGCCCACGGCGGTGGTCTGGAGAACAACGGGCGCACGAGGATCTCCAAGACCGACGTGAACGGCAATCAGGCCGCGGGCCCCACAGCCCAGGGAGGTGGTCTGTACAACGGCCGGCGACTGAACGTCCTCCGCAGCCACGTGGTCGGCAACGTCGCCCTCGGCACGCCCGGCCCCGGTCAGGGAGGTGGCATCTTCAGTGATGCCGGCAGCGTGATCCTCACCGCCACCGACGTGCTCGCCAACCATCCCGACGACTGCGTGCCCCTGATCGCCGGCTGCTAGTGAGCGGGCGAGCCGAGGTCCTCGGCCCAGCCGAGCTCTCGGCCAACGGCCCGAGCGTCGCGGTAGAGGTCGTCGCCTGCGTGGCGGTCAATGGGCAAGGAGAGTGCAGCTATTCCAACCCTGTCGAATGCTCCCCCAGGGGGACGACGCGGAAGGGATTGACCACCAGCAGTCCGTCGAACCGCCGACTCTCCTGCAGGTCCTCGGTCAGTAGCGCGTGCGCACCCGAACGACGGGCGGCGACGACGATCAGCGCGTCCCAGAAGGAGAGTCGGTGCCGCTCCTCGAGTTCGGACGCCTCCACCAGGTCGTCGACCTTCGGACGGTGGACCGGCCATGCCTCGTAGGTGCCGATCACCTCGCGTCGACGAACGTCGGCTCACCGCTCTTGGAGAACCTCCCGGTCGGGGAGCGGGGCCCCGCCGAGATGGAAGCCTTTGCCCAGTTGCACCAGCGCGACCGTCTTCGCCCGCTGGTAGGACTCGTCCTCGCCCACCATCTTGTGGATCTCCTGAGCGACGAGCTTGCTCACTGATGTGGACCGCCTGGCCGCCAACACTCGGGCCTTGCCGACAGTCTCCTCGTCGAGCTGCACCGTGAGGTTGCGTTTCACCGCGCCAACTTTACGTGATCTGCGTGGGCCACGCTATTCACGTGGTCCGGGATTTGCGTCGGTTAACCGGGGGGAGTGCAGCCATTCGAACCCGAGCGACGGGCGGCCGACGACGCTGGGCCACAGAAATCAGGGCGCGGTGCCTTCGCCATCCTCGAGGAGAGGCACGACGTCGTCGGGAGCAACGACTGTGATCAAGCGGCTGGCTCCTCGGCGCAGCCGCTCGTCTCGCGACAGGAGGTGAACGTCGAGCCTCCGAGCGAGGGCGACGTACTCGGCGTCGTAGGTCTTGGCCCAGCCGAGCTCTCGGCCCACGGCGCGGGCGTCGCGATAAAGGTCGTCGCTTGCGTGCCTGTCGATGGGCGAGGAGAGCAGTCGGTCGAAGATCGCGTCGGCGAGCGGCACCGATAGTTCGCCCCTCCAGCGCATCTCGTTCAACACCGACGTCACTTCCGACCATAGTAGGGCCGGAGCCGCCAACCCCAGGTCGGCGAACGGTCGCATGCCGCTCTCCGAGGCCAACAGGTAGAGAGCAGCACTCGCGTCGATGACCAGCATTCAGCGGCGGGCGCGTGAGCGGCGCAAGGCAGCCAGGAAGTCCGGCATCGGCTCACCCGTGAGCGTGCCCGCGTCGCGTGCCGACGGGATCAGCTCCGCCCCGGCGACCATCTCGTCGAGGGCCTTCTCGTCGACGAGATACTGCGTCCCCACGCGATCGGCGGGCAGACGTTCCTCCCGGATCCATCTCCGTATCGTCTCGGGGTTCCTCCCCACCCGCCGGGCAGCCTCGGGAACCGTGAGCATCGTTGTAGTGTACTACAACGTGGGGAGTCACACGTTGGCAGGGAGGAGCCGGGAGAAGTTCTCGAAGAACACGAACAGCACGATGAGGAACACCGGCGTGGCGATGACGTAGGCGGGCCAGCGGCGCCACCAATGGCCGGCGCACCAGGCCAGGATCCAGATCAGGGCCGCCAGGAGGCCCCAGGCGATGGCCGGGCCCTTGGCCGCCGACTTGCCCGACAGGCCGGCCAGAGCGTTGCGGTCAGCTGGGGGTGGGTTCTTGGGCGCCTCGATCACCGGGGCGGGGGGGCTGGCGAGGGTGGCGGTGATGATCAGGCGCTCGGCGGCGCTGTACTTCGGGTTGCAGGTGGTGAGGGTGATGCGGTTGTCCGGCGTGGGGTCGAGGACCGACACCTGGTCAGGCGACACCACCGACGAGTCGGACACCTCGTAGCGGAAGGTGCCCGCCCTGGTGCGTACGGTGATGGGGTCACCGGGTTTCAGCTCGTCCAAGCGGTTGAACGGCGCCCCGTAGGTTGTCCGGTGGCCGGCGATGGCGGCGTTGCCGGGCTCGCCGGGCAGTGGCGTGCCGGGGTAGTGGCCGGGTCCCTTCTTGAGGTCCTCGACGCCGACCCCCTCGACAACAGCCTGGTCGACACCGATCTTGGGAATCTGGATCACACCCACGGCGTCGTCGGCCGGCGCGGTGATCGTGTCGGGGGGCACGCCAGCGGTAGGCACCGTGGTGGAGGTGGTGAGGGACTGGTTGAACTTGGACTTCAGGGCCTTCTGGTCGCGGCGCTGGGCGAAACCGGTGCCCCAAAGCTCATAGGCGACGAAGAGGAAGATGAGGATGCCGGCGGCAATGAGGGTCTTGCCCGTGCCGCGGACGATCTTGCGGAAGTCGACGTTCCATCGGCGATGGCCGGAACGGCGCTGTTTTGGCTGGGGAAAACGGCCTCGTCGCCTGAGACCGCTTGGACCACGGTCGTGGCGCGCCGGTACCGTGGAGGTAGACGCCATGGGCCTCATCGTACGCTTCCGCTCTGCGGTTTCTTTGCTCGGACGCTTTCCTGCCTTGGCCGGAGTCGATTTCGACGTTGACGGAGGCGACGTCGTCCTGCTCCACGGGCCCAACGGCGCGGGTAAGACCACGCTGCTCAGGGCGTGCGCCGGCCTAGTCGCCATCGGGACGGGCGAGGCCAGGGTGCTCGGCCACGACCTGCGCAAGGACCGGCGGGCGGTCCGCCGCCGGGTTGGCCTGCTCGGCCACGCCGCCGGGCTCTACGACGACCTCACGGTGGAGGACAACCTCCGGTTCGCGGCGCGCGCCGCCGGTCACCCCGTGGCCGCCGCCAACGAGGCCATGGCGAGGCTGGGTCTCGACGGCCGCCTCCGTCGGGTGCAGGTCGGTCGTCTGTCGGCGGGCCAGCGCCGTCGCACAGCCGTGGCCGCCGTCGTCGCCCGCCAACCCGAGCTCTGGCTGCTCGACGAGCCTCACGCCGGCCTCGATGCTGCCGGTCGCGACCTCCTCGACAGCATTGTGGCCGAGGCCGTGGCCGGGGGAGCGACCGTGATCCTCGCCTCCCACGAGCTGGAACGGGCCACCGGTCTGGCCACCCGCCGCCTTCTCGTCGTCGGCGGCCGGGTCACCGACGGTGTCCTGCCGTCCGACCCCGACCCCGACCCCGAACGACCGCGAGCCGACATTGTGGCGTGATGCCCGCCTGGTGGCGGCCAAGGATCTGCGGGTGGAGCTCCGGTCCCGGGTGGCCACCAATCAGGTGGTGCCCTTTGCCGTCCTCGTCCTGATTCTCTTCGCCTTCGCCCTCGACCCCGACCGCGGGATCCTGGCCCGGGCCGCAGCCGGCCTGTTCTGGGTCACCGTGCTCTTCTCGGCCGTCCTGGCTATCCAACGCTCATTCGCCATCGAGGCCGACGACGCCGCTCGCGACTCGCTGCGCATGTCCGGCCTCGACGGCGCCGGGATCTTCCTGGGCAAGGCCGCCGCCGTCGCCCTCGAGCTCTTGGTCCTCGAAGCCGTGCTGGCCGTCGGCGTGGTCGTGCTCTACAACGTCTCCCTGCACGACGGGGCCCTCCTCGTGCTGGTCTGCCTGCTGGCCACCGTCGGCATCGCCGCCAGCGGAATTGTCTACGGGGTGGTAGCCGCTGGGCTCCGGGTCAGCGATACCCTGCTTCCACTACTCGTGTTGCCCGTCCTCGCACCCGTGCTCCT
>JBBRXY010000063.1:0-17317 GCA_038238185.1 Acidimicrobiales bacterium
GGCACGGTGGGCACCATCGCATCGGGGGCCTACCAGCGGGCGGTGGCGGCCACCCGTGTCGGGGTCACCCTCACCTGCGCGTCGTGTCCGGGTTTCGTGGAACTGGTCGAACGGGGCGAGATCGGCACCGACCAGGCCCATGTGCTGGTCGAACGCATGCTGGCTCCGCTGGGGGCGGCGGCGGTCGACACCCTCCTGCTCGGCTGCACCCATTATCCGTTCCTGGCCCGCACCATCAGCGACGTCATGGGTCGCGACGTGGTGTTGGTCTCGTCGGCCGACGAGACCGCTTTCGAGGTGCGCTCGATCCTCGACGAGACCGGCCTGGGCCGGCGCTCGGGCGTCGGCGGCGGCAAGGGCCGGCATCGGTTCGTATCGTCGGGCGACGTGGCCTGGTTCCGGGATCTGGGCAGCCGGCTGCTGGGCCCCGAGCTCGACGGCGTGGAGGGTTGGGAGTGGGCCTGAAGCTCACCGTGCTGGGCTGCTCGGGCACCTACGCCGCGCCCGGCGGCGCCTGCAGCGGTTACCTGGTCGACGACGGCGAGACCCATCTGTGGGTCGACACCGGGCCCGGCACCCTGGCCAACCTCCAGCGCCACGTCGGTTTCGACGACATCGACGCCGTCGTGCTCAGTCACGAGCACCCCGACCACTGGACCGACCTAGAGGGGTTCGTCAACGTGCTCCGCTACATCAACCCGCGGGAGGGTGTGCCCGTGTACGCTCCCGCCGGACTTCGCGATCACACCTACGCCGACACCGAGCCCACCCTCGACTGGCACACGGTGGCCGACGAGCGCCAGGTTCGCGTCGGCTCGTTCGATCTGTTCTTCTCACGCACCGACCACGGGCCCGAGACACTCGGGGTCCGGGTCGACGGCGGGGGCCGTACCCTCGGCTACTCGGCCGACACCGGGCCGGCCTGGTCGCTCGAGTCGCTCGGCCCCGGACTCGACCTGGCGTTGTGCGAGGCCACAGTCCCCAAGGAGATGGAGGGAACCATGCAGCACCTCTCGGCCGGTCAGGCCGCCACGTCGGCGAAGGCGGCCGGAGCGAAACGGCTCCTGCTCACCCACCTGTGGCCCACGCTCGACCGTGACCAGGCTCAGCGCGAGGCAGCCGAGGCGTTCGGAGGCCCGGTCGAGGTGGCCGTCGTCGGCGGGACGTACGAGATATGAGGGCCGATGGCCGTCAGCCCGACGATCTGCGTCCCGTCTCGTTCTTGCGGGACTTCACCGAGTTCGCTCCCGGATCTGTCCTCGTGTCGATGGGTCGGACGCGTGTGCTGTGCACCGCGTCGATCGAGGACCGGGTGCCCCCGTGGATGCGGGGCAAGGGATCGGGTTGGCTCACCGCCGAGTACTCGATGTTGCCGGGGTCCACCTCGGAGCGGTCCAATCGCGAGGTCAACAAGGGGAAGCCGTCGGGGCGGACCCAGGAGATCCAGCGCCTCATCGGCCGCTCGCTGCGGTCGGTCACCGACCTGGTGATGACGGGGGAGCGCCAGATCGTCCTCGACTGCGACGTCCTCCAGGCCGACGGGGGAACCCGCACGGCCTCCATCTCCGGTGCGTACGTGGCTGCCCACGACGCGTTCAGCCGGCTGGTGGCGACGAGCAAGATCAAGGCCCATCCCATGTCGACGGCGTGCGCGGCGGTCTCGGTGGGCTTGGTCGACGGCATCGGCCTGCTCGACCTCGATTACTCCGAAGACGTGCGGGCCGGAGTCGACATGAACGTGGTGATGACCTCGACCGGACGATTCGTGGAGGTCCAGGGCACAGCCGAGGGCCTGGCCTTCAGCCGGAGCGAGCTCGACGACCTGCTGGGCCTGGCCGAGCACGGGATTGCCGCTGTGCTCGAAGCCCAGGCCGAGGTTCTGGCCACGCCGCCACCTACGCGCCCGTGAGGGTGGTGTTGGCCACCGCCAATCCCCACAAGGCGGCCGAGATCGCACCGCTGCTGTCCGACTTCGAGGTGGTGCCTCGCCCGACCGAGTTGGCCGACATCGACGAGACCGCCGACACCCTCGAGGGAAACGCCCGCCTGAAAGCCGAGGCGGTGGCGGAGTTCACCGGTGAGCTGGCGGTAGCCGACGACACCGGCCTCGAGGTCGACGCCCTCGGTGGTCGCCCCGGTGTGTGGTCGGCCCGGTATGCCGGGGAGGACGCCACCTATTCCGACAACGTGGCCAAGCTCCTCGCCGAACTCGACGGCGTCGGTCCCGCCCGCCGGGGGGCTCGCTTTCGCACGGTGGTCGTCGCCCGTGCTCCCGACGGCCGCGAGATCGTGGCCGAGGGCACCGTCGACGGCCACATCGCCATCGCCGCCCGGGGCGACAGCGGTTTCGGCTACGACTCGATCTTCGTGCCCGACCACGGCGACGGCCGTACCTTCGCGGAGATGACGACCGCCGAAAAGGGCGCCATCTCCCACCGCGGCCGCGCCCTCCGCGCCCTCGCCGGCCCCCTCCGCCGTTCCGCGTGCGAGATCTGACATCAGCGGGTGGTCGGGCTCGCCAGGGGGTCAGGGGTTGTCGAAGCCTTCGGGGAGGAGGCGATCGCCATAGAACACCTGCCAGGCGTGGTAGGCGAAGTAGGTCCGTTCGTCGGTGCGGATGACGTCGGCGTAGATGGCGATGGCCTTCACGTAGTGCTCGCTGTTGTTGTAGGCGAACAGGGCCTTGCTCATGTTCTCCGGCGCACCCCGGCTCTTGAGCAGCCGGGCGGCCGCGAAGATGGCGTCGTGGTCGGAGTTGATGTCGCCCCCGGCGCCGTAGATCGACCACGTGGCCGGGAGGAACTGCATCGGGCCCTGGGCGCCGGCGGAGCTGTTGCCCCGTATTCGGCTCATCCGTGTCTCGGTGAGGTGGATGGCGGCCAGGTACTGCCAGGGCACACCGGAGGCGGCTTCGGCCGCCTTGTAGTCGGCCACCAGGGCGGCTGGCGCCGCCGGCGCCACGATGTGCCAGTGGGGCAGCTCGTCAGTGGGCACCCCGAGCTGGGTCAGCTCGGTGTCGGCGGTGAGGTTGGCCCGTACCGAGGCCCGGATCTCGGCGGGCACAGCCTCGAGCACCTTCGGTTGCCATTCGGGCCGGGCTGCCAGGGTCCGGTAGAGGACCTGCTGCTCCCGTCCGAGGAGCTCGACGCCTGCGTCCGGAGTCGAACGGTTCCGGATGGCGATCTCGACCGTCGCCAGCCGGGGCGCCAGCGCCTCAGCCGTCTCGAAGGCAGCTTTCGGCGTCGTCGGTTGTGGGCGCTTCGCCAGCGTTCCCTCGACGAGCGCCGAGGAGCCGCCGCCACACGCGGCGAGGGCAATGACCAACCCGCCGGCGAGAAAGCCGAGTGGCCTTCTCGACGGTGTGTTCCGGTGCGGGCGGTGGGAGTCGAACCCACACCCCTTTCGGGACCGGGACCTAAACCCGGCGCGTCTGCCGTTCCGCCACGCCCGCGTAGGGAGGGAGGCTACGACCAGAACCCATCGTCGAGGTAGGGGTCGACGGGGACAGAGCGGAACTCCGCCACCTTCCCGTCGGCCACGTGCCAGACGTGGATGCCGTTGTTCTCCCACGGCTTTCCGTCGCGCTCGGCCGTCAGGTCGACGATGGCGATGACGTGTCCGTCGCTGGCGGTGATGTCATGCACGGCGAGCTTGAACGTGCCGGCACTCAACTCCATCAGCTTGGTGAAGAAGGCGATCACCCCGTCGTGTCCGTGGTAGTCGCCCGACACCAGGTTGCGCCCACCGACGTGCCACACGATGTCGTCGACGAACAAGGCGAGCACGGCGGGGATGTCGCCCCGCCCGAAGGCCTCGTAGCCGCTGCGGACCAACTCTGCGTTGGGGTGGGTCATCGCTCCTCCTTGGATCGGCGTGACCGAGCGTACGCCCGGTCACCGAACGATGGTCGGCCCGCTAGCCTCGGCGCCATGAACTCCGACCTGTCGCTCCCCATCGTCACCGATCAGATGACCACCGGCGACCGGGCCAACGACGTCTACGCCCGTCTCCTCAAAGAGCGGATCGTGTTCTTGGGTACCCAAGTCGACGACAACGCCGCCAACCTGATCTGCGCCCAGCTCCTCCTCCTGCAGTCCGAGGACGAGGAGAAGGACATCTTCCTGTACATCAACTCCCCCGGCGGATCGGTGTCGGCCGGTATGGCCATCTACGACACCATGCAGTACGTGAGCTGCGACGTGGGGACCATCTGCATGGGCCTGGCCGCGTCCATGGGCCAGTTCCTCCTGTGCGCCGGCCAGCCTGGCAAGCGCTTCGCCCTTCCCCACTCGCGGGTGCTCATGCACCAGCCCTCGGCCCAGATGCAGGGTGCCGCCGTCGACATCGCCATCCACGCCGAGCAGATCATCTACACCAAGCGCATCATGGCCGAGCGGATCGCCCAGCACACGGGCCAGACGGTGGACCAGATCGAGATCGACTTCGACCGCGACCGGTGGTTCACCGCCGTCGAGGCCAAGGACTACGGCATCATCGACAAGGTCATCGAGCGAATCCGCGACGTGGCCGTTTGACCCGAAGCCACCAGCGATGAGGACCCATGGGAGGTGGACGACATGAAGGTGGTAATCACCGGATCGCACGGCCTCATCGGATCGGCACTGGCTTCGTCATTGGAAGGCGACGGCCACGAGGTCACCCGACTGGTCCGGGGCCAGGCTTCCGGCGCCAACGAGATCGCGTGGAATCCAGCCGCGGGCACCATCGACGCCGGGGCCCTCGAGGGCCACGACGCGGTTGTCCATTTGGCGGGCGTCGGCATCGGCGATCACCGCTGGACCGACGAGCACAAGGCCGCCGTACTCGACAGCCGGGTGCAGGGCACGCGCCTTCTCACCACCACCCTGGCCGGACTGCACCATCCCCCGGCAGTTGTGGCGTCGGGCTCCGCCGTCGGATTCTACGGCGACCGGGGCGACGAGGAGCTCACCGAGGACAGCGGGCCGGGAACTGGTTTCCTCGCCGATGTGGTCCAGCAATGGGAGGCATCGGCCGGCTCCGCCACCGAGGCGGGGATCCGGGTGGCCTACCTACGCACCGGCGTCGTCCAGAGCGCCAACGGCGGCGCGCTGAAGAAGCAGCTCCTTCCGTTCAAGGCCGGCATGGGGGGACGGCTGGGCTCGGGGCGCCAGTGGTTGTCTTGGATCGCCATCGACGACGAGGTGGGGGCGATCCGCCACGTCCTCGACACCCCCGAGATCGTGGGACCGGTGAACCTGTGCGCGCCGGCGCCGGTCACCAACGACGAGTTCACCCGCACGTTGGGAAGGCTCTTGCATCGGCCCACGGCGATCCCGACCCCCACGCCGGCCCTGCAGCTGCTGTTCGGAAAGGAAATGGTCTCGGAGATGCTGCTGGGGGGCCAGCGCGTGCTGCCCAAGGTGCTCGAATCGACCGGCTTCGTCTTCGCCAACCCCACCTTGGCGGCGGCACTGGCGGCCGTGCTCGGGAGGCAGCCGGCCTGAGCGACGACCCCGCCCTCCACACCTACTGGGCGAAGCGGGATTTCACGGTCACGCCCGAACCCGCTCCCGAGGACGGGGCCGCAGAGACCGACCACAGCGGCAGTCAACCCCGGTTCGTCGTGCAGGAGCACCACGCCCGGGCCCTGCACTGGGACTTCCGCCTCGAACGCGACGGGGTACTGGTGTCCTGGGCCGTCCCCAAGGGCGTGCCTCCCGATCCGGCGGTGAACCATCTGGCCGTGCCCACCGAGGATCACCCGCTCTCGTACATCGACTTCGAGGGGGACATCCCGGCGGGGAACTACGGGGGCGGCCACGTCTCGGTCTGGGATCACGGGACCTACGAGTGTCAGAAGTGGGGACCCACCGAGGTGATGGTCGTGCTCCACGGTCAGCGGGTTCAGGGCCGGTACGTGCTGTTCCGCACCGCCGCCGGCTCGGGTTCCAAACCCGGGGCCTGGATGATCCACCGCATGGACCCTCCCCAGGATCCCGACGGTCGACCTCTTCCCGAAGCGGTGGAGCCGATGATGGCCACCGCCGGCCAGCTACCCCGCGACGCCGACGACGAGTGGGCCTTCGAGGTGCGGTGGACCGGTCAGCGGGTTCTCGCCTGGTCGGACGGCGGTCGCGTCATGTTGTGCGACGCCGCGGGATCCGACGTGACGGCGAAGTGGCCGGAGGTGCGGGGATTGGGCCCCGCCCTGGGCGCCACCGAAGCAGTGCTCGACGGCATCGTCGCCGTCCTCGATGCCGATGGGCGCCCCGACGCCGACGCGGTCCGGCGCCGTCTGAGTCTCGACCGACCCAAGCCGACTCCGACCATGTCGGCCACCTATCTCATCTTCGACGTCGTCCATCTCGACGGCCACGACCTCACCCCCGAGCGTTACGACGACCGCCGGCACCGCCTGGCCGAACTGGAGTTGACCGGTCCTGCGTGGGCCGCGCCGGCCCACCACGTGGGCGACGGCACTGCCTTCGCCGAGGCGGCCCGGGCCCGCGGGCTCTGGGGGGTGGTGGCCAAGCGTCTGACCAGTCGCTACCGTCCCGGCCCGTCGCCCGACTGGGTCGAGGTTCCAGCCTGACCCCGGTACGTTACGGCGCCATCACTTGCGTCCCTGCGCTAAACGTCTCGCCCTGACCTACGCTTGTGGCCATGGACACTGGCGCTGATTCTCACGACGACATCAGCGGGTTCTGCCCCCTCTACCACCGGGCCATCGAGATCATCGGTCGCCGGTGGACCGGGGTGATCATCCGGGCCCTGCTCGCCGGGAACACCCGCTTCAGCCAGATCCGCGGCACGGTCCCCGGCCTGTCCGACCGCCTACTCTCCGAGCGCTTGAAGGAGCTCGAGGCTGAGGAGATCGTCGAACGTCGCGTGCTGCCGGACATGCCGGCGCGCATCGAGTACCGCCTCACCTCCAAGGGCGAGGCGCTGGCGTCGGTGGTGGCGGCCACCTCGGCGTGGGCGGAGGCCTGGCTCTCACCCCACGCCGGCGTACTCCGCTGACATCGGTAGCCTCCATCGCCGGCGGCCGGTAGCGTGGTCGCCGTGGCACGGATGAGGCGGAAGCTTCGGGTCGCACCCACTCTCGTGTCGGTGCTGGTGACCGCAGTCGTTGCTGTGGCCTGTTCCGGAGGAGGGCACAAGACGACGGCGAAGCCTGTCGCCCCCGCACCCCAGCAGATCGCTGAGCCGGCACCTCCGCCCACCCCGCCGCCGCCTCACACCATCGTGGCCACCGCCCAGGTGCCGTCGGTCGATGTGTTCGCCGCCCCTGACGGCGACGCCGTCACCATGTCGTTGGCCAACCCGAACGAGTTCGACGTGCCCTTGGTGTTCCGCGTAGAGACGATCCAGGCAGACTGGCTCAAGGTGATGCTGCCCGTGCGTCCCAACGGCTCGACGGGATGGGTCCGAGCCGCCGACGTCACGACCGCCGACGACGACTGGCGCTTGGAGGTGTCGCTGGGCGCTCACCGTCTCACGGTGTGGAAGGGCGCCGAGGTGATCCGCCAGGAAGCCGTGGCGGTCGGTACGTCCGCCGCCCCCACGCCCACGGGCGACTTCTACCTCACCGAGACCCTTGACACCGGTAACCCGGGAGGTGCCTACGGGCCGTGGGCGTTCGGATTGTCGGCGTTCTCCGACGTGTACACGAGCTTCGCCGGTGGCCCAGGCCAGATCGGCCTGCACGGCACCAACGATCCGGAGGCGCTTGGTACCGACGTGAGCCACGGGTGCATCCGGATCACCAACGAGGCCATCACCAACCTGGCCGAACGCGTCCCCCCCGGCAGTCCGATCACGGTCATCGCCTGATTTTTCGCGGCGACCCCCAAGGACCCGGGGGCCCGTCACCAGAAACTCAGTTCTGCTTCGGGTCCCAGCGGAAGCGGCGCACCGACACGACGACGCCGATGGCGCCCCACAGCAGCAACATGCCGATGTCGCCGGCGAGGATGCCCGTGCCTTTGGAATACGGGTTGAAGACGTCGACCATCTGCAGGATCAGGGGACGGATGGGAAAGAAGCCGGCGATCCGGGCCAGGGTCGAGCCGCTGTCGATCGTGCCGAACGTGCCCGAGATGAACAACAACGGGAAGAGGATGAAGTTGATGATGGCGGGGGCGGCGTCCTCATTGGGCACGAAGGTCGACACGCCCACGCCCACGGCACTGAAGCAGAAGGCGGCGGCGGCGATGGTGACGGCCAACGCCAGGTAGCGCCCCGGGAAGGTAACGCCGTAGAACACCAGTCCCAGGACCGTTGTCAGACCGGTGAGGATCAGCGACACAACGATCACCGAGCCGACCAGCCCTCCGAGGTAGAGGGCCGACGACATCGGCGTCCCCCGCATACGCTTCAGGATGCCCTTCTCCCGCCGGATGCACAGGGAGAAGGCCAGGTTGGTGTAGCAGGCCGAGATGATGCCGAAGCTCACGATGGCGGGTACGTAGTACTGAGGGAAGTCGACCAGCCCACCCGGGATGGGGACCTTCCCGTCGCCGTTGATGGCGACGAAGATGACCAGGAACATCAGGGGGAAGGCGAACGTGAACGCCGCGGCGGCCGGGTTGCGCCAGAACTCCTTCTGCTCCCAGCGGATCCGGCTGGCGGCGGTCTTCACGGCGGTCATCCGGCGTCCCCGGATCCGGGCGGCGCAGTCAGTGCGAGGTAGACGTCCTCGAGCGACGGTCGCTCGACGCTGAGGCCGTCGAGGCGGTGGCCCTGTTCGAGCACCCAGGTCGTGAGACGGGCCAGCGCGGTGGTGGCGTCGTCGGTCTCGACCACGAGGGCACCGTCGGCCTCGACCGTCGCCGGCACCGGCAACTCGGTGGCCGACAACTCGGCGGGCAGGCGAAAGCGAATGCGCACCTGGGCTTCGGCTCGTCCCCCGATCGACTCCGGCGGCCCCTCGGCCACGATGCGTCCGGCGGCGATGACCAGCACCCGGTTGGCCAGGACCTGGGCCTCTTCCATGTAGTGGGTGGTGAGCAGGATGGTCTTGCCCAGCGCACCCAAGTTCTTGACCACCTCCCACGCCTGGCGGCGAGCCGTGGGGTCGAAGCCGGTGGTGGGCTCGTCGAGGAACAGCAACTCGGGGTCGCCGATGAGGCCGAGGGCCAGGTCGAGGCGCCGCTGCTGGCCACCCGACAACGTCTTGACCCGGGCGCCGTGCTTCTCCTGGAGGCCCACCAGCTCGATCACCTCGCCGACCTGTCGGGGCGAGCGGTAGCACTGGGCGTGCATCGTGAGCACCTCGGTCACGGTGAGGTAGGGGCTGATGCCGCACTCCTGGAGCACGATGCCGATGCGCTGGCGAAGCTCAGCGCCTCCCGAAGCCGGGTCCATGCCCAGCACCCGAACCTCACCCGCATCGCGCGTGCGGTACCCCTCGAGGATCTCCACAGTCGTGGTCTTTCCCGCGCCGTTGGGGCCGAGAACGGCCAGCAGCTCACCCGGCTCGACCGCGAAGCTCAGGTCGTGCACGGCCTCGAACGACCCGTAGGACTTGTGCAGGCCGCTGACCTCGATCACTGCCAATGGGTACCCCTGATCGGAGTCGGAGTTTCGGGAGGCGCCCTCGGTAGGATTCGAACCTACGCACCCGCCTCCGGAGGGCGGTGCTCTATCCCCTGAGCTACGAGGGCGGGGCCGCCAGTCTAGGTCCAGGTGGTGGGGGCCGCCGCCGGGCTCGGCTACCACGACGGGCCGCCCGCTAGCCTCAACCCACCCGTGGCCACTGGCTTCCATCCTCTCTCCTGGCCGCATGGCCGGCCGTTCCGGTGATCATCGTCGCGATCGTCGCCGTGCTGGTCGTGGTGGTCCTTGTGTGGGTAATGGTCACGTTCAACCGTCTCGTCCGTTCCCGGAACCAGGTCGCCGACGGGTGGGCCGGAATCGACGTGCAGCTCACGCGCCGGGCCGACCTGGTGCCGGCACTGGTCGAGACCGTCAAGGGGTACCGCGACTTTGAGAACCGCACCCTCGTGGAGGTGGTGGACGCCCGCTCCCGGGCGATCAACGCCCAGGGGCCGGCCCAGGCCGGACCAGCCGAGCAGCAACTTGCCGGTTCGCTCAAGACGATCTTCGCCACCGCCGAGGCCTACCCCGACCTCACCGCAGATGCCAGCTTCCGTTCCCTCCAGGAACAGCTGTCGATCCTGGAGGAGGACATCTCCTTCGCCCGTCGCTACTACAACGCCCAGGTCCGCACGTTCAACACCCGCCAGCAGACCTTCCCGGCCGTCCTTGCCGCCCGGCCCCTCGGGTTCCGCCCCGCCGAGTACTTCCAGGCCGGCGCCGACGATCGTGGGGTACCCGATGCCGACCTCTAGACCGCGTCCCCGGTTGGTACGGGCAGGAGTGCTCGCCCTCCTCTGGCTCGCCGTCCCGCTGACCGGGGCTCAGAGCTCCGCTCAGGCTCAGGCCGGTTTTGGCATCGAGGCCATCGACTCTTACCACGTCGACATCGAGGTCCAGCCCAGCGGCACCGTCCATGTGCACGAGGTAGTCGACTACAACTTCGGCGGTACCGCCCGCCACGGGATCGAGCGCAAGATCCCGGTCCGGTTCCGGTACGACGGGCGCTACGACCGGATCGATCGCATCGACAACGTCACCGTGTCGGCGTCGCCCGATACCCCCACCAAGGTCAAGATCTCGTCGGGCAACC
Source organism: Acidimicrobiales bacterium (assembly GCA_038238185.1). Lineage (GTDB taxonomy): Bacteria > Actinomycetota > Acidimicrobiia > Acidimicrobiales > AC-14 > DATAQC01. The sequence continues at coordinate 10,673 of JBBRXY010000063.1, forward strand.
GCAAGTACGTCCGCATCGGCGATCCCGACAAGACCATCACCGGCCCACACCAATACGTGATCGACTACGACGTGAGCGGCGCCCTCAACGCCTTCGGCGAACACGACGAGCTTTACTGGAATGCCATCGGCACCGAGTGGACCGTGCCCATCGCCAACCCGTCGGTCACGGTGACCACCCCGGTGGCCACCAACGGGGTGGCGTGCTTCGCCGGTCCCCAAGGCAGCTCCTCGCCGTGTGCGGTGGCCGGAGCGGCGGGTAGCACGACGACCGACTTCTCCAACCCCGACCTCAGCCCGGAAGAGGGGCTTACCGTCGTGATCTCGCTGCCCAAGGGCGCGGTCACGGCAACGGGCCCCATCCTCGACGAACGGTGGACGCCGCAGCGGGCGTTCTCGCTCACTCCGGCCACCGTGGGCTCGGCGTCGGTTCTGCTCGTCGTCGGCATTTTCGGGCTCGGTTGGCTGTTCTGGCGCCAGGGGCGCGACCGGCGCGTCGCCGGTGGCCCCAGCCTGGGCCCGAGCGGCCCTCCGGACGGGGTGACGGCGCCGCCCAAGCGCGGAGCCCCGACTGAAGGGGTGCCGCTGTTCGCCGACCGTGACGGCCCAGTGATCTACCGGCCGCCGGACGGGTTGCGGCCGGCCCAGCTCGGTGTGCTGCTCGACGAGAAGGCCGATCCCGTGGACGTCACCGCCACCGTCGTCGACCTGGCCGTGCGCGCCTACCTGACGATCGAGGAGATCGAGCGCGAACACCGCTGGTCGAAGCCAGACTGGAAGCTGACCAAGAAGAAGGAGCCGGACGAGAGCCTGCTTCCGTACGAGCGCGACCTGTTGACGTCGCTCTTCAAACAGGGGGACGAAGTCACGCTCTCGGACCTGAAGGACACGTTCCACACGGACCTGGTCCGCATCGAGGGCAAGCTCTACACCGACGCCGTACGACAGGGTTGGTTCGCCAAGCGGCCGGACAAGGTGCGCAGCAAGTGGCTCGTCATCGGCATACTCCTCACGATCGTGGGTGCGGTGGCCGTCGGTCTTGCCGCCGGCTTCACCCATGCCGGCCTGGTGCCCGTCCCCATCTTCCTCGCCGGTCTCGTACTGGCCGTCGGCCACCGCTGGATGCCCGCCCGCACCGCCAAGGGCAGCGCCGCCCTGTCCCAGGTGCTGGGCTTCCGTCGCTACATCGAGACGGCCGAGGCCGACCGCCTGCAGTTCGCCGAAGAGGAGAACGTGTGGGCGAAATACCTGCCCTACGCGATCGTCTTCGGCGCCACCAAGAAGTGGGCCAGGGCCTTCGAGGGCCTGGGTGCCGAACAACAGACCGGCGCGACGTACTGGTACAGCTCGCCCTACCCGTTCTCGCCCAACGCGTTCTCCAATTCCATGAGCAGCTTCACGAACAGCACCTCGGGGACGATCGCGTCCACACCGTCGTCGAGCGGCGGTAGCGGGTTCTCCGGGGGATTCTCCGGCGGGGGCGGCGGCGGCGGCGGCGGGGGGAGCTGGTGACGCGGGCCCGACCGGGGGTGTGGGGGGCACCGGTAGCATCGGCGCCCGTGGCCCCCCGTACACGCGTTCTGGTGATCGACGACGACCCGGTGATCCTCGAGCTCCTCCGGATCAACTTCGAGATCGAGGGCTTCGAGGTGATTAGCGCGTGTGACGGCCAAGAGGGGCTGGATCGGGCGGGCGCCGACCACCCCGACGTGATCCTGTCCGACATCATGATGCCCCGCCTCGACGGCCTCCAGCTCCTGACCCGGCTCAAGAACGATCCGGCAACTGCCAACGTGCCCGTTGTCCTGTTGTCGGCCAAGGCCCAACGGGCCGAAGTCGACAAAGGTCTTGCTCTTGGCGCCGACGACTACGTCACCAAGCCGTTCGATCCCCTCGAGTTGCTCGACCGGGTCAACGCGGCGCTGGAAAAAAGCCGTCGCAGCTGACACCTCGCCTGGTTGAAGATCGGAAGGCAATGATCCGCGACACACTCGCCCAGGCGGTCCACGCCACCCTCGCGGCCCTCGGGGTCGACCCCGTGCCCGACTCGGTGGAGGTCCGGCGCCCGGCCCAGCCCGACCACGGCGATTGGTCGACCAATGCCGCCCTGGTCGCGGCCAAACAGGCGCGGCGCGCCCCGCGTGAACTGGCCACGGCTATCGCCGGACACCTCGCCGCCCATCTCCCCGAGCACGTCACCTCGGTCGAGGTGGCCGGACCGGGTTTCGTGAACTTTCATCTCGACCACGGGTGGCTCCACGAGGTTCTCACCGAGGTGGTCGGCGCGGGTGTGGACGCTTACGCCCGCCACGACATCGGCGCGCGCGGTCGGGTGGTGGTCGAGTTCGTGTCGGCCAACCCCACCGGACCCATCCACGTGGGCAACGGGTGGTGGTGCGCCTACGGCGACGCCCTCTCCCGGGTCCTGGCCCGCTGCGGCTGGCAGGTGCACCGGGAGTACTACGTCAACGACACGGGGGGCCAGATCCGCCAACTCGGGGAGAGCCTGCTGGCCCGCCGCCGAGATGAAGAGGTGCCCGAGGAGGGCTACCAGGGTGCCTACGTGACGCTGCTGGCCGAGGCCTACGACGGTCCCGAGGACGTGACGGCCGCCGGGCGGTGGGCGGCCGATCGGATCCTCGACAACATCCGTGCCACCCTCGGCGCCATCGACATCCGCTTCGATCAGTGGTTCAGCCAGGCAGCCATAGAAGACAGTGCGGCGGTGGCCGACACCGTCGCCCTTCTCGCCGAGAAGGGCGTGGTGTACGAGAAGGACAACGCCACCTGGCTCCGGAGCACCGACTTCGGCGACCAGCGCGACCGGGTCCTGGTCAAGTCGAACGGCGACTACACCTACCTGGCCGGCGACCTCGCCTATCACCGCGACAAGCTGGTCGTCCGGGGCTTCGACATCGCCATCGACATCTTCGGGGCCGACCATCACGGCCAGGTCGCCAGCCTGTTCGCCGGTATCGAGGCTCTCGGGATCGCTCCCGACCGCCTGGAGATCAGGCTGGGCCAGATGATCTCGCTGACCGAGGGAAAGATGTCGAAGCGGAGCGGCAACTTCGTGCCGCTGTCCGAGCTGGTGGCCGAGATCGGTGCCGATGCCACCCGGTTGCTCACCCTGATGTCGTCGATCGACCAGGTCACCACCATCGACCTCGAGGCCGTCCGCCGCCAGTCGATGGACAACCCCGTCTACTACGTGCAGTACGCCTACGCCCGTATCGCGTCGGTGAGCCGGGTGGCGGCCGAGCGGGGGGTCGCCCGGCGGCCGCTCGACGAGGTCGACCTGGCCCTGCTCGGCAATGACCGCGAGCTCGACGTGTTGCGCAGCCTGGCCGAGTTGCCCGACGTCGTCCTCGCCGCCTGCCTCACCCGCGCCCCCCACAAAGTGGCCACCTGGGTCCTCGAGTTGGCCGGGCGCTTCCACGGCTTCTACCACGACTGCTCCATCCTCGGCCCGGCCGGTGCCGACGTCGTCGACCCCGACCTCACCCAGGCCCGGCTGTGGTTGGTCGAGGCGGCCCGGGTGGGGCTGGCCGTGGCCCTCGATCTCCTCGGCGTCAGTGCACCCGAGTCGATGTAGTGCCCCGTCAGGCAACGTCCGCGCTCGAACACCGGCTCCTTCCGTCAACCGCGAGCGTCGGTCCTGACGGGCGACTTGCCGTCGGCGGTGTCGACCTGTGCGGTCTGGCCGAAGACCAGGGCACCCCGCTGTTCGTCTACGACGAGGCCCACCTGCGGGCCCGGTGCCGGGAGGCGGTTGCCGCCTTCGGCCCCGGTGTGGCCTACGCCAGCAAGGCCTTCCTCTGCGTGGCCATGGCCCGGCTGGTGCACGAGGAGGGCATGCACCTCGACGTGGCGACGGGCGGCGAGCTGCACGTGGCCTTGGCCGCGGGTGTGCCGCCCGGCGACCTGAAGCTCCACGGCAGCAACAAGTCGGTCGAGGAGCTGGCGCGGGCCCGCCAATTGGGTGTGCGCCTGGTGGTCGATTCCTTCGACGAGCTCGACCGCCTCGAGCGTCTCCATGCCCGCGACGGGATCACCACCCCGGTGCTGCTCAGGGTGACGCCGGGAGTAGAGGCCCACACCCATGAGTACGTGATGACCGGCCAGGTCGACTCGAAGTTCGGGTTCGGTCTAGCCAACGGTGACGCGGCCCGTGCCGTCGTGAGCGCAAGGGCCTCGGCGGCCACCGAGGTGGTCGGCCTGCACGTGCACATCGGCAGCCAGATCTTCCTGGCCGACTCGTTCGCCAAGGCCGTCGAGGTCCTGGCCGATTTCGTGGTGCCGCTGGGCCTTCCCGAGCTCTGTATGGGCGGCGGCCTGGGCGTGCCCTACGTGGAGGGGGAGCAGGCTCCGTCGATCACCGAGTGGGCGACCGTTCTCCACGACGCCTGCCGCCAGGCCGGCATCGAGTCGGAGGTCACCGCCGAACCGGGTCGCTCGATCGCCGCCGCGGCCGGCCTCACCCTGTACCGGGTGGGCACGATCAAGGCGATTCCCGGGATCCGGACCTACGTGTCGGTCGACGGGGGCATGAGCGACAACCCCAGGCCCGTCCTCTACGGCAGTGGGTACGAGGCCTTCTTGCCCCGCGCCCCGCAGGCCACGCGGCCGCGGGTCGTGACGGTGGTGGGCAAGCACTGCGAGTCGGGCGACATCGTGGTGCGCGACGCCCGGGTGCCGGCCGACCTGGCCGTCGACGACGTGCTGTGCACGCCCGTCACCGGCGCCTACGGGTACTCGATGGCGTCCAACTACAACCGGGTCCCCCGCCCCGCGGTGGTGTTCGTGGCCGACGGCCACGCCCGGGTCGTCGTACGCCGTGAGACCCTCGACGACCTGATCCGCCTCGACCAGTAGCCCTCGATCGGCCGAACCGTGTTGGCGTCTGGCTACACGATGTCGGCCACGGCCACGGCTGCGCCGGGGAGCATCAGGGGCGCCACACTCTCGCCGTCGCCGGCCCGGCGCGTGTCCATGTACCCGCAAGGCTGGGGGTCGCGCGCGACGAGGACCACGCCGGTCGACGAATCGACGATCCAGGTCTCGATCACCCCTGCCGCGGCGTAGAGGGGAGCCTTGACGTCGTTGTCGAAGGCCACCGACGTGTCGGCCACCTCGACCAGCAGCAGCACGTCTTCGGGCCGGGGAGTGTGCTCGGCGTAGCCGCCGGCTCGGTCTCGCACGACGCAGACGTCGGCTTCGGGCTCCGAGGCGTCACCCAAGGCCACGGGCCGGCTGACCCGGACGGTGGCCCGGTCGCCCACCGATCGGCGCAAGACGTCGCCGATCCGGGCCACGGCGGCCCCGTGCCCGCCGTCGAGAGGCGTGGCCTCCACGATCTCGCCGTCGACGAGCTCCACCCGGTCGTCGTCTCCGAGGATGCCCGACTCGGCCATGCGGTGGTAGTCGTCCACCGAGAACCGGTGGGGCGGAGGTTCGCTGACGGGCACGAGTGAAGGGTAGTGCCGCCTCCGCCAGCCGGTACGGTTGGGCTGTGGAGCGCAACGTGGTGCGAGTGGGGATGCTGGGATGCGGCACCGTCGGGGCCGCTCTGGTGCAGCTCATCGCCGAACACGGCGACACCATCGCCGCCCGTTCCGGAACCCGCCTCGAGGTGGTCCGGGTAGCGGTGCACGACGTCTCCAAGCCCCGCCCGGTGGCCCTGGCCGACGACGTGCTCACGGCCGATGCCGATGCCCTCGTGGGCGATCCCGACGTCGACGTGGTGGTCGAGCTCATGGGAGGCATGGAACCGGCCCGTCGTCTCGTTCGAGCCGCCCTCGAGGGGGGAAAGCCCGTCATCACCGCCAACAAGGAGGTGGTGGCCAGCGCCGGCGCCGAGCTCGTGCAGGTGGCGGCCAAGGCCGGTGTGGCCCTGCTCTACGAGGCGGCCGTGGCCGGGGCCATCCCTCTGCTGCGGCCCCTCCGCGAGTCGCTGGCCGGTGACCGCCTGCGCCGGGTCATGGGCATCGTGAACGGCACGACCAACTTCATCCTCACCCGCATGACCGACGGTGGCGGCACGTTCGACGACGCCCTTGCCGAGGCACAGGCCCTGGGCTATGCCGAACGAGACCCCACCGCCGACGTCGAGGGATGGGACGCCTCGGCCAAGGCGGCCATCATCGCCAGTGTGGCCTTCGGCGTGGCCGTGGTCGCCGAGGACGTGTACTGCGAGGGCATCTCGGGGGTGACGCCCGAAGACATCGTCATGGCCGGTCGCCTCGGCTATGTGATCAAGCTCCTGGCCGTGGTCGAAGCCGTCGCCGATCCCCACGGTGGCCCGGGTGAGGTGGCGGTGCGCGTCCACCCCGCCATGGTCCCCAACGACCACCCCTTGGCCGCCGTGCGCGACTCTTTCAATGCCGTGTTCGTCGAAGGAGCGGCCTCGGGTGAGCTCATGTTCTACGGCCGCGGGGCGGGCGGGCGGCCCACCGCCTCGGCCGTCCTCGGTGATCTCGTCGACGCCGCCGTGAACCTGCGCCAGGGAACGGCACCGACGCCGGCGGGCCTGGTGCCGGCCCGCATCCGTCCCATCGCCGAGCTCAACTCGCAGTACTACCTCACCATCGACGTCGTCGATCGACCCGGCGTGCTCGAGAAGGTGGCCGGCGCCACCGCCCGCCAC
>JBBRXY010000064.1:0-17283 GCA_038238185.1 Acidimicrobiales bacterium
AACACGGCGATGTCCGTCGTCCCGTTGCCGTCGTAGTCACCGGGCACGGGGATGTCGCCGGTGGTGCCGAAGCCGACGGTGGCGCCGCCCCGCACGTACCAGGTGCCCGTCGACGGCCGGAACACGGCGATATCGGTGGTGCCGTTGTTGTCGTAGTCACCGGGGACGGGGATGTCGCCGGTCGTGCCGTAGTCGGTGGCGGTGTCGGCGCCCCCGGAACCATGCAGGTACCAGATGCTGGACGATGGTCGGAACACCGACTCGTCCATCCTGGCGTCGCCGTCGAAGTCGGCCGGGGTCGGGTGCGCCGCCACCCGCTGGAAGACGAACACGTCGTCGGTCACGCTGGGGGCGTCGCTCTGGCCGGCCACCAGGTTGGGGGCAGTCGACTGGAAGGCGACGAAGCCCCCGTTGGCGCTGATGGCCGGACCAGAGCTGCCCCCGTTGGCGGTCGTGGTGGTGCCCGCCGGGGTGTGCGAGACCAGCGCTACCACCCCGGTGGCCCTCTGGAAGACGAACACGTCGCTGTCGGCGTTGGCGTCGTTCTGGCCAGCCACCAGGTTCGGGGCGGTCGACTGGAAGGCCACGAAAGCGCCGTCGGCGCTCATGGTTCCGAGAGCACTGGAACCGTTGGCGGTCGTGGTGGTGCTTCCGGGGGGGTGCGACACCAGCGTCACCGACGCTGTCGCCCGCTCGAAGAGGAACGCGTCGCTGGCGCCGTTGTCGTCGCTCTGGCCGGCGACCAGGTTGGTGGCATCGGACCTGAAGGCCACAACAGCCCCGTCGGCACTCGCAGTTGCGGGAAAGCTGGAACCGTTGGCGGTCGTGGTGGTGCTGGCCGAGGTGTGCGACACCAAACTCTCGACCCCGGTGGCCCGCTGAAGGACGAACACGTCGCTGACGCCATTGGTGTCGGTCTGGCCGGCCACCACGTTGGTGGCGGTCGACGGGAAGACGACGACTGCCCCGTCGGCGCTGATCACCGGGTTGGTGCTGGACCCGTTGGCGGTGGTGGTAGGGCTGAACGGAGCGTGCGATACCAGTGTGTCAACCCCCGTCGCCCGTTCGAAGACGAAGGTGTCGTAGCTGCCGTTGGTGTCGCTCTGGCCGCCCACCACGTTGGTGGCGTACGACTGGAAGGCCACGAAGGACCCGTCGGTGTTGATGGACGGGGCAAGGCTGGAACTGCCTGGGGTCGTCGTGAGGCTGGCCGACGTGTGCGACACCAACGTCACCGCCCCCGTGGCCCGCTCGAAAAGGAATATGTCGTACGTGGCATTGGTGTCGCTCTGGCCGGCGACCAGGTCGGAAGCGGTGGACTGGATGGCCACGAAGGCACCGTCGGCGCTCATACCTCCGACAAAGCTAAAACTGTTGGCTGCGGTGGTGGGGCTCGCCGCGGTGTGCGACGCCAGTGTCACCGCCCCGGTGGCCCGCTGGAAGACGAATACGTCGCTGACGGCATTGGTGTCGCTCTGGCCTGCCACCAAGTCGGAGGCGCTCGACCGGAAGGTCACGACGGCGCCGTTGGCGCTGATCACCGCGTCGAAGCTGCCTCCGTTGGCGGTCGTGGTGGAGCTGGCCGGGGTGTGCGATACCAGCGTCACCGCTCCCGTGGCCCGTTCGAACAGGAAGATGTCGCTGACGGCATTGGTGTCGGTCTGGCCGGCGACCAGGTCGGAGGCTGTCGACTGGAAGGTCACGAAGGCGCCATCGGCGCTGGTGGATTGGCCATTGCTGGGCGCATTGGGCGTCGTCGTCGGACCGATGGGGGTGTGCGAAGCGAGGACGACCTCGGCGGTGCCGACAGCGTTCACCCTCACCGGGTCGAGCACCAGGACGAGCCCGGCGAGGATGACCATGGCAACCGTCAGACAGGGCACGGCCCACCTCGACCGAACCATTGGGCTTCTCGAGCTCGTACCCACTGCCAGCTCCCGTCGTCGCGGACCGTCGTCGGCCCGAGGCACGCAACAGTATTCACCGTCTCTGGCTCTTGAAGGGGCCACCTCGGCCCCGTGCGCCGCTGTATCCGAGGAGGCGAAGGCTCGACGGGGTCGGGCCTTCGGGCAAGACTCTGGTCATGAGTGGGGGGAGGCGGGGCCTGACGTTGGTGGCGATGTGCCTCGCCCAGGCAATGATCCTGCTCGACGTCACCATCGTCAACGTGGCCCTGCCCTCGATCCAACGGGAGCTCGACCTGTCGCCGGGGGGCCTCGAATGGGTCATCAGCGCCTACGCGCTCGCCCTGGCAACACTCATCCCCCTGGGCGGTGCCCTCGGCGACCGGTTCGGGCGAAAGCGGGTCTTTCTGGCCGGCCTGGCCGTCTTCACCGTCTCATCGGCCGGTTGTGCGTTGTCCACCACCGATCTCGCGCTGATCGGCTCTCGGGCCTGTCAGGGCGCGGGTGGCGCGCTGATGTCGGCGCTGACGCTGTCGCTCCTCGTCGAGGCATTTCCACCCGAACGGCGGGCCTGGGCCATCGGCACCTGGGCGGGCATCGGCGGCCTGGGGTTTGGGGCCGGGCCGATCGTCGGAGGGCTCCTGCTCAGCGCGTTCGACTGGTCGTCGATCTTCTGGGTGAACGTGCCCATCGGCATCGTCGGCGCGGTCGTGACTCTTGCCGGCGTCGCCGAGTCGCGCGATCCGGCGGCCCGCCGGCTCGACATCGCGGGCGTCGTCCTCTCCGCCCTCGGCCTGTTCGCCATCACCCTCGCCCTCATCGAGTCGTCGACGGAGGGGTGGGGATCGCCGGTGGTGCTCGGCCTGTTGGCGGCGGGGGTGGCGTTGCTGGCCGCCTTCGCGACCTGGGAGCGTCGCACCACGTCGCCGATGGTGCCGCCCGCCATGGTCCACGACCGCGTGTTCCTGACCGCCAACAGTGTGTTCGCCTTGGCCTACCTGGCCCTGACGGGCTCGCTGTTCTACGTCACGCTGTACTACCAGAACGTCCGGGGCTGGTCGGCGCTGCGTACCGGGTTGTCGTGGATCCCGCTGAATCTTCCGTTCCTCATCGTCGCCGAGTTCGCGGGCCGCATCGGCGCCCGCTTCCGTCGCGAGGCGGTGATCGCAACCGGAGCCGTGATCGGCGCCGCCGGGGTTCTGGGCCTCAGCCGCCTCGGCGCCGATTCGACCTACACGCTTGCCGTCGTGGGGTACGTGTGCGTCGGTCTGGGCTTCGGCATCCTCGTCCCTGCGTCGTCCACCGCCGCCATGTCCGAGGTCCCTCCCGGCTCGTCGGGCATCGCGTCGGGGCTGCTCAACACCAGCCGCCAGATCGGAACCTCGGTGGGGCTCGCCGTGCTGGGTTCGATCGGGGTCACCCTGGCCGTACGGGACTGGAACCGCCGGCTTGCCGCCTTCCCGGAGGGCGTTCGGTCGCGCGCCCGCGCCCTGGCGTCGGACGTAGCCGGCGCCCAGGTCGACACTGTCGCCCGATCACTGGGGCCCGGCGCCGCACACGAAGCGGTGGCGTCGTTCCTGCACGGCTACCGGGCGGCCATGACCGTGGGCGGTGTGGCCTTACTGATCGCCGCCGGGTTGGGTGGGCTGGGACTCCGCCGCCGGCCCACCTCGACGGCCGCCCCCGCCGCCGGCGTGCCCGACGACAACTGACCGTCTCGACCCGACGGCGCTCGGTCGACGTGCGCTCGAGCCGGCCAGATAGCGTCGAGCTCGACAGGGACAGCGAGCAAGGAGAAGAGGGATGCGCAGCGAGACACCAGTGTTGATCGTCGGTGGCGGACCGACGGGCCTGGCCGCATCGCTGACCCTCTCGCACCTCGGGGTGCCATCGATGGTCGTCAGCAAGTACCCCGGCACCCTCGAGCACCCCAGGGCGGTCGGGATCATGCAACGCACGGCGGAGCTCTTGCGCCTGTGGGGGGCCGAGGACGAGGTGCGCCGGCGGGGCGTGCCTCGCGAATTCCTTGACCAAATGCTGTGGATCACCACGCTGTCGGGGGAGGAGCTCGGCCGCACCGAGACGATCGAACCCGATTTCGACGCACCTGAGCCCCAGAGCCCCACGAGAGGACTCCGGTGCCCGCAGAACATCACCGAGTCGGTGCTGCGCGACCGTGCCGAGACTCACGGCATCGCCGATCTGCAGTACGGCTTCGAGATGACCGGCTTCGAGCAGGACAACGACGGCGTGACCGCCACGATCGTCGCCCGTGACGGGGGCCAGACGAGCACCATCCGCGCCCAGTACCTGATCGCTGCCGACGGGAACGACAGCATGGTGCGCAACGCCTGCGGAATCGGCCGATCCGGCGACGCCGACATGGGCCACTTCGTCAACATCTATCACCGCGCCCCGCTGGGTCCGCTGGTGCGCGACCGGCCGGCCTGGAGTTACGTGGTGATGACGCCAGACCTCGATGGGTTCTTCGTGACCATCAACGGGGACGACCTCTGGCTGATCCACCTCAACCTCGGCCCCGGCGAAACCGTTGCGGACTTCACCGAGCAGCGCTGCGTCGACGCGATTCGCGGAGCGGTCGGGATCGACGATCTCGACGTGGAGATCATCATGATCAAGTCGTGGATCATGGGCGCCGAGCTCTCGACGGCGTTCCGCGACCGGCGGGTCCTGCTCACCGGCGACGCGGCACATCGCACGACACCCGATGGCGGTGTCGGAATGAACACCGGGATCCACTCGGCTCACAACGTCGCGTGGAAGGTGGGCGCGGTGGTCTCCGGCTGGGCCGGTCCCGCTCTCCTCGACACCTACGAGATCGAACGGCGGGCGGTCGCGGAGACCAACGTGGCCTACAGCGCCAAGCGTGGCGGCGGGATGATCAAGATGATCGAGGCGGTGCGCAGGGGTGATCTCGACGCGGTTCGTGCTGGCATCGCCGCCCGGCCGTCGGGCGGGCGCCAGGGCATGGACCTCGGGTTCCGCTACGAGGCGGGTGCCGTGGCATCCGACGGAACCACGCCGCCGCCCGTCGCCAACCCGATGGCCGATTACGTGCAGAACGGTTGCCCCGGGGGCCGGGCGCCGCACCTCTGGGTGCAGCGCGACGGCGAGCGCGTGTCCACCCTCGACGCCTTTGGCGCCGGCTTCGTCTTGCTCACCGGGTCCGATGGCGCGGCGTGGCGTGCGGCCGCCAAAGAGGCCGCCGCACCACGGCGGGTACCGATCGAAGTGCTCACCGTCGGCGAAGCGGGTGACCTGCAGGCGCCGACCGGACGCTTCGAGGCCCTCTACGGCGTCGAGCCCGATGGCGCCGTGCTAGTACGACCCGACGGTTTCGTCGGCTGGCGGGCGCCGAAGGCTGTTGACCACCCGGCCGATGCCCTGGCCGGCGCGCTTGGGGAGATCCTGAAGTTCTGAGGCGGGTTGCGGTGTTAAGAGGCGGTTCAGTATCCGGCGGCCTGTCCCCAGACCCGGAGCCGTGTCTGTCCTCTCGCTGCTCACGGCTCTGCTACGCACGGCTCGCCCACGTCAGTGGACCAAGAACGTCCTGGTCTTCGCCGCGCCGGGTGCCGCCGGTGTGCTCACCCATGGCGACACTATCGCCAAGGCTTCTGCCACCTTCGGCCTGTTTTGCATGGCCGCCTCGGGCGCGTACTTCCTCAACGACGTCCTCGATGTCGACGCCGACCGGAGGCACCCGACCAAGCGGCACCGGCCCATCGCCGCGGGCACCATCAGCGTGGGCTTGGCCACGTCGCTCGGCATCGTCCTGCTCGGCCTCAGCGTGGCCGGGGCCTTCGCCCTGGCCGGGTGGCCGCTCGTCCTGGTGTTTGGCATCTACGTGGCAATGCAGCCGCTCTACAGCCTGTGGCTCAAGCACTTGGTGGTCATCGACCTGGCGGTCGTGGCGTCGGGCTTCCTCCTGCGGGCCATCGCCGGCGGCGTGGCCGTCGGTGTGCCCATCTCCAAGTGGTTCCTCATCGTGGCGTCGTTCGGGTCGCTGTTCATGGTTGCTGGCAAGCGTCAGGCCGGCCCGCTCGACCTTGGCGACGAGCGAGGCGAGCACCGAGCGACGCTCGATGCCTACTCAACCGACTACCTGCGCTCCGTGCGCTCGGTGGCGTCGTCGGTGGCTATCGCCGCCTACTGCCTGTGGGCGTTCGAGAAGGCCGATATCGCTGCAGCTCCGGTGTGGTTCCAGCTCTCGATCGCCCCGTTCGTCTTGGCCATCCTGCGCTATTCATTCTTGGTAGACGCCGGTGCGGGTGGCGCGCCAGAGGAGATCGTCCTGACGGATCGGGTGCTTCAGGTACTCGGCGCGCTCTGGCTCCTGGCATTCGCCGTGGGGGTCTATGCGCTTTGAACGTGGCGTCGGGCACGGCTGGTCAGATCGGGTTGGTGGCCAGCCAACCCATGAGGGCGTCACCGGTGGTCGTGTTGAACGAGCACGGCCCGAGCCCGTCGGGGGACCAGTTCCAGATCATCTCACCGGAGCTGCCCGCCGCGAACTGGGTGGAGAACTTGGCGGCCATGTCGGTGACACGCTGGTCGGTGCTCTCGCAACTGGCCTCGCCGACGCCGGCGGTGATTCCGAGCTCGCCGGCGATGATGGGCTTGTTCACCGCACGCGCCTGGGCGATGCGCACGGCGATGCCGTTCCATTGGTCACCGCCCATGGGCGCGGACTCGTAGTAGTCGTGGTAGCTGGCGATATCGATGCCGGGGCTCGAGATGACGCTCTGGTAGTCCTGCCCCTGGGTGCCGCACTGGCCACCGCCGAGAAGGCCGGCTTCGACGAGGTGGCTCTTGTCCAGCTTGTGGATGAGACCGCCGATGGTGGTGAAGAAGGCGGACAGGGCGGCCGAGGCTGCCGCCTCATCCGGACAGATCTGGTGACCTTCGCAGTTGCCGGGCTGGTAGGCAACCGGGCAGGTGGACGCTTCAGGTTCACCCATCGGTTCCCACATGCCAAGCGCCGGGGACGAGGCGTACCTCTTGACGACGTTGGTCACCCAGGTCTTGTATGACAGGGGCTGCAGGCCCCGTCCGTCAGAGTTGGCGGGCATGTTGTACACCTGGGTGTATCCGCCGTTGTACCAGGCAGGATCCTCCCAGTGGCCGCCGTCGCAGCCCGAGCCCTGGCCGCCCAACACCGGGATGACCTTCACGCGTGCGGTCGCCGCCGCCGCGAAAACCCGATCGAGACCGGCCCAATTGAGGCCGCCGGTGCGGGGGTTGATGCCGGTGGTCTCCTGGAACGCCTGGAACCGGACCACCCCGCCGGGGGGGAGGGAGGCGAACAAGCCGGCCATCTGGCCGTCAGACAGCATGGCCCCGCAGCCGGCGTTGTTCGCCCAATCGGTGGCCAACTCGTAGGCGTTGACGCCGACAAAGCTGTATCGCTGGCCGGACAGGGTGAGGGTGGTGCCGGATGCGCCGATGGTCCCCGTCGTGGCGGCGCCGGCGAGCATGGCAGGGAGGTCGCTCAACACCGTGGCCGCAGCAGCGACCGCCCCCAAACGACGCCACCGAACGAATGCGCGCATCGGAGATCCTCCCGGAGGTAGGGGTCAACGATTTGGGGTATCGGCATTTCGGCACTCGGGACTTGATAGCAGATTCAGGGACGGCCCACGAGCTGCCGGGAGGCCCGATCGACTGCCTTGACCTCGAGCGGATCCTGTCCACCCACGGTCGTGGTCGCCGACGCGACAACCAGGGTGCGGCGCTGCTGGGTGCGGCCTGACCTGACGGATCGTGTCCGACCGCTCACGAGCTGGGGATGAGCTGGTAGAGCCGCCAATCCGGGCTTTGGTTGTCGCTGTTGGCTTGGAGAACGAGGCGGGCGTTCGCGACGCCGGCGTCGTAGACGCCGGGAAAATGCCGGTTGAGCGCGTCGCTGGCCCCTCTTCCTGTCGGAGGGATGGTGAGCAGGTAGCGGACGCCGTTAGACGCCGGGTCGCTGAGGGCGGCGTCGAAGTCGTAGTCGGAGGGGATGATGAACTGTCGGGGGTTGGCGCTGGCGGCGACGAGCGGGAATCCGTCGAGAACGTCGACGAGGACGCTGCCGGGTGGGAGCCCGAGGCCGTCGAGATAGCTGGCAACGCGCCGTTCGGTGGCGAACTGGGCGAGGGTGCGACGCTCGTCGAGGCGGTCGCGGTGTGGGTCGAGAGCCGACGCGATTTGATGTTCCTGGAGACCGAACGTGGTGTTCGTCATGGCCATGGCTGTCACCGCGAAGCCGGCCAGGCAGGTTGCGACGATCCCAAGGCGTGTGGCGGTACGCAGCCTCGGTGATGGCGCGTCGGCGATGAGCAGCGCCATGGCGAGCGCCTCGAGGGGGACAGCGGTGATCCAGAAACGCAGGAAGGGCAGCGTCTTGCCGGTCAGCTGCAAGGCGGCGGAGAAGAACAGGACGCCTCCGAAGACGGTGGCGAGACTGGCAGCACGGACCTTGGTGCGGGGCTGGCCCCAGACCAGGAGGGCGACGAGGAGGGGGGCGGCGAGTGGCGCGGCACCCGCAAGCTCGCCGACGACGAATCCAATGGCGTGAACGCCGGTGCTCGTCGGACCGGAGGTCTGCAGGACACTGGCGTTTCCGTAGGTGGAGCTGAACTGGGCCAGCGCCTGGCCGGTGATGACCCAGCTGATGAGGGCGAAGCCGACGAAGGCGACGACGATCGGCATGGCGAGCACCGCCGCGTCCATGCCGGCGTTGCCCGCAACGGCGCGCACGGTGAGCATCAACGGTTGCGGTGGCGGGAGCCGACGCAGTCCTCGCCACCCGGCGACGACGGCAACGACGACGGCGCAGCAGGCGGCGGCGGCGAGCGCCTCGTAGCGCACGAGGTACGCGATCCCGAGCCACAGGCCGCACCCGGCCAGATCTGCCGTGTGATCGGACTCCAGCCAGCAGGCGAACCGACCGGCGGCCACCACCAGGAAAGACACGAAGAAGGCTTCGCTCATGCCGTTGGCTGCGTAAAAGACGATGAGCGGGTTGGCGGCGAACACGACAGTGGTGGCGATGCGCCAGCGGAGTGAGAGGCCCCAGCGGGCAGCGAGGCTGTGCACGGCGGTCGCGGCCGCGGCCATGAACATGGCGGAGCCCACGCTGGGGACGAGCCATGACCGGTGGCCGACAACATGCGTGGCCAACACCACCAGGTTGGTGAGTGTCGGCAGCGGCCCCCAGACGAATCCGATGGCCGACAGGTGCGGGAATCGGCTGTCGAGGGCATAGGTGGCGTTGGCCAACCGGCTGATGGCGTCGCCGAGGACGAGATTGTGGTGTCCGACGGCCCACCAGGCAGCGCCCAGGTAGCAGCCGAGCGCAGCGCCGAAGACGGCGAAGCGCTCGCCGACCGACGGCCCGCTGCCGGCCGTTGGCCCCACCGGGCGCCCGGAGCGGGCGGCGCGTTCGTGGACAGTGGCGACGAGAGCCGCGAGACGGGCCACGGTCAGGGGCGCGGCGCGCTGTCGGTCAGGCCGTGCATGGTCTTTTCCCAGTAGGAGGGGGCAGTGAGGATCTGCACGAATGCCTTGGCCGTGCCGACGGCCATCAGAACCCAATAGAGGGGCAAGATGAGACAGGCGCCGAGGAGACCGGGTCGTTTGAGGTCGCGCAGCGCGAGCACGTCGATGTAGATGGTGGCGAAGTTGCCGACGAACAGGTTGGCCAGCGAGAGGTACATCAGCCAGCCGGGGAAGACGGCGGCGATGAACGACGGATTTCCCATCCACCAGTAGAGGGTCATCAGCCAGGCCACAGGGTTGAGCAGCGACGTGATCGGTGTGCCGAGGATGATGAGCAGGAACGCGAGCATTCCCGCCGGGCCCAGGTCCCGGTAGAGGCGCCATGGTCGCCGCAGGTGGATGAGCGCGGTCTGGAGGTAGCCCTTGTTCCAGCGTGAGCGCTGCCGGGCCCAGTTGACCAGGTCACTGGTGGCGTCCTCCGATGTCGACGAGTCGAGGACTGCCGAGCGGTAGCCGTAGCGGGCCAGGCGTATGCCCAGGTCGGCGTCTTCGGTGACATTGAAGGCATCCCAGCCGTGCAGGCGGCGCAGCACGTCGATCTTCAGGTGATTGGATGTGCCCCCGAGCGGCAGCGGGGCACCGACGGCGGCCAACCCGGGAAGCAGGTAGGCAAACCAGACGTCGTATTCGATGGCGAACCAGCGGGTCAGCAGATTCTGGGTCGCATTGTGATACGAGAGCCGTCCCTGTAAGCACGCCACCTCGGGATCGGCCCGGGAGAAGGCCACCACGGCGCGTCGCAGCTGCAGAGGCTCAGGACGGTCCTCGGCGTCGTAGATCGTGACGAACCGCCCGGTCGCGCCTTGCAGCCCGTAGTTGCAGGCTTTGGGCTTGGTGCGAGGCTCGGCGGGCGGGACCAAAACGATCCGGGCGAACGAGGTGATGTCACTCGACTCAGCCGAGGCGATGGTCGTGTAGTCATCGGCCTCCAGCAGGAGTTGCACGTCGAGGCGGTCCCGTGGGTAGTCGATCGCCCCCACACCTCGGACCAGTTGGGCGATGATGTCGGATTCGTCGTAGGCGGGGAGCAGGACCGAGTACGCCGGCAGGTCGGCGTCGTCGATGGCCATGGCATCCTCGTCGCTGACATGGAGCACTCCGGGCGATCTGTCCTCAACAGAGTGAAAGGAGCTGCGAGCAAGCTTGACGCGATATCCGACGGCGGCGGCGTAGACGAGGTTCAACATGGCGAGGGCCACGACGACCGTTGCCTGAGGCCACCGCGCGCCCAGCGCGCCCAGCGCGGCGAGCAGGATTGCCAAGGTGACCTGCTGGCGACGAGTGAGAACGACCGAGGCCGAAAGCTCCGGCCGCTCGCGGCGCAGCCCTTCGATCGATTCGTCGAGCCATCTGGCCGCCTGCTCGTCCGTTGGGACCTGGCCGTGTCCGTCCGCTGAGGTCATGGCGCCGCGGACGCCGGCGCCGCCAACTGAACGGCTGCCGCCTGAGCGGCGGCCACCGCGGCCGGAAGGTTCTTGGCCTTGACCTGATAGCGCACCGACCGGGTGAGGTTCGTTCGCAACACCTGTTGCAGTCGACGCGCCAGTGTCGATGCCAGATGGAACCGGGGCGTCGGAAAGGGCGAGTCCGGGCGCGGATCGTCGTTCATGATGACCGAGACTCGTCGCGCCAAGCTGTGATGCGAACCGGGCATGGCCCAGTCCCAGGTGACCACGACGGTCGTGAGCGGCCTGGAGGCGTCGTCGAAAACCAAACCCCATCCAGTCACACCGGCGATGAGCGCCACCCGTTGCACCGTGGGTTGTTGCGTGCCGATCACCTGGTTGGTCGACTCCCACGGAAACTGCACCAAGGTGGAGGTCGGCACCGGATCGGACAGTCGAACTTCCATGAACGGGGGATCAGATGTCATGGTGTTGCGATATCGGCACCCCAATACGGCAAGGCTGTCCACCTCGTTGGGCTGACCCGAACGCGCCGAGCCGGTCGGGGCCCACCCGGTCAGCGACGGACAGGCAGGCGACCCAGTCGCTCCGACCGATCCCGCTGGAGCCCGTTGGATGAGCTGGGGGTTCGGCGTGGCCGGTGCCAGCGCCGCGACCAGGCTGGCCGCCACCAGAAGGGGGGCGATCCAGACGGACTCGTCGACCACCGGCGGCAACGACCGGCGGGCAAAGATGGCGCGCGGGCGCTCGCGCAGACGAAGCCACGACACCCGCAGCAGTCGTGCCAGGATCACCGTGGTCACCAGCGAGGCAATGAGCGCTGCAGGCCCGCCCAACGGGTTGCGTACCTGTGCGATGGTCAGGCCGACGAGCAACCCAGCGGCGCCGCCGAGCGCGCCGCGCCGCCCGGGCGCGTCCATCACCGATACGGTCGCGACCGTGAGGATCACCGACAGGATCCACCAGCCGAAGTTCGCGGCAGGAATGATCGATGCGCCAAGATTGTACGGAAGTGGCCACGCCAAAAACGTGAGGACGATGGCGTGACGGTGCCGCCACGTCGGGCGCGTTCCGAACAACGCGCACAGCAGGGCGAACAGCAACAACGGACCTGACAACACATCCAGTCTGGCCGCGCCGGCCAGGTCCCGCAGCCGAGGCGACAGCTGGCTGGTCAGTGCGACGGCGACAGCCACGGTGCCGATCGAGGTGATCGCATCGACGTGGCGATCGTTGACGGCCAGCTCGTCAGGGCGGCACAGCTGACGCCAAGCTGCCACACCAACCGCCGCGGGCACGACTGTCCCTAACGCCCGGTACGGGCTGGACACGGCGAGAGCGGCGGTCCACTCCGCGAACAGTGTCCGCCCCGCCACCGCGACCAGGATCACCGCGGCCACCAGTCGCAGACCCAGCTCGGCGTGACCCCGGACGAACCGGACCGCCTGACGCCGGGCGGGTTCCTCGGCCGGCGCTACTCGTGGTGATGGAGCGGCGGTGTCGTCGGGCACGCGTCACGACCGCCGTCGTCGAACGCGTTGCACGACGACGACCCCGGCCCCAAGGACCACCGCGGCGAGGGTCGGCACCGCCCACCAGGGCCACCCCGGTCCGTTGCCACCAGGCGCTGGCCGCCCGGTCAGCGTCTCGGCGACGGGGACCTGGGTCAGGGTGCCCTCAGCGGAGAGTACGGCGACATCGGTCGTCAGATCCGCCAACCCGCTCTCAGGCGAAGTCAACGCCTCGACCAACCGGCCCAAGGCGTCGAGGGACCTCCAGGTCACGAGTGTCACAGTCCGGTCGTTAGCGGTGAACACCTCGGCGGCGGCGTCGAGGGTGCCAATATCGACATGGCGCCCGGGTTGGTCGATCTCCATTGAGCCGGCGTCTGCGCGCAGGTCGACCGTCGGATGCAGTCCGGGAGGTAAGGCGCCGGCGGTGGCGAACACCAGCGCCGGTCTCGTCGATGCACCGATCGAGCCCAGCGGGACCACCCGCGCCTGAAGCGGTACGCCGGACAGCTGACAGATCGACGCGATCAGCCGCAGCGCGGCGCTGGCCCTCGGAACATCGAGCTGGTCGACGGCAAGGTCGAAGCCGGGCAGGAGGGCCTGGGGAAGCCGCCTGAACCCGACGGCCAGTGACGCTCCCCAGTGTGTTTGGACAGTAGATGACGGGTCGAGGCGGAGGTCGAAGGGCACAGATCCGGCGGCGCACACACCCTGGGCAGGGGTGTAGGCGACCTCCAGAGTCACCACGTTGTCCCGGCCGATCGCCGCCGCCGGAACACGCTGTTGCAGATCGAAGCGGCCCGAGCCGTCGAGTGTGGGGGTGGCCACGACCTGTCGGTTGACCAGGACCGATAGCGCAGCTGATGAGCCAGCCGGCACCGGTGTATAGCTACCCTTCAGGTGCAAGGTCACGGCGTTGATCATGCCGCCGAACTGCGCCTGGCTGAACGGGACATCCAGGTGAAGCCGCCCCTCGCCGCTCACCTCGAGGATGCCCGCGCCCAGCTCCTTGACGGTCTGCTCGGTGGCCGGTATCACCGTTGGAGCGAACGTTCCCGCGATCGTCGACTGCGACGATTGGACCAAGCCGGCCAGCTTTGAGACCACGACCGACTCAGCCAACTCCAACCCGGGACCGTCGCCCCCCAGCACCAGCAGCGGCGCGCCCGAGGTGGCGAAGACGACCGACGCCGACGGTTGACCGGCCACGCCAACGAGCACATCGCGCACGTTGGCGACGAACGGACCGGGATCGGGTAGTCCCTCGGCGGGGAGCGGGTGCACCTCGACGTGCATACGCCGGTTCGGGTTCAACGTCGCCAGCGCGCTCGTCAGATCCGACGCAGCCTGGAACTGGGCTACCGATGGGCCGGGTGGTACCCACAGGCGGAGTAGGCCGAGCACCGGCGAGAAGAACTCGGCCACCGTTGTCGGCATGGTCGCCGAACCTGCATAACCGAACCGCAGCTGGTCCATGGTGACCAGCGGAACGCGAAATTGCCCGCGGCAGAACGCGTCGGGGAAGGCAACGAGCGAGGTGACCGTCACCGCCACCGACCCGTTGTGCACGGGGATCGACCCCAGCGGAACCGAGAAGGGGGTGGCCGCTCCGCCCGCGACGCGCAATCGGAGCAACGAGTCGCTACCCGAGGAAAACTCCACCGTTGCTTCCGGGGTGTCCAACGAGACGCTGGCCCGCCCGTCAATCGTCGCTGGGCTCAACCCAGCTGGGACCGGGAGCGTGATCGTCTGCGTCGCAGTGATGCCCGCCAAGGCGAGCGACGGCCCCAACCCGAGATCCTCAAACCCCACAGCGAAGCTCACCCCCCGGTCGGCACCGCTCTGCGACCCAGGAGCCGAGGTCTGCGCGCCGGCCGACCCCCACGACATGGCGATGATCAGCGCGATGGCGGCTGGCGCCCCCAGCATGCGCCGCACGGTCACCGCCAAGGCCGGCCAGGTTTGCAGTCGTAGCTTGATCTCAGAAGCTCGTCGTCCCGATTGTCGTGGGGCCTCGCCAACGGGTGCACAACAGCCCTGACTCGAAGTCGAGCGCAATCCAGCACCGTCACCGGGCCCAACGCCAGTCGTAGCGGCACAGGTCATTCGGCCGTCTCGTCGTAGAGCTTTTTGCGTCGAGGGCACAGGGTCTGGCTCGGAGCAGCGGCTGGTGCCGTCGCGGCCACCGTAGAGCTGGCCGTCGATCAACGACGCGATCTCGACCAGCTCGCCGTCGGCTGCCAGGTCGGTTCATTCGCGCATTCTCTCACGGTGCCCAGTGGTTCCTTGTGACCGCACTGTGATCCACGGCGAGCACTTCATGGTCTTCCACACAAGACCAAAACGCTCTGACCAGCATCTTGACGGTAGGAACGCCGTGCCCGGGGCGGGAATCGAACCCGCACGCCCTTTCGGACAAAGGATTTTGAGTCCTCCGCGTCTACCGTTCCGCCACCCGGGCCGGTCTGGGGCGCACTCTACCTGCAGGGGCCGAGCGCCGGACGTCGACGAGCCCCAAGGAAGCACTTCGGGTGACCCTTTCGGGCCTCTCCTCCGTCTCCCCCTCGGGGCTCACTTGCAAGATACGACCACCCGAACCCTCCGTCAAGAGGTTTTCAGACACCCCACTCGGTGGCCTGGTTCAGGACGAACCGGCTGACGGCCAGACAGCGGTCGAAGACGTCGCAGAGCAGCTCCTCGCCGGCCAGGACGCGGGCCAGGGACACCTGCTGGCGGGCCACGACGGTGAGGCTGCGCTCCGGGGCGTCGGTGACCGAGCCGAACGAGTCGATGGCCGAGACTTCGAGAGGAAGCTCGGGGCCTCCGACGCCGGCCAGGTCGGTGGCCAGCAGAAGGAGGTCGGGGCCCGTGGGCAGGGGCGGGAGGGCCCAGGTGAAGATCAGGGGGAACTGGAAGGTGTCGGCCGGCTCGTCGTCCTCGGGCAGGTCGGCGACGACGTCCTCGAAGGCGAGGAGGACCCGCGGCTCCACTTCGAGAGCCAGATGCAGGTCGAGGGGACCGCCGCAGCCTTCCTCGGGGTGCAGATCGACCTCCCAGACCTGGCGCAACGAGTACGTCTCCACGAAATGGCGCTCGTCGTGGACGTGGAAACCGTGGTCGACGGCGTGGTCCTTGAGCTCGGCCACGTAGCCCGCCACGTCAATTGCGGCCAACCGCTACCTCCTGGAAAAGGGAACAGGTGGAGCGTAGGCGAGAGGCGGTCCGTACTCCTACGGGACGGTGTGCCCGCGAGGCAACGGTAGGGTCGACCGGGTGGGCGGCGAGCGGATCCTCGACGTGCTGGATGCGGCGGCCGGCGCCGTGCGCCTGGCTCTCGACGGCCTCGGCGACTGGGGCCCGGTGGGCGACCGCCCGGGCCAGTACCGCTGTGACCTGGCGGCCGACGCTGTCGTCCTCGAGGTGCTCCTGGATGCGGGGTTCGGGGTGCTCAGCGAGGAGAGCGGGCTCAGCTGCGCCGACCGCGAGGTGCTCGTCGTCGTCGATCCTGTCGACGGGTCGACCAACGCCTCCCGGGGCCTGCCCTGGTTCGCCACCAGCCTGTGCGCCCTCGACGCCGATGGCCCGCTGGCTGCCGTGGTCGTCAACCAGGCCACCGGGGAGCACTTCAGCGCCGAGCGCGGCCTTGGCGCCCGCCGCAACGGCGTGCCCACCGGTCCCACCGGTTGTGCCGAGATGAGCGACGCCATGGTGGCGGTCAACAGCACCCCACCGGCGCCGCTCGGGTGGCGCCAGGTCCGGGCCCTCGGAGCCGCCGCCCTCGACCTGTGTGCTGTCGCCTGCGGCCATCTCGACGCGTACATCGACTGCACCGTCGACACCCACGGTCCGTGGGACTACCTGGGGGCCATGTTGGTGTGCCAGGAGGCGGGAGCCCCGATCGTCGACCTGGCCGGTCGCGACCTGGTGACCCGCCTGGTCGAGGAGCGCCGGTCGCCGGTCGCGGCGGCGACGCCTGAGCTGTTGGCCCAGGCTCTTGTGGCGCGGTCGCAGTTCACATGATCACGCCGGCACTCCTGCGGAGCTACGGCCGACTGCCCCTGTGGCTGCGGTTGGCCTCGGTGCGCCTGGCCACGCCGTCGTTCCGGGTGGGAGCGGTCTGCGTGGTGGAGCGCGCCGACGGCGCCCTGCTCCTCGTCCGCCACTCATATCGACGGGGATGGGGCTTCCCCGGGGGCCTGCTCAAGCGGGGCGAGGCCGCCATCGACGCCGCGGCCCGCGAATCGCTCGAGGAGATCGGTTTGATGCTCGACGTCGATGACAACCCCAGGGTGGTGGTCGACCCCCGGTACCGCCGGGTCGACGTGATCTACAGCGCCCGGCTCCCCGAGGGAACCGACCCGGCCGAGCCGAGCCCGCGCTCGCCCGAGATCCTCGAGGTGCGCTGGTTCCGACCCGACGCCCTACCCCGGTTGGGGAACGAGGCCGCCGGTGCGATCGTCGAGCTGGGGCGGGCCAAACGGCCGCCCGGAGCCTGAGAGCGGCGTAACCGGCCGCTAGCCTTGCCGTGCCTAGGCAAAGGGGCGCTTAGCTCAGCTGGCAAGAGCACCGCCCTTACAAGGCGGCGGTCGGGGGTTCGAGTCCCTCAGCGCCCACTCACCGACCTAGGTGTTTCAAGCCTTGTTGTCGGGCCTACGCGTACCCCTTCCTTCTCTCCCAGATGAGGAAGGGGTAGCCGAGGAGTACCGGCACGGTGAAGGTAATGGCGCGGTACAACAGCACGGCGGCAACCGCCGGGGTGCTGGCCACGCCGAACCCGGCTAGGAGCCCGCTGAAGTAGGGCGCATCCTCACGCCAGCGTAGGGACTGAGCCAGGTCCAGGTGCGATCGGCGTCCGGTTCAGATCGGACGGCAGCCCTTGTCGACCGGACGCCGATCTGGACA